>NZ_DAOTWH010000283.1:0-13212 GCF_034435895.1 Chloroflexus sp.
GTATGCGGCGGTGGTGCATGCCGCGCCGCGCGCTGGCGTGACGCTGGTGCTGCTCAATACCCGGCTCACCGCCGCTGAGCTGGCCTTTCAAGTGCGCGACAGCGGGCCGGCCCTGCTGATCGCTGAAGATGAACTGGTGGCGACGGCGCGCGAGGCGGCGGGGGAAACACCCATCATCACGCTGGAGGAACTGGCTGCTCCTGCCGATGCGCCGCCGCCGCTGGCTTCGCCAATCAACCTGAGCGCGCCGCATACGATCATCTACACGTCGGGCACTACTGGGCGGCCCAAAGGCGCGATTCTCACCGCCGGCAACCACTGGTGGAACGCGATCGGCTCCATGCTCAACCTCGGTTTGTGCGACGACGACCGCTGGCTAGCCGTGCTGCCGCTCTTCCACGTCGGCGGCCTGAGCATCTTGCTGCGCGGGGTGATTTACGGCATCCCGGTCATCTTGCACGAACGGTTTGATCCGGTGTTGGTTCGGCGCGATCTGGCTGCGCAGCGCGTAACCATTGTCTCGCTGGTGGCAGTGATGTTGCAGCGGTTGCTCGCGGTTGACCCCGCGCCATTCCCGCCGCACCTGCGCTGCGTCTTGCTCGGCGGCGGCCCGGCTCCGCTCGCGTTGCTTGAGCAATGCGCAATGCGGGGCATCCCAGTGACGCAGACCTACGGTATGACCGAAGCGGCCTCGCAAGCGGCGACGCTTGCCCCTGCCGAAGCCTTACAGCGGCTCGGTTCGGCGGGCAAACCGTTGTTGCCGGTCGAGCTGCGGATCGTAACGCCAGCTGGCCACGATGCAGCGCCGGGAGAAGTGGGTGAAATCTGTCTGCGCGGGCCAACGATCTCGCCGGGGTATGTGAGCAGGCCGCCGCGCCAGTCTGACGAATGGCTGCCCACCGGCGATTTGGGCTATCTCGATGCGGAAGGCTACCTCTACGTGGTTGACCGGCGCAGCGATCTGATTATCGCCGGCGGCGAGAACATCTATCCTGCCGAAGTCGAGGCGGTGCTGCTCAGCCACCCGGCGGTCGCCGAGGCGGGAGTAGTGGGTGTGCCCGACCCTGAATGGGGCCAGCGACCGGTCGCGGCGGTGGTGGTGCGCCAGCCAGTAACGAGCGAGGAGCTGATTGCGCACTGCCGCGCGCGGCTGGCCGGCTACAAAGCGCCGCGCGCGATCGTGTTTGTCGATGAACTGCCGCGCACAGCGGCAGGTAAGCTCCGCCGGCCTGAATTACAACGAATGTTAGCACGAATAAACGAATAAAGTGTATAAAACGCCCCTTCCACCTCCATTCGTTTATTCGTTTCTCCATTCGTTTATTCGTTGCCCCAGTTGCAAGCCGCGCGCTTCGATCTGCTGCGCCACCACCACTGACGGGCGGGTCAGCCAGAAGCCCAGCACACTCGTCAAAAGGACCGCCGTCCACATCGCGAAGGATGGCGTGACCACCCACGTCAGCGGCGGGTGGAAGCCGAGGCCATAGTCAACGAAGATTGACAGGCTAAAGAAAGCGGCCACCGCAGCGCGAGCGCCCATCCCAAGGGGGCCAATACGGGTTGCCAGCAAGATACCCTCACACGTCAAGCCAATGTGCGACACGAACAGCATCAGTTCCAGCGGTTCGATCACGCCAGCGCCGAGCCAGTGGCGCGACCAGAAGGCGAGCGTCCATAGGCCGTATTTGATGCAGGCGAAGGCGGCGAAGGCGGTAAACCACGGCACAGCGCGACCATAGCGGATCAAGATGAAGGCAATGGTGGCGTAGAGCGCCGCGGCTGGGCAGTCAGGAATAAAGATCCAAGCCCATGGCGGCGAAGAGACCAGCATCGGCCCGTACCAGACGATGCCGCCCCACACGACGCCAAACAGATTGAGGGCCATGCATGTCCAGAAAATGAACGGGTGGCCGGTGATGAATGCATATATCAAGTCGATAAATGGGCGAATGTGGCGCATGTGGTCCTCTGCAATTGATCGTTCTGGAGCCGCACGGCCGTGCAGCTCTACTGTATGGGGCCGCACGCCGGCGGCGGTACGGTCGTCAACGATCCAACCGCCGGATGGGGACGCCGCCAACGAACGCTCCCGGCGGTACGTCGCGGTTTACCAAACTCATGGCTGAAACGGTCGCACCGGCGCCGATGATGACCCCCGGCAGAATGGTGCAATTGGCGCCGATCGTGACGTCAGGGCCAATCACCACGGGGCCGCGCTTCCATTCGTGGCGGGTCACCTCGTGGCACAGAATGGTTGTATTGTACCCGATGACGCAATTTTCGCCGAGGGTGATATCTTGCGGGAAGAAAATATCAAACATCACCATTAGGCCGACGCTGGCATGCGGAGCGACCTTGACGCCGAGCAGGCGGTAGATCGCGTTCTTGAGCGGGATGCTCGGCGTGTAGCGGGCTAATTGAATCAGGGCAGCGTTGCGGATAATCCGTGGGTAGCCGCCGGCCAACTGCGGAAAGTACCAGAGCGCGTTGTGGGGGCCGGGCAGCGGCGCGCTGCGCAGCCGCGCTTTGCGTTCGGCAGTGGAGCCGAGGCCGTCGGTTAGGTTGGGGTTGGTCGTCATAGTTTTGTTGATCGGCTCACCGCAGAGGACGCGGAGGGCGCAGAGGATTGTGGCCTTCAATAGGCGCTTTCTGCAACCCTCAGCGTTTTCTGCGCCATGTCGTTGTCAAAGGCCACCCTCCCAACCTCCCCCCGCTGGGGGGAGGCGCCGGGTGAGCAATCCAACTGGCAAAAAACGCCACTTTCCCTTACACTACCATGGAAAATCTTTTTAGATGCCGGAATGGGTATGGTACAGTCGATCGATCGCGCCTTTGATGTGTTAGAAGCGCTTGCGCTAGCTGATGATGATCTAAGTGTTTCGGAATTGAGCGAGCGGCTCGATCTGCCGTTAGCGACCGTTCATCGCCTGCTCTCTAGTTTAGCGGCGAGAGGCTATGTGGCGCAAGAGGCAAGCACGCGGCGCTACGGGCCGGGGCCGCGGCTGTTAGAAATTGCTGCCCGCGCCGCCCAGAGCCGGCGGTTCGATCTGATCCGGATTGCGCGGGCCGAGCTGGCCAAACTGACCGCCGAGACCGGCGAGACGAGCAATTTGATCATTCGCCAAGGCGATGCGGCAGTTTATCAAGAACAGATCCCAAGCCCGCACATGGTGCGGATGTTTACCGAAGTTGGTCAGCGCGCGCCGTTGTACTGCACCGGCGGCGGTAAAGCGATCTTGGCGGCATTGCCAGTTGCCGAACTCGAACAGTATCTGGCGAGTGGCCGCTTTGAGCAGTGGACAACCAAGACCATCACCGACCGCGACCGCCTGCGCGTCGAGCTGGTTACGGCGCGCGAACGCGGCTTTGCCCTCGACGACGAAGAGCGTGAGGCAGGGGTGTGCTGCGTCGCAGCGCCGATCTTCGACCGGCGCGGGCAGGTTGTAGGGGCGATTAGCTTATCCGGTCCCTCGATCCGGCTCAACCGGAAGCGGGCCGAAGCGTTGGGGCCGCGGGTGCGCGAAGCGGCATTGGCGTGTAGCCGGCAGTTGGGTTATCGCGTTGATGATTGAAGTTTGGTAGGATGGCGTGCAGCAGTGATTCTGCCGCGTGTTATGGAGTGCGGCAGTGGAACTGCCGCCTGCTATGGAGTGACGCCTAACATATCCTTCTCGCGTGAGCTAACGTTGTCTCAATTAAGCACACAACTTCTCAGCGGCCTTCGTATGCATAGCCCGCCTCTGAAGGGGGCGGGCGAGTTTGCTATGAGAAAACCACTATTGAGCGAACTGTAAGTAACACCCCGAATGGACACCATCATCTCAGTACTGACCTTGCTGATCGTCGCCGCGACCATCTTTGGGGTCGCGGTTGGGCGTTGGCCATTGCTGCGCGCCGATCGAACGACGATCACCGTGATCGGCGCGGCGCTGCTGCTCGGCATCGGCGCGATGTCGTTGGAACAGGCATACAAGGCGCTCGATTTCGACACCCTCTTGTTGCTGTTTAGCATGATGGTCATCAACGGTAGCCTCTTTCTCGCCGGCTTTTTCGGCGTCGTCACCCAGCGCGTGGTGCAATTCGCCCGCGGCCCGCGCTCGTTGTTGGCGCTGGTCATCGGCGCGAGCGGCGTGCTCTCGGCGCTGTTCCTCAACGACACCATCGTGCTCATGATGACGCCGATCGTGCTCGATGTCACCCGCGCCCTCCGGCGCGATCCGCTGCCTTACCTGATCGGGCTGGCAGTCGCGGCTAACATCGGCTCCACCGCCACCATCACCGGCAACCCGCAAAACATCATTATCGGCAACGCATCCAACATCCCTTATCTCGATTTTGCTGCTGCGCTCACGCCAACCGCCTTGATCGGCCTCGTTATCTGTTGGGTGATCGTCATGCTCGTGTATCGCGACGAATTCCGCAGCGGGGCACTGGAGACGCCCAACGTCTTGCGCACGCGGGTCTACCGGCCATTGCTGCGCAAAGCAGCGCTGGTGATCACGCTGATGCTAATTGCCTTTCTGGTTGGGGTACCGGTACCGGTAGCGGCCTTTGTCGCCGCCGGCGCGCTGCTCGCCACCCGCCGTATCCGGCCCGAACGAGTCTTCAAAACGATTGACTGGGGCCTCTTAACCTTCTTCGCCGGCCTCTTCGTCGTCACCCATGCCCTCGAAACCCAAGGCTGGACATCCCAGCTCTTCACGGCCTTGGCCCCGCTCGCCCAAGCCGGGATGGTGCCGTTCGGGTTGATATCGGTCGTGCTCTCGAACCTGATCAGCAACGTACCAGCAGTGTTACTGTTGCAAGGCTTAATCCCGGCCTTTGCCGACCAACAGCGGGCATGGCTCACGCTCGCCGCCACCGCCACGCTGGCCGGCAACCTCACCCTACTCGGCTCGGTCGCCAACCTGATCATGGCCGAACTCGCGGCGCGCTGGGGGGTGCGGGTGAGCTTCGGCGCGTATCTGAAGGTGGGTTTGCCAGTAACGATCTTGACCGTAGCGGTGAGCTTGGCGCTGGTGTGACCTCTCTTGCACAGCAATCCAGAGTATGGTAGACTCGAGCCTGCATTGCCCTCGTAGCTCAGGGGATAGAGCAGCAGTTTCCTAAACTGCGTGTCGCGCGTTCGAGTCGCGCCGGGGGCGCCAGATCCGAAAGGGCGAGGGTCAGACGACTCTCGCCTTTTTGGTGTTCAAAGGCGCAAAGCGAGCAAAGACGCAGAGGGGAAAAACGCAAAGGCGCGAAGGACGCAGAGTGCGCAAAGAGGTTCTGGAGATGGGGATGAACCGCGGCGGCCTCAGTGCCCCTGCGGTAACAAACGTACCCCCATTCTTGCGGTGAGGCGAGGGCAGCGTACCCCCTTGTCATTGCGAGGGGGCGAAGCGCCCGCAGCAATCCCCTGCTCAGGCGGATGCGAGTGCGTGCAGGCATTGCTCCCGTGCTCGGGGTGATTGCTTCGCCGCGTGCAGCGCGGCTCGCAATGACAGGCGGGGCGCGGGGGTGCGTGCCTTGTTGTCATTGTGAGGGCAGATACCCCCTTGTCATTGCGAGGGGGCGAAGTGCCCGCAGCAATCTCCCGCTCAGGCGGGCCAGTGCGTGCAGGCATTGCTCCCGTGCTCGGAGGGGATTGCTTCGCCGCCTGACGGCGGCTCGCAATGACAGACGGGGAGCAGGGGTGCGTGCCCTGTTGTCATTGCGAGGGCGGATACCCCCTTGTCATTGCGAGGGCGGATACCCCCTTGTCATTGCGAGGGGGCGAAGTGCCCGCAGCAATCTCCCGCTCAGGCGGATACGATGGCTGAGCGCAGGTTGCCCTCTCTCTGACTGCATGATACTTGACTGATCAACTTTGTTGAGGTACAATCGAAATAGGATTTAGGTAATCCTAAAATAAAAACTGGTGATTACCTAAGAGAGTAGACAAAAGCGATTGGTGTGAGCTTAGCGGCATGGAATCGCTCACCTACGCAGATCAACCTAGCGATACGCTGGCTGCACCGCAGCCGCACCGCCGGTTGTTGGCGCGGCTCTTGCCCTTTTTGGGACCAGCGTTTGTGGTCTCGATTGCGTACATTGATCCGGGCAATATCGCGACAGCGGTGCAAGCCGGCGCTCGTTTCGGCACCATGCTGTTGTGGGTGGTCGTCGCTAGCAATTTGTCGGCGATGCTGATCCAAGCGTTGGCGGCGAAGATTGGCATTGCGACTGGCTATAGTCTGGCCGAGTTGTCCCGCGAGCATTTCCCGCCGCCAGTAGTGTGGTTGATGTGGGTGGTGAGCGAGCTGGCAGCGATGGCGACCGATCTGGCTGAGTTTATCGGGGCGGCGATCGGGTTTCAGTTGCTGTTTGGCTTGCCGCTGCTCTGGGGCGGGGTGCTGACGGCGATTGTGACGAGGTTGATTATCAGCCTCGAGCGGCGCGGTTTCCGGCATCTCGAAGCGGTGATTTCGGCGTTGCTGGCGGTGGTCGCCGTGTGTTATGTGGCTGAACTCGTGTTTGGCCGGCCTGATTGGGCCGAGGTCGGGTTTCACATAGTGGCGCCGCAACTGGCCGGGACGGAGAGTTTGCTGCTTGCCGCTGGCATCCTTGGCGCGACGGTGATGCCGCATGCGATCTTTCTCCATTCGGCGCTGACCCAACATCGGATTGTGGGCCATACTGATGCCGAGCGCCGCACGATTTATCGGCTTGAGTTGGTTGATATTGCGATTGCGCTTGGCATTGCTGGTCTGGTCAACGCGGCCATGCTGATTGTGGCGGCAACGGCCTTTTACCGCCACGGTCTCCACAATGTCGCCACGATCGAAGGCGCGTATCAGAGCCTCACGCCGTTGTTTGGCCCGGCGGCGAGCCTGATCTTCGGGATTGCCCTGCTGGTGGCGGGGCTTTCCTCTTCGGCGGTAGGCACTTTGGCCGGCCAAGCGATTATGCAAGGGTTTTTGCATTGGGATGCGCCGCTGTGGTTGCGGCGCCTGATCACGATGGCGCCGGCGATGCTGGTGATCGCATTTGGCGTTGATCCGGCCAATGCGCTCGTGCTGAGCCAAGTGGCGCTCAGTTTTGCGCTGCCCTTTGCCCTGATCCCCCTGATAAGGTTCACGAGCCAGCACCGCATCATGGGCAGCCTGCGTAATCGGCGGCTGACGACGGTGCTGGCCAGCGTGGTGACGCTGGTGATCATGCTGCTCAACGTGGCGCTGATTGTGCAGGAGGTTATCGCTTAGCGCGTTTGATCTCCCGGTCAGCCATTATTGCAGCAGGGTAGCCAGTGTTCGCTCAAGCCCCGCCGCTCGTTCGGCGGTATAGGGGCCGGTGTCGCGCCAAAAAATGCGTCCGCTGCGATCAACCAACAACAGCGTAATCGTTTCAGTGCTAGGAATCTGCAACGTCGCCGCCACTTGCTGCACGTCAGTATAGACGGTCAGTGTCCGGTTGCGCACTGCCGGATCAGGAATAGCGAATGCCATGCCGCCGTCGATGAAGGGGCGGGCAAGGGTGTATTGCCTCCCAATGATGGGCAGTTCATAGGCCCGCAGGGCGGGATAGGCGGCGAGCAGCGGGTTGAGGGACGGAAACCAAGCGTCAATGAGCGCTTGATGCCAGCGGCGAAACGCGATGATGGCGATGTTGAATGTGCCGCCGAAGTCTGCCGGCAAGGTGAGCGCGCGCCCATTGAGGTTGCGGGCGGGCAGAGTGGGGAAGATGGCGGTGGTTGGTGTATGGTTCACAGGCAAACCCTCTCGCAGTGATAATGTGATCCTATACGTAGTGTAGCGCCAAGCAGCGCCGTATGCAGGATGGATCTTATTTTTCTCCGCCAAGCGAAGGTCACTGACCTTCGCTTTGTAGTGAATAAACGGTTAATAATCGTGGCGCTAAGAACGTTTCTTTAATCTTGTTAGTGTTTTATTAAAAAGTTTTTGTTCAAAAAATCACAAAGTTTATTGCAATTTTATTAAGAATATTTCATCAAAACCCATATAGATAATGTTTGTTAACCAGCAGGAAAGGTAATTTCTACAGATTCTATCGCTCTTCAACTGTACAATCATTGCAACATCGTTATAGACCCGGAGCCATCTCTACCCGATCATCTCCTCTGATTACCTGTTGATCAGCTTCATTCAAGAAAGGAGCAGATGATGCGCCCCGTCCTCCGTTCCTCATTCCTCAGTTCACTGCTGCTGATGCTTACGCTCGCGTTGCCGGCGGCGCCGGTGGCTCCGGCGGCCGGGCGCATCTATCTGCAAGCGGTGATTCCGGCCTGTACTCCAATTACGACTGACACGACGTGGGAAACCGGCAATGTGTACGTATTGCTAAATGACTGCGCGCTGGTTGTGCAGGCCGGCGCGACGCTGACCATCCAGCCGGGGGTGATCGTGAAATTGTTTTGGACGCCAGCGTATGGCGGTTCGCGTGGAGCAGGCATCCGCGTTGATGGCCGGCTCGTGGCGTGAGGCACGGCCAGCCAGCCGATCATCTTCACCAGCTACGCTGACGATAGCGTGGGTGGTGATACCAATGGCGACGGCAGCGCGACGACTCCTGCGCCGGGTGATTGGTATGGGTTATTGTTGATGAGCGGCAGCGAGACCATCCTCGACTATGTGCGGGTGCGCTATGCCGGAGGCTATTTATTTAACATAAATCTTGATGGATGGACTGAAGCGCAGATCGAAGTCAAGGCCGGCGCGCAGTTTACGATGACGAACAGTGAGGTGCGCGCTGGCGGACGGATGGGAATCTATCTGAATGGCGACGGGTTAACCCCGACGATCGAGTCGGTGACGGTGGCGGATCATACTATAAATGATAGTCATTATTACTACGCCATCCGCCAATCGTCGATCAATATGCAACCTACCTATGCCAATCTGACCTTCAGCAACAATACTCGCAACGAAGTGACGATTGGCAATTTCAATGGCAATCTGGCCCAAGATGTGACGTTGGCCGGCACGACGTTTGGCGTTACATGCTCCTCTAACTTCTGCCAGTTGATCGTACCGCAGGGGCGCACGTTGACGGTTGCGCCGGGGACGACGTTGCAGTTCGATCGCTCTATCGGTATTGCTATCGCCAGCGGCGGCACGTTGCGGGCCGAGGGCACGGCCAGCCAGCCGATCATCTTTACTAGATCCCCGTACTTGCCCTCGCCGCCGGGGTGGTGGCTTGGCTTGCAAGCGCAATACGGCAGCACGCTGCGCCTCAATTACGCAGATATCAGCTATGCTACCAGCATCTCACAATACGGTCAGGGCGGTCTCGAAATCAGTACCAATGATGCGCAGGTGCGTAATACGCGGATCCATCACAATCTCTATGATGGGTTGCATCTGGGAAGTCCGAGCGGCGCAACGATTGCGCCGGTGCTGACCAACGTTGATGTGACCGACAACGGCCAGTATGGCGTTTACGTTACAGCGTCCAGCGGCAGTGTGCTGAATGTGACGTGGGATGGCGGGCGCGTGGCGAACAACGGGTGGGCCGGTTTTTATGCTGATACATCGGATAGCTCAATCAATCCCACCTTGCGCAATCTGACGATTGCCAACAATGGTTCACGCGGCACTGATAGGTGGAAACAGCCCGGTATCGCGTGGGACGAGCATAACGTTAGTCCAGTCTTAGAGAATCTGACCCTCACCGGCAATACGGGGACAGCCATCTTCTGGTACTGCAATGGCTCGATCACGGCGCGCAACCTGACCGCTACTGGCAACGGCGCTAATGAATTGACCATTCCCGGTTGCACGGTGTATAGCGGGCGGCAATGGGATCTTGACGGCGCCGGCATTCCGGTCCGCATCGCCGCTGATATTACTGTTGCTCCCAATGCGCTGCTCTCGCTAGCGCCGGGCACGGTCTTGCGCTTCGATAAACTCTGGTACAACACCGATAACACGACTAGGCTAGTGGTGAATGATCAAGCGTCGCTGATTGCGTTGGGCACGGCTGCGAAACCGATCATCTTGACCGCCGTCAACCCAACCGCGGGATGGTGGAAAGGCATCGAAGCTCAGCAGCGGGCGACGGTCACGCTGCGCCACTGTGAGGTGGCGTATGGCGGCGGGAGAACGCAGGCGAGCGTTTATCTGTGGGCTTCTGTCGTTGGTGTGCCAGTCATGAATATCCAAAATTGCGAAATTCACCATTCGGCCAGCCGTGGCGTGATGGTTTACTTCATCAATAGCGCGACGGTGCCTACGCCACACATCTTCCAGTACAACCATCTGCACGATACGGCGGAAGCGGCGGTCGCCAACAACGGGCCGGTGCTCGATGCGCGCAATAACTATTGGGGCCATGCCAGCGGGCCGTACCACGCCACCCAGAACCGCGGCGGGCAGGGGGATGACGTCGGCGACAATATCCTCTTCTACCCGTGGCTGAGTTCTCCACAGGAAGGCGCCGTGGCCGGCGAGCTGATGGTCGTCACCGGCGGGCCGGAGCTGGTTAGTCCCGGCAAGACGGTGGATTACGCAGTACAGTACGTGAATGGCTCATCTGAGCCGGTGCGGAATGCACTCATCATCGTGCAGTTGCCGCGCGCCGCCGAGTATATAGCCAGCAGTCACGGCGGCATCTACTGGCCCGAACGGGACCAAGTCTTCTGGAAGCTGGGCGATCTGCCAGCAGGTAGCAGTAGCGTGCTGTCGTTGCAGGTGCGGTTTGTGTGGGGGCTGCCGCGCGATTACCGCGATGGCACGATGACCATCGTGACGTCTGATCATTACAATCCGAGCGGGTTGGATCGCAACGCCTATTTTGCTTACCGGCCGGTGACGCGCGATACGGTCACGCCGTTAACGTCCAGTCAATTGAACGCGCAGTTGGCCGCTTCGCCGGCGCTGCAAGCGGCGTACAATACGGCGGTGGCTGCCGGCTATACGTATCAAGGGGCGGCGTATGTCAGCCGCAGCGACGGTGCGACCGTGTTGGGGGTGGTCTTTGGCAATCGCACCCAACGGGCCGTGCGCATGCTCGCGCTGTATGACGGCAAGGTGCTGACGTACACCGTCACCGCCAGCGAATTCCGGGTCGAAGACGGTGCCAGCGGGATCCGGATGGATCTTCTGACTCGTACCGCCGAGACGTGGGGCACGTGGTCTGCCTCGGCCAGCGGCGGCTCGCTCACGTTGGCGTCGGGGTGTACGATGAGCGCCTGTATCCGCAACTGTGTCGTGAAGATCGTAAGCTGGGAGTTTATCCTGAAAAAGAGCGCGCGGATCATGAGCTGGACGGCCTTCGGTTTCTTTAGTGGTGGGACTGGATGGCTGGGCACGGCCTATGAGGTGTGGGATACCGTTAGTACTGCAAAAGAGTTGGTCTACGATTGCCCGACCGCGTGCGCATCGGATCCGGCTACCCATTGTTGTACGGCGGGTCAGGTGCGGTACAGCGGGGGGTTGCTTAGCGATCTGACCAGTACCTGCTATCGTGAAAAATGTAACGCGATTGGTGCGTGGGTTCCCGATCAATTCGAAGTTTGTGTAGCCTACGGCACCCGCTGTGTGGCGGGGATTGGGCCGGGTTCGGGATGCGTGGCGTGCGAAGAACGGGCAGGCATCCAGCAAGCCAATATCCAGACGCTGGCGGTGCAGGCGGCTACAATCGAGCGCGGGCAAGCGGATCTGTGTGCGTCCGGCAGGACGCGCTGCAGCGATCTGCGTCTCCGCGTGGCCAAAGACCCCAACGACATCACCGGGCCAGCCGGCGATCTGTTGCCCGGCCAGACCATCACCTACACCATCCGCTACGAGAACGAAGGCGATGGGCGGGCCTACGGGGTGTATGTGGTCAATCAACTGCCCGACGCGCTTGATGCGAGCACGGTCACGTTCGTTAATCGCACTGGGACGTATCTGCAGGCCACGCGTGAACTGGTGTGGACGATCGGCGAACTCGGCCCGAAGGGGGCGGCTGATTCGCAAGGGATCATTACCTACACCGTGCGCCTGCGCGAGGGGTTGGCGTCGGGGACGGTGGTCGCCAACCAAGCGGTGGTCTACTTCCCCAGCGTGCCGGAAGAGACGCCGACCAACACGTGGGTGAATCTGGTGGCGCCGCTGGTGGCGACGCCGCAAAGCCTAACGACGCCGTATATGACCCCGCTAGCAATTACCTTGAGCGGGCGCGAGGTCAGTGGCTTGCCCCTGACCTACGAGGTCGTCGAGCAGCCACGCGGCGGCACGCTCAGCGGCACGGCGCCCAACCTCACCTACACGCCGGCGGCGGATTTCACCGGCACGGATGGGTTTACCTTCCGCGTGAGCAACGGCACGTCAACCAGCCGGTCGGCGCAGGTGACGATCACGGTGCTGCCTCAGGGCGATACGACGGCGCCGCGAGTGCTGGGCAGCAACATTGCCGATGGCGCGACCGGTCTCACGTCCACCTTGATCTACACCGATACGCAAGGGGCGGCGTATGGGCCGGTAATCTTGGTCAGCGTCTCGGAACTGCTCGATGTGACGACGCTGACGACGACCACCGTCACGCTCACCCGTGACGGCACGCCAGTGGCGGCGAGCGTTGGCTTCGATAGCGGCGGGTATCACATCGTGGTGACGCCGCGTAGCCTGCTGAGCAATGGGGTCTACCGCCTGAGCGTGACGACCGGGGTGAAGGATCGGGCCGGCAACGCGCTGGCGGCGCCGTACACCACCAGTTTCATGATTGGGACGCGGCGCAACGTCTTTGTGCCGTTGGTGTTACGTTAGGAGGTGATCCTTGATGTCGCGCTGGACTAGGTTGAACTACCGCCTAGTGGTGGCGGCAATCGTTCTGTGGATGGGCGTTCAGGAGTGCGCCAGCGCGGCGTTCGTGATTGCGGCGGCCGATGCGCTCGTGGACGCCTGCCTCTTCCATTGGGAATCCCGCGCCGGGTTGCCGACAGCGCGCGGCTACCTAGCGGCGGCCGCGTTGCCGGACGGCCGGGTGTTCGCCATCGGTGGGTGGACAAACACCGGCCCGACGGCAGCGGTGGAGGCCTATGCGCCGTGGACGAATACTTGGCAGTCGGCCGCCAGCCTTTCAACCGGCCGCAACTCGCTGGCGGCCGCGACGGTGGATGGCAAGATCTACGCCATCGGCGGCTACACCATCGGCGTCAGCAACCTAGTCGAGGCTTACGACCCGGTGACCAACACGTGGAGCGGTCGGGCGGCGCTGCCGACCGCGCGGGCGCTGCTGGCTGCGGTGGCCGTG
>NZ_DAOTWH010000284.1:0-15724 GCF_034435895.1 Chloroflexus sp.
GGCGCGCTTGACGCGACGGTGGCGGCGCTGGCCGATTTTGGCCGCGCGTTGGGGTTAGGATTCCAAATCGAAGATGATATTCTGGGGATTTGGGGCGCGCCGGAACAGACGGGCAAGCCGTTTGCCGCCGATCTCTACCGGCGCAAGGTGAGCTTGCCGGTGGTGCATGCCCTGACCCATAGCCCAGATCGGGCGCGGCTGGCCGAACTCTATCGCCAACCGGCACTCGATGATGCCGCCGTTGCCGAGGTGTTGGCGATCCTCGACGCGGCTGGTTCACGCGCCTATTGCGCGGCGATCGCGAACGATCACCATCAGGCGGCGTTCGCTGCACTGGCAGCCGTGCAACCGCCGACAGCAACCGCGGCTGCTGCGCGCGACCGCTTGCGCGCGCTCACCCAAAGCTTGATCGGGCGGCAGTCTTAAAGGGCTGGCGCGGGAGCGGGGAGTGGTGAGAAATGGCCACAAAAAGACGCAAAACTATCATGTTCTTCGTGTCTTTTGCGCCTTTTCGTGGTGATGCTTCGGCCTAGCCCTAAAGGGCCGGGCTAGGAGTACGAAGCCCGCTGCGCGGGCGGAATAGCCACGAAAAGACACAAAAGGCGTAAAAATCATCAGATGTTTTGCATCATTTGGGTATCTTAGTGGCTCTTCTGCTCGGCGGTACTCACCCCCAGCCCCTTTCCCACGCCAGTTTAAGGGTGGACTGAAGCCCTGTGCGCAGATAGAGTTGATGGCTTTGAGATGCGTTGTTATACCCTCACCCCCAGCCCCTCTCCCACTGGCGCGGGAGAGGGGAGCGTAGATCCGAGCGGTGCGGTATCGCACAACGATCAACAGTTGTGCTCGCCGGGGGTATGTCGCTAGGGCATAGCACTGCTATGACCTGCGCGGCGCAGCAACCCCGCACGATAGCGGATTGCACCTGCTCAGGCAGTTCTCCTGCTCGATCGGGAGATTGCTTCGGGGGCGCAGGCAGCGCGCTGCGCTGCCCCTACGTCGCTTTGCAATGACAAGGTAGAGGTTCAGGGATTATAGACGCGCAAGCGGGATCTGGCGTTGATCGCGTTGCGCCTGCGCAATGCCAACAAGGGGAAGACAAGAATTTCCGTAACTATCTATTAACTGAAACTTCAAAGGTCTTTTCATCTCGCGGCGGATGTGCTACACTATAGCCGTTACACAGCGTCACGTCGCCGCGAGAGTCTGTTCGTCCGTCTGGGGCTCGATCGACTCCCTTGTCCGCATGACCTCCACGCCCGAGGATCAGCACGCGGCGCTGTGGACCGCTACCCGCTGTGAGGCGAAGTGAGTAGCGTGCAGTTTCGGAGGCGTGGTTTGTGGGCGCAAGCCCCGTGAATGACTGCGTTGGGCAAGCAACGCGGAGGGAGTGGGACCGGATGTACGTGAAGCTCTTTGTTGGCAATTTGGCGTGGAGCGTTGATGATGCAACGCTCGAGTCCTTCTTTCAGGCTTATGGCGATGTGCGCAGCGCGCGGGTGATCAATGATCGTGAGACGGGCCGGTCGCGCGGGTTTGGCTTTGTCGAGATGGAAGTCGCCGATGTGGCGAAGGTGATTAGCCAAACCAATGGCCAGCCCATCAACGGTCGTGAGATTCGGGTCAATGAAGCCGAGGATAAGGGTTCGCGCGGCCCTCGTTCCGGCGGTGATCGCGGTGATCGCGGCGGCTTCGGCGGTCGGCGTTATTAACGCTTCCCTTCGAGCCGGTCGCGCCTCAACTGGCTCGTGCGCGGGATTACTCCGCCCCCTGTCAATGACAGGGGGCGCGTTGTGTTAGGAAGGATGTATGGTCATCGCCATGTTTGTGGCCGGGATTGTGTTGTTGGTGTTTGGCGCCGATCTGCTCGTGCGCGGCGCTGCGAGCTTTGCCGCCGGCCTTGGCGTTTCGCCGTTGATTATTGGCTTGACGGTGGTAGCGGTGGGGACGAGTTCGCCCGAAATTGCCGTAAGTCTGCAAGCGGCATTCAATGGGCAAGGCGCGATTACATTGGGCAATATTGTCGGCAGCAATATCGCCAATATCATGTTAATTTTAGGCGTAGCAGCGATGTTTGGCCCGCTGCCGGTCGATCGCCAGATCTTTCGCCGCGATTTGCCGGTCATGATTGGCGCGTCGATCTTGACCTTGCTGTTGGCGCTTGATCGTTCGCTGTCGCGGATTGACGGCGCGATTATGCTATTCGGCTTGATCGCGTATCTGTGGGTGATCTGGCCGCGTGGCGTCCATTCTGATCATTCGCAGCAGCGCCATGCGCACCATCATCCTTGGCGAGTGCGGGTGTTGCAGGCGGCGATGATAGCGGGAGGGCTGGCGCTGCTGGTGCTAGGGGCGAATTGGCTGGTGGATGGCGCAGTGACTTTTGCGACGTGGTTTGGCGTCAGCGAGCTGATCATCGGCTTGACGATCGTGGCTGTCGGCACCTCGTTGCCCGAAATTGCCACCTCGGTGATTGCCGGCTTGCGCGGCGAGCGCGATATTGCGGTGGGGAATGTGATTGGCAGCAATGTGCTCAACCTGCTGTTTGTGCTGGCGCTGACCATGGTGCTCTCGCCCCAGCCGATTGAGGTGCCCGCCGAGACGATCCGGCTCGATCTGCCGGTGATGGTTGGGGCGGCCCTCATCTGTGCACCGATTTTTATCACGCGCCGGATCGTCTCGCAGCGCGAGGGCAGCTTGTTGCTGGCCTATTACCTCAGCTATACGCTCTACCTGATCCTGAGCGCAAACGGCAGCGATGAATTACCCGTCTACAGTGCGGTGGTCGGGTTGTTGTTGGTGCCATTGACGGTCGTGTTGTTGGTGGTGCGGGCATTGCGCTGGTTAGGTGAAGAGCGCCGACGCCAAGCGCCGGCCAATGCAGGCATGGTTGAATAGATGCGCGTCTTTTATTCGGACACCTTTGTCTTGCCGTTGCCGCCGGGCCACCGCTTTCCGATGGAGAAGTACGCGCTGTTGCGCGAGCGGGTGTTGGCAGAGGGGATCGTATCGCCTGAACGGTTGCACGTGCCTGAACCGGCGAGTGTCGCCGAACTGGCGCGGGCCCATACGCCAGCCTACATCGAGCGGGTCTTGCAGGGGGAACTGAGCAGTGCCGAGCAGCGCCGGATCGGCTTCCCGTGGTCGCCACAGATGGTCGAGCGTTCGCGCCGGTCGGCAGGGGCAACGATCGCGGCCTGCCGGGTGGCGCTCAGCGAGGGGGTTGGTGTCAATTTAGCCGGTGGCACTCATCACGCTTTTGCCGATGCCGGCGCTGGGTATTGCGTCTTTAACGACGCAGCCGTGGCGGCGCGCGCGATGCAGGCCGAAGGCCGCGCGCGCTGGATCGCGATTGTCGATTGCGATGTCCATCAGGGTGATGGCACTGCCGCGATTCTGGCCGGTGATCCAACCATCTTTACCTTTTCGATCCACGGTGCGCACAATTTCCCCTTTCGCAAACAGCAGAGTGATCTCGACATCGCCTTGCCCGACGCTACCGGCGATGCTGCTTATCTCGATGCACTGGAATGGGGCTTGCGGCAAACTTTCGCTGCTGCCAAGCCCGATCTGGTGATTTATCTGGCCGGCGCTGATCCCTACTACGACGACCGGTTGGGCCGGCTCAGCCTCACCAAGGCCGGGTTAGCTGAGCGTGACCGGGTGGTCTTTGCCGCTTGCCGATCGGCGGGTGTACCGGTGGTGGTAACGATGGCCGGCGGCTATGCGCGCCAGATGAGCGATACCGTTGATATTCACGCGCAAACAGTCGCATTAGCGGCGGAACTGGGGTGAACAGGCCGTCAATCCTCTTAGGTGTGGTAGTTCAGCGCAGCAGCATGCTATACTATACGCAATGGATGCGTGTCCGGGAGTAGGTATGCCCGAGCCAGCTCACATCTTAGTGGTGGAAGACGATCCCGATATCCGTCGCATCTTTCAAGCGGTGCTGAGCCGTGACGGTTTTCGCGTTTCGGTGGCGGTTTCGGGTGAAGAGGCGTTAAGCTTCCTGCAATTAATTACTCCCGATCTCATCCTGCTCGATCTGGCGCTGCCGGGTGTTGATGGCGCTGAAGTGACCCGGCGGATCAAAGCGGATCGTTCTAAACCCTTCATCCCGATCATTATCGTTTCGGCCCATGCCGATCTCAACACAAGCGTCAGCAACCTTGACGCTGGCGCTGATGATGTGCTGGTCAAGCCGGTCGATTTTAACCTCTTGCTGGCGCGGGTGCGGGCGCTCTTGCGGTTGCAACGGGCGCAGCGCAGCCTGCAACAAGAGCAGCGCAAAACTGAGCTGTTGTTGCACCTCTCGCGTAATCTTGGTTCAAGTATTGACCTCGATGTGCTGTTGACCGGCTTTCTCAACCATCTCGCCGATGCGGTGGGCGCGATTCGGGCTAGTATCATTTTGACCGGCTTTGACGAAGAGAAGCTGTTGCTCTATTCCAGCAGCCACCATCCTGCCACTGCTGAATTAAACGATATCTTGCGGTACGGGGTGGTTTGGTTGGCGCTGCGCGAGCGCGGCCCAGTCTTGATCACCGATACCCGGCTCGATTCACGCTGGTTGGTGACCTCTGACCTCCACAACGACGTGCGCTCGGTAGCGGCGATGCCGATCATCCGCGATAACCGCGCGTGGGGGGTGATCACGCTGGTGCATCACACGCCGGGGCATTTCACGGCTGAGCACCTCGAATTGCTGGCCTCAGTCGCAGCCCAAAGCGCAGTGGCATTGGAAAGCGCTCGCCTCTACCGGCTCAGCGAACAACAGAAGGGGTTGCTGGCACGGCGCGCGGAGGAATTACGCCGGATCAACGACATTAACCGGCTGCTGTCAGAATTGATGCAGATGGATCAACTGGGCCGGCTGTTGGTGCAAATGATCCACTACCAGTTCGGCTACCCGTTGGTCGCACTGGTGATCCGGCAACACGATCGGCTGGTTGTGAAAGCGGTTGCCGGGTCGTACCGGTCAGAGCCAAACCATATTTCGTTGGGGATCGATCAAGGGGTGAGCGGTTGGGTATGCCGCCACCGTGAGCCATTGCGCATTGATGATTTGGCCCAAGACGCGCGGTTTTTGCCGGTACTGCCCGATGAAGATCGCATGCGCTCGGCCCTCAGCGTGCCGGTGTTGTCGCCGCGTGAGGTGTTAGGCACGATTGAGGTGCGTAGTCCCCACCTAGCCGCCTTTAGCGCCAACGATGAAGCGATATTGCTGGCAATTGCCAACCAACTCGCGATTGCGATCGGTAATGCCCGCCTGTTCGAGAGTGAACAGCGCCGGATTGATCAATTGAGCGAGATCAATCGCCTGTCATTGGCCTTGACGGCTCAATTTGCCGCGCCAGAGAATCTGCACCATACGGTCGAGACGGTGGCGCACATTTTTCGGGTCGAGCAGGCTGCCATCTTGCTCTTTGGCCCGCAACCGGGTGATACGGTGATCGCGTTGAGCGGGATGGCAGCGCTGCACGATGCTGATTTGACCAAGTTTGTCCAACAACATCCATTTCTGGCAGCGCAAGTAGCCACGTTACAGCAGCCTCAGCACGTTGAGAATCTGCCCGAACGAGCCGATGTAGCGCCCTTACAGGCATTTCTCGCAGGGCGCGGCGTGCGCGATGTGTTGCTGGTGCCGCTCGTGGTCAATGGCCAAACGCAGGGTGTGCTCTGCCTTGACACGACCAAGCGCGGGCCGTTTGAAAAGACCGAATTAGAGATGGCGTCTACCGTTGCGAGTTTGATCGTGCAGATTCTTGAGAATGCCCGGCTGTATCGAGTGGTGAATGACGAGCGCTCAACTCTCGATGCCGTGTTGCGTAGCGCGACCGATCCGATTGTGCTGATCGACCCTGAGGCGCGCTTGCTGCTGGCGAATCCGGCGGCACGCGAGCGCTTGCAGATCGATCCGGCGTTGCATCATGGGCAAGGGGTCGATGTCTGTCCGGCGTTGCGCTCGATTGTGCCGCTCCTTGATCATAATGCGCCGACGACGGTGGAGATCGAGCCGCAACCCAATCTGCACTATAGCGTCAGCATTGCGCCGGTGTGCAGCAGTGACGCGAAGGATCTCGGGCGGGTGGTCGTGTTCCGTGATATCAGCGCGATCAAACAGCTCGAACGGCAAGAGCGCGAGCGGGTGCGCAGCGTCTTTCGTCGCTACGTCTCGCCGCAAGTGGCCGAACGGCTGCTCAGCGCCGGCAGCGATTTCAGCGCACCGACCGAGCGCACAGTGGCGGTGCTCTTTGCCGATATGCGCGGCTTTACCGCCTTGACCGAGCAGATCGACGCTCGGGTGCTGGTCGAGCACATTCTCAACCGTTATTTCACCGCGATGACCGATGCCCTCTATGCCTATGACGGCACGATTGACAAATTTCTCGGCGATGGTCTAATCGGGGTCTTTGGCTCGCCAATCACCCATGCCGACGATCCGCAACGGGCGGTGCTGGCTGCCGTGGCGATGCAACAAGCCTTTGCCCGGCTCGCCAAGATCTGGCAAGCGCAACTGAATCTGCGGATCGGGATGGGGATCGGGATTAGCTATGGTTCGGCAGTAGTTGGCAATATCGGTTCCGAACAACGCCAAGACTATACATTGATCGGTGATGTGGTCAACACCGCCTCGCGCTTGTGCGGGATTGCGCAAGCCGGTCAAATTATCGTCTCCTCTCATTTGGTTAACGCACTCGGCGGCCAGTTGCCGTACCCATTGCGTGAATTGGGGGCGACCCGCCTCAAGGGCAAACAAGAAGAACACCTCATTTATGAGGTAGTGATCGAGCAGCCGGCGCCGGTCGTGCAACAGGTGTAGGGTTGCAATGCGCTGCATGGTTCAAATGTTCCAATGCTTGACATTCGCTCGCCAACCTTTTAAGATACCCCAAACCGGTGAGGATCGATACCCGGCCCATTCCACCTAGAGGAGTCTGGCAACTATGGTGTTGTTTACCCGGCGCATTGTGCGCTTCTGGATTCTCTGGGCTCTGATTGTCGCAGTGTTGGCTGGATGTGCTGTCCAGCCTGTTATCTTGACCGGTGTCGTGACCGATGCCTACACCGGCGCACCCCTGTCTGGCGTAACGGTGGCGATTGGCGATCAGACACTGACTACCGATGAGCAAGGCCGCTTTCAGACTGAACGCTGGCGGCCTGAAGATACCTTGGCGTTGCAGGCCCCCGCTTACGAGCCGCTCAACCTGCCGCTCGCCGATCAACTCGGCGTGGGCCAGAGCGGGGTCTTTACCGTGACCATTACCACCTCCCTGCGCCCGAATGTGCTCAGCGGCGTGGTGACCGATCTCTACACTGGCCAGCCGATCAGCGGCGCGCAAGTGCGATTGGAGGGCAACGAGACGGCGCAAGCGGTGACTGACAATTCCGGCGCGTATACCCTTGCCGGTGTGCCGGAATCGTTTACAGTTACGGTGGGTGCGCCCGATTATGCGCCGGCGACGGAGACCATAACGCGGGCGACGGCGCTTGATGTCAGCTTGCGCCCAAATACGCTGAGCGGAGCGGTGACGAATGTCTACACTGGCCAGCCGGTGGCTGGGGCGAAGGTGACGGTGGGTGAACTGAGCGCAACGACTGGCGTTGATGGAACGTATCAGTTGCGCGAGGTGCCTGAACAGGGTGAACTTACTGTTGAGGCGGAAGGCTTTGCCGCAGTCACGCAACCGTTTACCCGCACCACCGCACTGGATGTGGCGGTCCGGCCTGATACCCTCTTTGGCCAGTTGGTTGACGCCACGACCGGTAAGCCGGTGCCGAACGCGGCGATCATTGCGACGGAAACGCTGACCTCGACGGCGGTTGGCTTTGTGCGGATCAACGATAGTGTGGAAGGCCGTTTCCGCCTGCCCAATCTGCCCGAACGCGGCTTTGTGCAGGTGCTGGCGCCGGGCTATGCCAAGAAGGTCATTCCGATTGAGCCGGGCAACATGCCGGAACAAATTGCGCTAGAACCCTTCTATGTGCGTGGTATCTATATCACGGCGGCGGTAGCATCGGTGCCGCGCTTGGTTGATCGCTTCCTCGATCTGATCGATCGCACCGAGCTGAACGCGATCGTGATCGATATCAAGAGCGACCTGCGTGACGATCTCGGTAAAGTCTACTACGATTCGCAAGTGCCGCTTGTGCGCGAGTTGGGCCTTAGCACGCCGAAGGTTGATTTTGCCTCGATTTTGGCGAAAGCCAAAGAGCGCGGCATCTACACGATTGCTCGTGTGCAGCTCTTCTCGCATGATAATGCGCTGTCGGATGCGCGGCCCGAATGGTCGATCCGGCTGCGTTCGACCGGCGAAGTCTATGCCGACTATCCGGGGCCGGGCATTCGCTACGCCTACCTCGACCCGACCAACCAGAATGTCTGGGATTACAACATTGCGCTGGCGGTGGAAGCGGCCCAGATGGGGTTTGACGAGATCAACTTTGACTATATTCGCTTCCCGGATTGGTTTGGCACCCGGGCCGAATTCCGCGATAAACTGATGTTCAGCGAGCCAATCGATCCAGTCGATAATCCGGGCTTCATGTTCGAGGTCATCCTTGAGTTTATGCAGCGCGCGCACTATGCGGTCAATGCTGCCGGTGCGTTCATGTCGGTCGATGTCTTTGGGCGCGTGGTCAATGGCCCCTCGCTGACGATCGCGCAAGATATGACGCGTATGGGTGAGTTTACCGACTATGTGTGCCCAATGCCGTACCCATCGTTGTGGTGGAGCGGGTTGGAAAATATCGCAGTGCCGGTGAAATTCCCCTACGAGACACTGAAGATCGCGGTGCGGAACGGTGGCCGCCAGATGATTGCCAGCTATGCCAAGCAACGGCCATGGCTGCAAGACCATACCGACCCGTGGTCGTCGGTGGTGGTTGAGTATGGCCCGGCTGAGGTGCGGGCGCAGATTGATGCCACCGAAGAGCAGCCGGAAGCAGCAGCAGGATGGTTGTTGTACGATTCGGCCAATATTTACAAAGGCGCGTTTAATGGTGCGGTGCGGCCTGCGCCGTAAACCAGCCGCTCCGACGGTTACGCTGTGAAGAGACGGCCTCGCGGGCCGTCTCTTTGGCGTAATTGTCATTCATTTTAGCGAAAAAAAGTGGACGAAATCGCGTCGCTGCCAGTATAATTATTTGCACAAATTACACACTTGGGTGACAACAGCCTGATCTGGGCCGAGTGGCAATGGTCGCTCTGGCAGCGGGGCACAAGGTTATGATCCGACAAGTAGCGCTGAGGATTGGTCTGCTGATCACGCTGGCAGCGATGATGGCAGCGACGTATCCGGTGGCGGCGCGACCGAGCAGTCTGGCGGCGCAAGTATCAAGTTGGCGGTTGAGCAGTGTGCGCGATTGGCAAGCCGGCGCTATCACTGGTTTGCTGGTGACGAATAATGCCGGCGGTGAATTGCGACTTGATGCCGAAGCAGTTGAAGGCAGCTTTATCTCGGCGCCGTTTGAAACGGCCTTTGCCACGAATGCTGCCGGCGCTATCTGGCGCGGCGAACTAGTTGAAGGCACCGATCTTCGCTTGGAGCTGCGGGCGCGGGCAACGCCGCCGGCCAGCGGTGACGAGGGGTGGGGGCCGTGGCAGCCGCTGGTGGTGGCCGATGAACCGCCCGCCGCCGATGCCGATGCACTCACGACAGTTGTGCCGCTGGCCTTGCCGGAAGATACCCGCTATTTACAACTGCGGGCGACGTTTACCAGCCAGATTCCGCGCGCTTCGGCGGTGCTGAATGATGTGACCGTCTCGTATTTGGCGACGCAGATCACGCCGCCGATCTTTGCTGCCGGCCTGCCGCAACGCCCGATTATGTTCGGCCAGCCGGTACTGACGTCGCGCCCGTTGCAGATTGCGCGTGCCGATTGGGCGGAACCGGCGGCGGCCCGGTCTGACCGGCGCGATCCGCAGGGGGTTGTGATTCACCAAGTGCCGGTTGATGTATCGCCGGCGGCGACACTCGCCTATCTGCGCGCCTTGCTGGTCTACCAGACCAAGGTGCTCGATTGGGACGATCTGATTTACCATTACATTATTGATAGCGAAGGCAATCTGTTTGAGGGCCGCTTGGGCGGGCCGACCTCGCTGGTGCGGCGGGTAGCTGGCAGCGCGGCGGATGTGCAGATTGCCTTGCTCACCCCGGCTGATCAACCGCCAACCCCGGCGGCCCAAGCGCGTCTCGTAGCGTTGCTGGCATGGCTCACCCAGACCTACAACCTTGCGCCAAACGGGCAGCAACCAGCGGCGGGCGGCGGGTTGCGCCCAACGATTGCCGGCCACTATGAAGTGTATGCCGCTGCGCCTGACCCCTATCCCGCCTTCCGCGCGCTCTTGCCGGCGCTGCGCGCGCAAGCCGATAGCGCGACGGTGCGCGCGCGCTGGTATTTCGCCGAGGGCAATACCGCCGGCTATAGCCAACGTCTCAGCCTGTACAATCCAGCCTCACGGCCAGCTACCGCTCGCATTACCTTCTTCCCGCCTGCCGGCCAGCCGGTGGTGCGCAACGTGCAAGTGCCGGGAGGCGGCAGGGCCGATTTGAATGCCAACGAGGTTGTGCCGGGCGCGAATGCGTTGCCGGCCATCGTTGAAGCGAACGAGCCAATCTTGGCCGAGCGCTCGATGGCGCTGGTCAGCGATATTGACAGCGGGCCGGGCATCGATCGGCTCTCGCGGGTGTGGTATTTTGCCGAGGGCAGCACCACCGAGCAGACGCAGACCTACGTGATCATCTTTAACCCTCAGCCGAGCGATACCCGCGCCCAAATCACCTATATGCAGCGCAACGGGACGGTCTTTAAGCAAGAGGTGCAGATCGGGGCGCGCAACCGGTTGGTGGTTGCGGTGCATGATGTTACCTTGCCCGATGGCACGCGCCCGTTGGCCGATGCTAGCTTTGGCATCCGGGTGATCGCCAGCCAACCGGTGGCGGTCGAGCGCACGATGCGGTTTGGTCCCGGCGGGAGCGGGTTGCATACGGGGCGAGGCATTGATACGCTCTCGCGGCGCTGGTTGTTCGCCGAGGGTACCACTGAAGGCGGGTTTCGCACCCAGTTGTTGGTGTTGAATCCCAATAACCAACCGGCCAATGTCGAGGCCATCTTCCGCGGTCCGCAAGGGGTGGCGGCGACGCGGCGCTACGCCATTCCGCCGCGGGCGCAACTGGCGATTGACGCTAACGAAGTCGTGCCTGATCTCGGCTTCGCTACTGAAGTGGTTGCCGACCGTCCGGTCGTAGTTGAACGAGCGATGCGCTTTGTCGGCGGTGCGGTGGGGACGCTTGGCGCCGGAGCGCCTGCGCCGGCCTATCGGTGGGCTTTTATCGATGGCCGTACCAGCGATGCAGCGTATTACCTCTGCCTCAGCAATGTGAGTCCGCTGGCGGCAATTGTGACGGTTGAAGCAATCTTCGGTGACGGCACCAAGACCGAGCTGAGCGTGCGGATTCCAGCAGGGGCGCGGTATACGCTAGCGATGCACGAAGCCTTCCCGAACGAAACCGCAGTGGCAGCGATCGTGCGCAGTAACCAACCGATTGTGGCCGAGCGGTCGATCTTCCCCGGCGGGGGTGCGCGCGGCGGCAGCACAACCCTTGGCATACCGTTGCCGTGATCGAAACGGCGCGAAGGGGGTAGAGACGGTCAACGTAATGTAGTCTCCCATAATGTTGAGGATAAAATGAACGTCGAGATGGACGGCAGTCCGTCCCTTCGACGCAGGGGATAAACACCAAGACGCAAAGCGGTAACACGCAACGGCACGCGAAGTTTGTGGAGACTATCTAAAAACCTTTGCCGGCTTGGCGCCCTTCGCGCCTTTGCGTCTTTGGGTTAGCCCCACCCCGTGCCCCTCCCCCGCTGGGTTTCAAGGGCGGACAGCACTTCTGTTCGGCACCCGGCCCTGAAGGGCCGGGCTAGGGTTACGAAGCCCGCTGCGCGGGCTGATGCCCCCACCCCGTGCCCCTCCCCCGCTGGGGGAGGGGTTGTATCTGTTCCCATTTCCGAGACGCAAAGCGGCAACACGCAACGGCGCGCGAAGTTTGTGGAGACTATCTAAAAACCTTTGCGAGCTTGGCGCCCTTCACGCCTTTGCGTTTAGATACTTAGCGTCCTTTGCGTTCTCTGCACCTCGACGTTAGTGTGGGTTGCGGCGGCGGAGGGCGAGGATTCCGGCGACGGCGGCGACCGCCGCTGCCACCATCGTCGCACCGGGAACGATGAGCGGCGGCAACATCGCGGTCAGCTCAGCCGGTGGCTCGGTGATCACGCGCACATCGTCAGGCGGCGGCGCATTGACCATACGGGCCAGATTATCGAGCGTCGGGAGCATCGAGTTGGCGTAGCCTTTGGCCAGCTTCTTGCGCAGCAACGAGAATGGGAAGAAGGTCGGCAGTGCGTAAATCAGGGCAACGCCATTCGTAACGCGGGTGCCGTTGGCTTCCGGTTGCAGGGCAAACATCCAGATTTGGGCAATGCCGGGCGCGCTCGGCAGACCAACGCGCCACGCAAAGCGATACGGCGGATCCCAGATCACGATCCGGTTCGCGGTGACATAATGGAGGCCACGCATCAACTGTTGTGACTCAAACACTGCGCCAACCTCGAGCGGTCGCCCGTCGCGGATGGTCACGGCCTGCACTTCGCCGCTGCCGGCGATCTGCGGATGGCGCTCGACATCGCTGACCAGTTCCCAAATGGCCTCGACCGGAGCGTTAATCCGCCCACTTACCGAAGCACCTGTGTAACGAATCATACCTCGTCTTCTCCTTGTGCCCTCTCCACTATGCCTGTAGTGTAACTCATCTCGTGCCGTTGAGCGCAATCGGCGCACCTTATGAGCGGCGCAAGCGGGCGACTAATTGAGTATAAAACTGATTGCTCGGGCGCAGGCGGACAAAGGTGCAGACCTGCGGACTGCGGCGCACCACGACTTCATCGCCTTCGACGAGATCGATGTTCTCGCGGCCATCGACTGCGAGCAACGCATGGTGGCGCGACCGGAGCTGCATCGTCACCACGGCGTCTTCGTGCAGCACCATCGAAGGGATATTGGTAAGGTGGGCTGCGATCGGCACCAGCACTAGCGCCTGCGAACGCGGGTCAACAATTGGGCCACCGGCGGCGAGCGCATACGCCGTCGAGCCGGTGGCCGTCGCGACAATGACGCCATCGGCGTGGTAGGTGGTCAGCGGGCTATCATCGATCGTCACATGCACATTGACGATCCGGCTCAGATCGCTGCGCGAGATGACCACCTCGTTCAGGGCAGTATGCTGGCCGAGTTTTTGCCCATTCCGCCAATGTTGCGCGCGCACCAGCGCCCGCTCGTCGAACCAGCCGCCGCCATTCATGATCTGTTCGCAGCCGCTATAAATCTCGTCGGGGCCAATTTCGGCCATAAAACTGAGATGGCCGAGTGCGACGGGCAAGACGGGAATGTTATGAGGGAAGCAGAGCCGGGCGGCGCGCAAGACGGTGCCGTCGCCACCGAGGGCGATCATCAAGTCGCAGTCGGCGACCAGTTGCGGCTGATCGCGAAACTCTTGCGAGACACCCCGTGTTGCGCTGATGCCGCGAGCGTGAAACCAGTCCACCACTTCGCGCGATAACTGGATCGAGGCATCACTTAATGGATTGTAGAGAACCGCCACCCGCTCAAGCATTGCCAGACCTCCGTGTCATGCTGTTTGCATCAGAATACCATAGGAATGGAGAATAGGGAGTGGGGATCAGGCAGGCGGGTGAACGGTTCATCGGGTGCGCCCGGCTTGCGCTCAGTGATCATGGTATACTGCTTGTGCATCAAAATGACAATAATCCGAACTGAGGTGCATGTGGAACATGTTCAGCAAGTAGCTACGCGCATTGTGGCGAATGTCGAACAAGTGATTATCGGCAAGCGCCGGATTGTCGAGCTCGTGCTGGTGGCGCTCTTGTGCCGCGGCCATGTCTTGATCGAAGATGTGCCCGGCACCGGTAAGACAATGTTGGCCAAAAGTATTGCGCGTTCGATCGGTTCGAGTTTCAAACGGATTCAGTGTACGCCCGATCTGTTACCCGGTGATGTCACCGGTGTTTCGATCTTCAACCAGCAAACTCGCGAGTTTGAATTCCGGCCCGGCCCAATTATGGCCCAAATTGTGCTGGCCGACGAGATCAACCGCGCGACCCCCAAAACACAGTCGGCGTTGTTGGAAGCCATGGAGGAGCGGCAAATCACGGTTGATGGCATCACCCATCCGTTGCCGCAACCGTTTGTGGTGCTGGCAACGCAAAACCCGATCGAGTACGAAGGCACCTTTCCCTTGCCGGAAGCGCAACTCGATCGCTTTTTGTTGCGGGTGCATCTCGGCTACGCCGATCGGCTCGACGAGATTGCCATCCTCAAACGGCAGCGCGAAGGCCATCCGTTGGAAACGTTGCCCAAGGTGGTTGACATCGATGAGTTGCTGGCCCTCCAAGACGAGATTAAGCAGGTTCACGTCGATGATCTGATCGTCGAGTATATTGTGGCGTTGACAACGGCTACCCGCACCCATGCCGATATCTACCTTGGTGCGAGCACCCGTGGCGCGTTGGCGCTGTACCGGTCGGCGCAAGCGTGGGCGGCGTTAAACGGGCGCGATTACGTGACGCCTGATGATGTAAAGGCGCTGGCGCAGCCGGTGCTTGGCCATCGCCTGATCGTTAGCCCGGCGGCGCGGGTGCGCAATGTGACCGCGAATGCGGTGATCGATGAAGTGCTGGCATCGGCGCCGGTGCCGGGAGCGCGGGCCGGACGGCGGTTTGAGCGGATGGTGGCCAATTAATGTAATGGTATCGCTATGGCGACCGATGATACTGATGAAATGATGGCGCAACGGCGCGCTCTCTTGCGTACCGCCCTGCAACGGATCGTCTTGTTGCGCGAGACTGGCCCCAAGAGCGCGGCGTGGCATCGCGCGCGGGTGAAGACGATGTGGCGGTTGCAGCAACAATTGGCAGATGATGCCGCTGCGACGAAGCACCCTGAGCAAACCCATGATCGAAGCTAATCTGGCGCGTTGGTTGGCGCAAACTGGTGATACGCTGTATAGCATCGCCTTAGCGCTTGCACCAGACGAACGGGCAGCGCAGCGGTTATTGCGGCAATGGGTAGCCGATCTCAGCCAGCATCCGCCTGCGAGCTGGCAATCTGATGAACTGGTTGCCCGTCTCTATCGGGTGGCGGTTGCCAACGATATCGATCGTCCGCTGGAACGGCGACCGGCGCCGGCAGCCGCGCCGGTGCTGGGGCCGTTGCGGGCCATGCCGTTGCCGCAGCGGATGGCCGTGTTAGCGTATGGTGTGTTGGGGATGGATAGCGCCCGGTTGGCGAAGATGCTTGACCAAACGCCGGCGGATGCGATCCGTACTCTTGAGCAAGCCGTGCAAGCGTTAGCTCCCACATCGCGCCATTCATTGCCGGCGCAGGTGAGCAGCGATGAGTGCGGGCCGGTGCGGCAAGCGTTGATCGATCCGGCCCAGCATCTCCGCGCGTTTGAACAGGTGCGGCGGCATCTGGCCGGGTGCGCGCATTGCCGGATGTTCGAGCGCGAATGGCAAGCGGCGACGCGTGAGCTGGCGCTGATTCTGCGCCGCTATGCGCAGAACTTCCCCATGCCTACGAAGCTGGCCGATCGGTTGCTGCGCACGGCAGCAACGCCGCGCCAGCGCCTCGCTGCGTTCGCGC
>NZ_DAOTWH010000285.1:0-13487 GCF_034435895.1 Chloroflexus sp.
GAGCCGCTGGCCGAGGTGCGCCGGTTGGCGATCGAGGCAATCGCGGCGGCCCGCACCGGCCCGGAAGGGCAGGCCGGCCTGCGCGCCTTCCTCGAACGGCACTCGCCGCCGTGGTCGATGGGGTAGGCAAAGGCGCAAAGGTGCAGAGAGAGATAAACGCAAAGGCGCAGGGAACGCAGAGGTGGCTAAGGTTTTTTGGTGTTTACCCCAAACCGTACTTATGACCCATCCTTAACAATCCACTTTGCGTCCTTTGCGTTCTTCGCGTCTCTGCGTTAAGCCCTTTGCGCCCTTGGCGTTCTTTGCGCCTTGCTGTATTTCGCTGGCAGGCCAGTACCGTGATTCGTCTCTATTGCGCCACTGCCCGCAACGCGGCGACTGCACCTTTCATGAGCAAGTCGCCATCATTCACGATCGTGATGAAGTTAAAGCCGAGCGCAGCTAGATCGGCGGCAACATCGGGGTTGGCGTAGATGCCGGTCGCCAGCCCGTGTTGCCGGCACACGGCGACAACGCGGCTCAGCGCTTCGCGGAAGGGTGGCGCAGTAAAATCGACCGGCACCGGCAGACCAAGGCTAAGGCTGAGATCAGCCGGCCCGACGTAGAGGCCATCGATGCCGGGTACGTCAGCAATCGCCTCAAGCTGTTCCAGCGCTTTTGCTGTCTCGATCATCGGCATCAGCACCGGCAGCCGCGCCACCGCAGCCGGTTCGACGACGCCATGCGCTACGCTCACCCGCACCGGGCCATAGCTGCGGATGCCTTCCGGCGGGAAGCGGCAGGCCGCTACCAGTGCTCTCACATCGTCGGGGCCATTGATCAGCGGCGCGATAATACCCCCTGCGCCGCGGTCGAGCGCGCGCATAATCGCCGCCGGCTCATTCCATGCCAACCGGACAAAGATTGGGCAGCGGCGCTGATCGATCGTGTGCAAGATTTGCAAGGCGGTGGGATCGTCAATGATACCATGTTGCAGATCGATAGTGAGCGAGGGGAATCCGGCGGAGGCTAGCAATTCGGCGCTCCACGGGCAGGGGATAACGAGCCACGCATTGTAGACGACGGCGCCGGCGGCCCATTGCTGGCGAAGATTATCAATCATAGCGCATGTCTCCGTATGATGGCGGGATGCGCATATAGTACCATACGTCTGGCCTTAAACGGTTGTGCGGTTTGAGTCTTCGACCGGTTCGCCGGCTGGTTCGCTAATGCCCAGCGCCCGCTCGATCCGGTCGAGGCGGGCGCTGATCGTGCGCCGCCACGCCTCTTGCTCGACCAGATTGACGCGCGTGCGGTAGAGAATCTCTTCTTGCAGCCGGCGCACACCGCCGACGCGATCGGCCAGCAATCCGATCAGAAAGATGATCAGCGCCATCAGGATTAATACGCTGCCTACCAGCAACGACTGGTCATTGGTGGCTGATAAGATACCCAAACGGCGCCCAATGAACACAAACGCTGCCCACGCCAGCAGAATGACGCCGGGGGTGGCAAAGAAGAGGGCAATGTAGCTAAAGACCTTGAGCGGTTCGTAGGTGGTGTAGGTACGGGCGATGATCGCTGCCTGCCGCTTGATGAAATTCCAATTGCCGCGGTGCAGGCGCGAGGGGCGCTTGACCGGGTTGGTGGTAATCGGCACCGCGACGATGGTGAGCCGCCGCTTGCCGGCTTGGATCAGATTTTCCACGGTGTAGGAAAAATCTGATGTGACGAAGGTGCGCAAGGCGGCTTCGCGCGAGAGGGCGCGAAAGCCAGAGACCGTATCGGGGACGTTGGTTTCCGAGGCCCAACGCACCACTGCACTGCCGACGTGTTGCAGCGCCTTTTTTAGCGGCGAAAAGTGCTCGATCTGATGCACCTGCCGGTCGCCGATCACAATATCAGCTTTGCCGGCCAAAATGGGATCAATCAGACGCGGAATCTCGCTGCCGGGGTATTGGTTGTCAGCGTCGGTATTGACGATAATGTCAGCGCCGAGGCGCAGCGCCGTGTCAACGCCGGTCTGGTAAGCGGTAGCCAACCCCTTGTTGGCGGTATGGCGCACGACATGATCGGCGCCGGCGGCAAGCGCCACCGCCACCGTGTCATCGGTGCAGCCATCGTCGATAATCAACACCTCAACCTGATCGACGCCGGGGATGTGGCGGGGCACAGTGCGAATGACCTCGGCGATCGTATCGCGTTCGTTGAGAGCCGGAATCTGCACAATCAGTTTCATGCCCGTCCTGTTTGGATAGGGTTCACGCAAAGGCGCACAGGTGAAACGCAAAGATGCGAAGACGCGCTGGATACGACAGAGCCGCTACACACTCGCTTGAATCACCCCCAAAATTTCTTTGCGTCTCTGCGCCTTTGCGTTCCTTACTTCGCGCCAGCCTCGCCGCTGATGAAGCGCTCGGTCAGTTCGCGCGCCTCATAGTCGGTAAACTGGCGCGGCGGCGTCTTCATAAAGTAGCTGCTCGGCCCGTAGAGCGCGCCGCTGATGCCGCGGTCGAGCGCCAGCTTGGCGCAGCGGATCGCGTCGATCACCACGCCGGCCGAATTAGGCGAATCCCACACTTCCAGCTTCAGTTCGAGGTTCAGCGGCACATCGCCGAAAGTGGTGCCTTCCATGCGAATATAGCACCACTTGCGATCACCCAGCCACGGCACATAGTCGCTTGGCCCGACGTGAACATGCTCTGCCGGCAGCTCGTAACCCAACTGCGACGTGACGGCGTTGGTCTTGCTAATCTTCTTACTCTCGAGCCGCTCGCGTTCGAGCATATTGAGGAAGTCGGTATTGCCGCCAAAATTCAACTGATAGGTGCGGTCAAGGCGCACGCCGCGCTCTTTGAAGAGAGTGGTCAGCACGCGATGGGTAATGGTTGCGCCGACTTGGCTCTTGATATCGTCGCCGATGATCGGCAACCCCTTCTCTTCAAACCGCCGCCGCCAGTACTCTTGGCTAGCGATGAAGACCGGAATGCAGTTGATAAAGGCGCAGCCAGCATCGAGCACTTGCTCGACGTACCACTTCGTCGCCATCTCGCTGCCGACGGGCAAGAAATTGACAACCACATCGGTCTTGGTTTCGCGCAGAATGCGGACAATGTCATCGGTATCGCGCTTAGCTTTGCGGATGACCGTGCTGAGATACTTGCCGATGCCGTCGTGGGTCATTCCGCGCGAGACGGGCACCCCCAGCTTGGGCACGTCGGCAAAGCGATAGGTATTATTTGGTTCGGCGAAAATCGCCTCGGCCAGATCGCGATCGACCTTGGTATCGGCAATGTCGAACGCCGCCGAAAACTCAATGTCGCCGATGTGGTAGCCGCCGAGATTGACGTGCATCAAGCCGGGGATGTCATCGCCATCGCGGGCATTGCGGTAGTAATGAACCCCTTGCACCAATGAAGAGGCGCAATTGCCAACGCCAATAATCGCAACGCGGATCTTCTTGCTCACAGCGCTTTTGTCCTTTCACCACTGTATCTTGAGGCAACAGCCGCAGCGTGGCGGCGTGGATCGGCTTGCCATTGTACCCCTGTCGCGCCGCTTTGTAAAATGGGGAGACGTATGTTCATCATTCGGATGTGGAGGCCGCCGCGATGCGACGGGACTGTCGCCCAAAACAAGCTCCTTAGCTGGTGAATGGATAACGATAGTAAGAGCTAACCATTAGACAAACTATCCAATCCGATGAGCGCAAGGATTGTACCCTCTCACCGTAGCGCGCGTGGCGGCAACTGATTAGACTACTGATAGGTGCAGATGTTGCACGCTGCCTGTGTAGGCGCAACGGCCAACACCGACGTGGCCCGGTTTGACAATGATCGTTTCGATGCTGCGATGGCGCGTTGCATTGGAGTGAATGCCTCGCCGGGTTTGCCGCCTGCCTCGCGCGCTGCGCTCTGTCTGCCCCCCATGTGACGGAAGCCGACAGGAAGAATACGACGCCGCCGGTCGCCAATGTGCCGCGGCGTCGTTTCCTGTTTCAGGACCAAGTTCGTTCTGGCGGACCGCGTTCGTTCTTGTACTGTAAGGAGTAGGTTCTCATGGCAATGGATGCGAAGGGCGTTATCGAGCTGATCAAAACCAAAGGAATTCAAATTGTTGACACGCGCTTTACCGACCTCTTCGGCGGGTGGCAGCACTACTCGTTGCCGGCCTCGCGGTTGACCGAAGATATGATCCGGGAAGGGTTAGGCTTCGATGGCTCGTCGATCAAGGGCTTTCAGGCGATCAACGAAAGCGATATGTTGATGGTGCCGGATCCCTCAACCGCTTTCATTGATCCGACCCTAAGCGTGCCGACGCTGGTGCTGATCTGTGACATTATCGACCCGATCACGCGCCAGTCCTACAGTCGTGACCCACGCACAGTGGCGAAGAAGGCCGAGGCGTATTTGAAGTCAACCGGCATTGCCGACACCGCCTACTTTGGGCCGGAAGCGGAATTCTTCCTCTTCAGCGACGTGCGTTTCGGTCAGAGCGCCAATCAGGGTTTCTATTACATTGACAGCCCCGAAGCGGTGTGGAATACAGGGGCGGAAGTGCCGGGGGGCAACAAGGGCTACCGCATCCGCCACAAAGAGGGCTACTTCCCGGTGCCGCCGACCGATACCTTGCAGGACATCCGCTCGGAGATGATCCTGAAGATGATGGAGATCGGGATCGAAATCGAGCTGCACCACCACGAGGTGGCGACCGCCGGCCAGTGCGAGATCGATATGCGCTTTGACTCGCTGGTCAACATGGCCGACAAGGTGCAGAAGTACAAGTACATTGTGCGCAACGTCGCTCGCGCCCACGGCTACAGCGCGACGTTTATGCCCAAGCCGATCTTTGGCGACAACGGTTCGGGCATGCACACCCACCAGAGCTTGTGGAAGGATGGCGAACCGCTCTTCTTTGACGAGACGCAGTACGCGCTGCTGTCAAAGACGGCGCAATACTACATTGGCGGCATTCTGAAGCACGCGCCAGCCTTGCTGGCGATCTGCGCGCCGACCACCAACAGCTACCGGCGACTGGTGCCCGGCTTCGAGGCCCCGATCAACCTCGTCTACTCGATGCGCAACCGCTCGGCGGCCATCCGCATCCCGACCTACAGCTCATCGCCGAAGGCCCGCCGGATCGAATTCCGCGCGCCAGATGCGATGTGCAACCCCTATCTGGCCTTTGCGGCCATGATGATGGCCGGCCTCGACGGCATCCAGAACAAGATCGAACCGCCGCCGCCGCTGGATGTGGACATCTACGAGCTGTCGCCGGAAGAGAAGGCCGGCATTCGCGGCACCCCCGGCTCGCTCAATGAGGCGCTCGATGCGCTCGAGCAGGATCACGAATTCTTGTTGAAGGGCGGTGTGTTTACCACCGACCTGCTCGAAGCCTACATCGACACCAAGCGCAAAGAGGCGGTCGGGTTGGCGTTGCGCCCGCACCCGTATGAGTTCATGATGTATTACGATGCGTGATGTAGGGGCAGAGCAGCGCTCTGCCCCCTAGGGGGCAGAGCAGCGCTCTGCCTTTACCGTGCCCGCTTGCGTCCGCGCGCGCCGATCAGCAGCAGCGCGGCCAACAGCACCGTCGAGACCCCAATATAGAGTGCGGCAGCATCGATCGTGATGGCGCCGCTGCGCACAAATGCCCCAAAACCGGGGATCATCCACACCAGCCAGCTACAGACGATAACGGCCCGCTGTTCAATCGCTGACAGCCGCGGCGTTCCCAGCGCCAGCACTGCCGTTGCCGCCCACCCGATTAAGCCAATCAAGATACCTTGCACTTCCATCGCTTCCTCCGCGCTGCTGCATTGCAACCACCGGCCAGCTCTCCGCTGAGACTGGCGGCAGCCATCACGTGCGATGGCTTCCTGTTCGCATCATAGCAGAGGAATTGGATGATTTCAACAACTGAAACGCTGCATGATTTGTGCAAATCGTCTAAATTTCACAACCGAACGTAACGCATGGCGAGCGCAATCACGGTAATGACCAGCACGAGCGGCAGCGAGAACCGGCGCAACGCGAACAGAATTGGATCGGAGCGGATGAAGTCTTCGGCATCGGGGAAGAATTGCGCTAAATGGAGCAAACCAAGCACGATGATGATCAGTGTTAACACGAGACTGCCGGTCAGCAGCCATGCAAAACAGAGGAGCGCCGTGATGCCGACAATGCTCCAATACGTGAGCTGGTTGCCCATATCTGGGCCATTACTGCGCTGTGGTTCGTCCATGCGATGCTCCAAGTTGGTTGATAGTGGGATTTGTATGCAGTATACCTAAGTTACGCCATCTACGGTAGGGATGGCTAGCCGAATATGCCTGCCGGTTGGTAATGAACCCTGTATATAATACCCACGAGCGTAACCCGCGCCGGAGATCTACCCACAGTACCAAACAGGCATCGCATGATTGAAGCCATCCATCTGAACAAGCAATTTGGTGATTTTGTCGCTGTGCGCGATCTCAATCTGGTGGTTGAGCCGGGTGAGTTAGTCGCGCTGTTGGGGCCAAACGGCGCCGGTAAAACGACCACCGTGCGCATGTTGGCAGCGATTTTGCCGCCGAGCAGCGGGCAAGCGCGTATCTGCGGCTATGATGTGGTGCGCGATGCGCAACGGGTGCGCGGGATGGTTGGGTTGTTGACCGAATACCCCGGTCTGTACGGACGCATGGCAGCGCTAGAGTATTTGGCTTTCTTTGGTGCGCTGCTTGGTCTTGACGCAACCCAGTGTCGCCAGCGCAGCGAAATGCTCTTGCGCCAATTTGGCCTCTGGGAGGTGCGCGACCGCAACTTAGAGAGTTTTTCTAAGGGCATGCGGCAAAAGATGGCGCTCATTCGTGCGATGATCCACGATCCGCCAGTGCTGTTTCTCGATGAGCCGACGACGGCGATGGATCCGCAGAGCGCGCGCACCGTGCGCGATGCGATCGGCGAGCTGCGCAGCGCCAAACGCAGTATCTTGCTGACAACGCACAATCTCAGTGAAGCGGAGGAGTTAGCCGACCGGATCGCCATCATCCGTGGCGGCCAGATAATTGCCGCCGGCCCTTTCGCCGAACTCAGCCGCCAGTTGCTCGGCGATCCGGCTTTTGAACTGACCTTGGCCCGGCCAGCCGATCAAGACCGAGCATTGGCGATTGTGCGCAATCTAGTGGCAGCAGAAGTGGTTGGCAATGACCGGCTCGTTTGGCAGACGGCTGAGCCGCATTTGCTAAATCCAGCGATTCTGAACCGGCTGATTGAGGCTGGGATTGGGGTGTATAGCCTTTCCGAACAACCGCGCCGGCTCGAAGACCTCTATCTGCGGATTGTGGCTGAGGATGAGGCGGCGCCGGCCCTACGCACCCGGTGATGGTGATGAAGCGCTTTTCTCGTTCACAGACTGCTACCTTCGATGCTCGCGCGCACGTGTCGCCAGCGTGGTGGGTCATTACCCGCCGCGAGTTGCGCGATAACTTGACCGATTGGCGCCAGATCATCCCGCTCGCGCTACTCTCAATGGCGCTGCCAGCACTGGTGGCAGCGGCAGCATTGACGCTCATTCGCTTTACCGAACAAGTTGATCTGGCAATTCAGATCATCCCGTTTGCCATTCTGTTGGTGGGCTTTTTGCCGGCTGGCTTTTCGCTCGTTCTCGCGCTTGAGTCGTTTGCCGGCGAACGCGAACGCAATACGCTGGAAACGCTGCTCGCGCTGCCGCTCAGCGACCGCGAATTGTACCTCGCGAAATTGGCGGCGGCGTTGTCGCTGCCGCTGATTGGCGCATTGCTCAGCCAATTGGTGTTTGGCGCGATCTTGCACATCTTTGCGCCTGATGTGGCGTCGATCGCGTTTCAACCGCTGCGGCTGTTGTTGTTGCTGGCGTTGGTCGTTACGATGGCGTTGGTGATGGTGAGCGGCGCAGTGATTATCTCGTCGCATGTTACTACGGTGCGCGCGGCGAGTTTGCTCTCGAGCCTGATTTTGGTGCCGCTGGCTTTGGTCGTGCAATTGATTGCATTTCTGATCGTGAACGATCGGTGGGATCTGGTTGTTGCTATATGGGTGGGGTTGAGCGCGTTAGTGGTGTTGCTGGTGCAAATCGGGATGCGCTCGTTTAGCCGGGAAGAACTGCTGGCCCGCGAACAGATCCGGCGTCCGTGGTTTGGCCAACGCGCGCGCCCGCGCCGGCAAATCGCGTGGTTTAGCGGCGGCCCGATCTGGATCATCGCCCGGCGCGAGTTGATCGAGATCACCCGCGATTGGCGCTCGGTGGGATTGCTGAGTTTTCTGACCATCCTGATGCCTACCGGCCTGACCGCAGCGATCTATGCTATCTATCCTCAGATCGACGATCCGCTGGCGTTAGCGCCATTGGTGCCGTTTGGCGGCGTGTTGGCCGGCTTTGTGCCGATTAGCTTTGCGCTGGTGGCGGCTCTTGAGTCGTTTGTGGGTGAGCGCGAACGGAATACTTTCGAGTCACTCTGTGCGTTGCCGGCCACCGATCACCAGCTCTTTTGGGGGAAGCTGGTCGGTGCGCTGCTGATCCCGCTCGTGACTGCGCTGGTGACGCAATATCTCTTCTACAGTCTCGTGGCGATCAGCTTTCCCGCGTTGTACGCAGCGGGAATGTCGTCGGCCTTGTTGGGCCAGATGGGGTTGCTCACCATCACGGTGGCGGTAGCGTTAGTGTCTGGCGCGGTCAGCCTTTCGATTCACGCGGGGAGTGTGCGGGAAGCGTCGCTGCTGGCATCGGGGATTTTGCTGCCAACGACCGCCATCTTGCAGGTACAGGCGCCTTACTTTATTGCCCAACGCTTTGATGTGATTTGGTTGGCGATGCTGGCCATCCTCGTGGTAGCGATGGCGTTTCTGCGCAGCGGGTTGCAAACCTTCCGGCGGGCGGCGATCTTCTCGCGCAGCCGTGAAGAGATGAGTTTGCGCCGGGTTTGGGCAGTGTTTCGCCGCTTTTTCAATGAGTACCATCCGGCGGGGACGCCGCTCTACGCTTATGCCGGCTTGCCTTTCTCGCCACGGCGCTTTTACCGCACTGAGTTGCCGGCGTTGTTGCACGAGCTGCGCTTGCCGCTGGCGGTAAGCCTGCTGGCGGTGGTGGCCGGTAGCGTGTTTGGCTTTGCACAGGCGCGCACACTCGTGTTTCCGCCGGTTGAACAGATGCTGGATCAGATCGCCGTCAGCGTAGCGCCGTCGTTGTGGTTGGCGCTGCTCATTTTTCTCAATAATCTGCGGGTATCGATCCTGTCAAATCTATTCGCACCTTTTAGCCTTGGTGTGTTTCCCTTCCTCGTGCCGGCGACGGTCTTTGCCCAGATCGGCTATGTTTGCGGGCGGCTGCTCGAACGCGGTGGGGTTGGGCTTGATAGCCCATTGACTTTTCTGATGGCGTATCTGTTACCGCATGGCATCATCGAGCTACCCACGTTTTTGTTCAGCGCCGCGTTAGGCTTGCGCATGGGCGCGGCATTGCTCACCGCGCCGGGAGAGTTTACAGTGGGCGAGAACCTGCTCTGGGCGGCGGCGCAGGCGGCGAAGGCGTGGCTGTTGGTCATTGCGCCATTGGTGTTGGTGGCGGCGCTGGTTGAGGGGCTGGTGACGCCCTTAGTTATTAGGTGGGCATACTGATATCAAGCACCACGATCGGCACCGTCCGCCTGGCCCGGCGGGCATAGGCGGCAAAGCCGGGATAGTAGCGCACGGCCCGTTCCCACAGTTCGAGATATTCAATACCGGTGGCTTCGCGCGCCCAACAGGTGAAGGTATGGCCGTAGATGTTGACCTGCGCCTGCGGATTGGCGCGCAGGTTGTAGTACCAGCCGGGATGGCGATCGCGGCCAAAGTTCGAGGCCACCAGCACGACCCGGTTGCCGTCGGGCAAGAACAGTAGCGGGGTGCGCCGTTGCACGCCGCTGCGCGCGCCGGTGGTGATTAGCACTAGCGTAGGATACACAAGCGACACGACCCCCATCCGCCCGCCAGTAACCCGTAGAACGAGCTGGTCAAGCGGTTGCACGCAGGTGCGCACGAACCATGCGCCGGGGCGAGTGGCGGACAGGCGAGCGATGATCAGTTGGAAACGGCGAAAGAGGCGCATAGTGACCCGCTGGGAAAACAGAGATGGTGGATGTTAGGCCGGCGGTTCGTGCGAACCGTCTCTGGGATGGGCCAAGAATTGACAGTTGAACACGCTACACCATGATGCCATTAGTTAGAGCTTGTTGTGGCTTATGACAACTATGATTCACTAATACAACAATCGCTACACGAGCATACTGTTTTGCGCCTGTCGTTCTCAGATCGATCTGGCGCCGTAATTGCTTGACAAGACAAAAATCTGTTATGATACAAAGCAGCATTGATTCTCGCTGCAACGCTCGCACGGAGCACTGTTCATGTCTGCGATCGCTTTCGACCACGCCGCCGCCACGCGTCGGATAATCGGCGCTTTATTTGTTACGCAGAGTTTAGCATCTGCCGCGGTGATTGCCAACATCGCGGTTAATGCGATTGCCGGCGCGCAACTGAGCGGCAATGACGCGCTAGCCGGCTTGCCGGCGACGCTGATGCTGGCTGGCGCGGCGCTGTCGGCCTATCCTGCCGGCAGGGCGATGCAGCGGTTTGGTCGCCGGCCCGGCCTCATCGCCGGGATGCTGTTGGGTTTGGCAGGGATGGTGGTCGATGGGATCGCCGTGCTGAGCCACTCGTTTTGGCTGTTCTTAGGCGGGCTGTTTCTGGTTGGCATGGCGCGCGGGATTATTGATCAGAGCCGTTACGCGGCGGCTGATGCGGTATTGCCCGACCGGCGAGCGGGTGCGATCAGTACGATCGTTTTTGCCAGCACGATTGGCGCGGTGGGTGGGCCGTTGCTGGTCGGGCCATTGGGCCAATTCGCGGCGGCGAGTGGCTTGCCCGAACTCACCGGGCCGATGTTTGGCGGCGCAGTCCTGTTTGCATTGGCGGCGTTGATGTTATTGCTCTTTTTGCGCCCCGATCCGCGCGTGTTGGCGTTGCGGGTGACAGCGCATGCGGCCACATCCGCGCAGACGCCAGCCGCACCAGCGCGCTCGCTGCGCGCCATCGTGCGCTTGCCGCTGGTGCGGGCGGGTTTGGTAAGCATGGTGTTGGGGCAAGTTGTGATGGTGTTGGTGATGAGCGTCACCTCGCTGCACATGAGCCACCATGCCCATGGCCTTGACAGCATTTCGCTCGTGATTGGCGCGCACACCTTCGGCATGTTTGGGTTATCGATGTTCACCGGACGGATCGCCGACCGGCTGGGCCGTCCGCTTACCATCATCCTCGGCGCGCTGCTGTTGATTGCGGGGGCGTTGATTTCACCGGCTTCGCTGCTCACGCCGTGGCTGGCCTTGGGGTTGTTTTTGGTCGGGTTGGGGTGGAATTTCTGCTATATTGCCGGGTCGTCATTGTTAGCCGACGCCATTACCCCTGCCGAACGCGGATCAGTACAGGGCGCGAGCGATCTGCTCGTCAATTTGGGTTCGGCGTTTGGCAGCCTGAGCAGCGGGTTTATTTTGGCCGGATTCGGTTATCTGATCCTCTGTCTGATTGGCGCGACGCTCAGTTTAGCGCCGCTGAGCGCGGCTATGTGGTGGGGACAGCCGGCGCGCCAGACGGCGGCTGCGGCTGATTAACTCGGCTGAACTCGGCTAGGCAAAACCTCTTCTCGAAGCGTGGAGAAGGGGTTTTGTGTGTGAAGATTCCGGTCGTTGGCGCCTTCTTGAGACCTCGTCGCCGTGCTACAATGCCAGTACGCGGCCATTATTCGCTTCCAACCGGTGAGGTTTCGTATGAAACGATCTCTGCGCGATCGGTGGCTGACCGTACCGCACCCTGATCCAGAGTTACAGCGCCGGGGCCAAAATATTCTCATTATTGGGTTCAGTATCATTGCCCTCGTGCTCTGTTCGCTGCCCTTGGCAGCCATCCAGCCAGAGCCATTGCCGCTGTTGCTGACGAGCGTGATCGGTTTATGCCTCGTCATCGGCATGTTGATCCTTGCCCGGCGGGGCTCGGTCAATGGGGCGACCATTGGGATGGTCGCGTTGCTGGCGACGAGTTTTGCGGTCATTCCGTTCACCACCGGCCAGATTGGCTTGATGCCGGTGTATGCAGTCGTGGCGGTTGTGGTGGCGGCGGTGATCGGACAAGAGCGCCACATTGTCTTTGCCATCGCGGTCAGCGTGGCCGGTATGATCGGGCAATGGTGGGTGCTGGCCGGCCAGCGCCAGTTCTCGCCTTCACCCGCTGAGGTGGTTGCGGTCGGGGTATTGTTGACGGTGATCTGTGGCTTCATTGCCAGCATTGGCACCCGCAGCGTGCAGCGGGCGATTGATCTGGCCACCGCAGCGCAGAATAGGGCTGAGCAGTTGGCGCAACAGTTGGCCCCAGTCAATCAGGCGCTGGAGGATCGGGTGGCCGAGCGCACCGCCGCCTTGCAAGCAGCGTTAGCGGAAAGCGAGCAACGGCAGGCGGCGCTGGCTGCGGCGTTGGCCGAAAATGAGCGGCAACGGCGCGAGATTCGCGCCTTGAGCGTGCCGATTTTAGCGGTGCGGGATGATATGCTGGTAATGCTGTTGATCGGTGCGCTCGATGGTGAACGCTTGGCGCTGGCTCAGCAGCGAGCGTTGCAGGCGATCGAGCAGAGCCGGGCGCAATCGCTGTTGGTTGATGTGACTGGGGTGCCCTTTCTTGATCAGGCAGCGGCTGATGGATTGATCGCACTGGCGCGGAGCGTTCGTTTGCTTGGAGCGCGGCTTACGTTGATCGGGGTTAGCCCTGAAGTAGCGCAGACGATTGTGGGATTAGGCATTGCTTTGGGCGACATTCGAGTTGCGCGTGACCTGCGCGACGCGGTGCGGCGTGGTGCTAGTGGTTGAACGATCACCAGTCTGTCATTGCGAGAGGTGCGGCGGCGCCCGGCCCGGTTGTCATTGCGAGGGGGCGGCAGCGCCCGAAGCAATCTCCTCCTCTAGCGAAGGGAGTGCGTGCAGGCATCATTCCCGTACTCGCGGGGGATTGCTTCGCCGCCTGCGGCGGCTCGCAATGACAACAGGTCACGTTGCGAGGGGGCGGCGGCGCCCGGCCCGGTTGTCATTGCGAGGGGGCGACCGCGCCCGAAGCAATCTCCCGCTGTAGCGAAATACATAGCTGAGCGCATGGCTCTCGCGCGCGGCGCGCCATGATTGTCATCCGCGGGCCAGCGGCCCGCGCTCCCAAGGCCAAAGCAAAAACGTCCTGCTCAGGTTATCGCCGTACCACCGTTTGATACATCTCGTGATGGGCGGCGGCGATGGCCTGCCAGTCAAACCGGCGGGCCACGGTACGGGCGGCCTTGCTGAGGCGCATACGGGTGGTGGGGTTTTCTAGCAAGGCGCTGATCGCGGTTGCAAAGGCGTCGGGTTGGGCCGAAGCGAACTGCACGGCGCCGGTGAGGGCGGCAGCGGTGGCCGGCGAGGCGGGCGGGGTGGTGACGATCGC
>NZ_DAOTWH010000286.1:0-14052 GCF_034435895.1 Chloroflexus sp.
GGCAGCCAGAGCCGGCCAGCCGGCGGGCGAGGGTGGAGATAAAGCGGGGGTGGCCGGCCAATTCAGGGCCAAAGAGGGCCCCGACCGCCGCGCATGCCAACGCGGCAGCCGCCGAGGCGCTGGTGCCCAAGCCTTTACCGGCGACGCGGGTACGCAACACATTGCGCGAAACGACGCGGGCATAGCTGGTAACGCCGGCTAACTCACGCACGGCATCAAGCACCGTGACGACCCGTTCGAGCTCGCGGCCTTGGACCGGTTTACCGCCGATGATGGCGCTATCGGCGGATAGGGCCGGATCGAACTCAACCAGCGTTGTTGTGTGAGCCGCGGCGTTATTGAGCGAAATTGAAGGCAAAAAGGCGATGCGTTGCGTCCAGTCGCTGAGGCCATGGTATTTCAGCACCCCCTGCATTGGGTAAGCGCGGGCGGCGGCAATGCCTTGCACGCGGGCCGGCGGCAGATGCGGCGGCGGCGGCAGTTCGATCCGGTGGTGGCGCAGATCGGCCAAGATGCGTTCGTGGGCCGCGCGCATCGGCCCGACCAGATCGGCGAAACCTTTTGGGATCAACGACTTATTCACGGTGCATTCCTCATTACTTACTGGCGACCGCTGTAATTCGGCGCCTGCTTGGTAATCACGACATCGTGCGGATGGCTCTCGATTTGGCCGGCAGTAGTGATGCGGATGAAACGGGCGTCGTGACGGAGGGCTTCGATATTCGGTGCGCCTGCGTACCCCATCCCAGCGCGCAAGCCGCCGACCAGTTGGTAGACGGTGTCGCTGAGCGGGCCTTTGAACGGAACCATTCCCTCGATGCCTTCGGCTACTAGTTTACGCGCTTCGGTAACGTTAGTCTGGAAGTAGCGGTCGCCGCCGCCACGCTGCATCGCGCCAATGCTGCCCATGCCGCGATAGCTCTTGTAGCTGCGGCCTTCGTAGAGGATCAGCTCGCCGGGGCTTTCTTCGGTGCCGGCGAAGATTGAACCGATCATGACACTATGAGCGCCGGCGGCAATCGCCTTGGGAATATCACCCGAATACTTGATCCCGCCATCGGCGATGATCGGAATCCCGTAGGGTTCGGCGGCGCGGGCGCAATCATAAATGGCGGTAATCTGCGGCATGCCGGCGCCGGTCACGACGCGGGTGGTGCAGATCGAGCCGGGGCCTTGCCCAACTTTCACGCCATCAACGCCGCGCTCGATCAGAGCGATGGTAGCGGCAGCGGTCGAGACGTTGCCGCCGATGATTTGGACGCGGGGGAACAGCTCGCGCAGCTTGACGACCGCATCGAGCACGCCGCGCGAATGGCCGTGAGCAGTATCGATGACCAACACATCAACCCCTGCCCGCACCAGTTCGGTAGCCCGTTCAATATAGTCGCCGCTGACGCCAACGGCTGCGCCGACGCGCAGCCGTCCCATATCATCTTTGCAAGCGTTGGGGTACTCGATCCGCTTCATAATATCTTTGACGGTGATCATCCCGCTCAGCTTGCCGCGTTCATCGACAACCAGCACCTTCTCGATCCGGTGGCGATGGAGGACTTCTTTGGCCTCTTCGAGGGTGGTGCCTTCGGGCACGGTCACGAGATTGCGCGAGGTCATCAGCTCGCGGATGGGACGATTACGGTCGGTCTCGAAGCGCAGGTCGCGGTTGGTAATAATGCCGACCAGATCGCCATCGGCGGTGGTGACGGGCACGCCGGAGATCTTATATTCGGCCATCAAATCGAGCGCATCGCCGACGGTGCGGTCGGGCGGCAAGGTGATGGGGTCGGTAATCATCCCGCTCTCAGACCGTTTCACCTTACGCACCATCTCGGCCTGTTGGGCGATTGGCATATTCTTGTGAATAATGCCGATGCCGCCCTCGCGGGCCAGCGCGATGGCCAGCCGGTGCTCGGTGACGGTATCCATGGCGGCGCTGACGATCGGAATATTGAGGCGAATGTTGCGTGTGAGCCACGTGCTCACATCGACCGTCGCGGGCAAGACATTCGACTCAGCCGGTATCAGCAGGACATCATCGAAGGTAAGCCCTTCGCGCGCAAATTTTTCTTCCCAAGCGATGCCCATACATTCCTCCGTGCAAGTGGTGATGTACAAAAAACCCCCGCGGCCAGCGCAGGGGGATAGCAACGACTGCTGACTCCAAACCATAGGTGACGGTGAGCGCACCCATATCATTTCGCCTGTACTATACTCTGAACGGCCCGTGCCGTCAAACGAGCAGGCCGATCACGATGGCGACCACGCCGGCGCCGGCGGCGATTCCGCCCAACCCATAGAACAACAAGCTACGGCGGCCAAGACTCCGGTGCAATAAGCGTTCTGGCTGAAACGAGATCAGAAACGGCCCGCGTTGACGGGGATCGGCGCCAATCTGCGGATTGGCGCCGAGTTGGCGCAGATAGCCGTGGACGAAGACCGGACTGCCGACCGGCAACGCCCATTCTTGGCGCCAAATTTCGCGTTCGCTGCCGCCGAGGCCGGTCATCTCTTCGTAGCGAGCGACGGTTTCCCGCAGATCAAAACTGGCGCCGGCAGTCACAATCGTGATAGCGCCGCTGGAATCGCGCACCTGAAACTCAGGCACGGACTGGGTATAGTCGTCGCCGAAGGCGGTTTCGGTCTTTCTTTGCTTGCCGTCCCAAGCGCGGCCTGTAGCTTGTTCGCGCTCCTCATGCACGATGTAACGAAAGGCGACGCACGGCGTATCGCTATAGGGTGCGCGGAGCAACGTCTGCGTGTCTGCGATCCCTGTTACTTTGACAGCAGTACCGATGGGCAGTAACCCGGCACGTACCCGATCGAGCAGATCGCCGGCCGGCCATGTTGGGGTCTGCTGGATAGCGGCGAGCCGGCGGTCAAGCCAATAGGCAACGGCGGCCAACGTCGCTGCGCCAAGGATGGCGAGGATGCCGCTGCTAATCAAGATCAGTGATGCCATATGAGCCTTCTTTGCTGAGTATAAATCTCATAACTATGGTTGCGGTGAAGCAAAACGTCTTTCTTCCGGCGCATCGAGATGCTATGATGAGGATAACACAGTGCGGCATTGTGAAGGAGTGTAATGTATGCTCAAACGAATTTTGCATGCTCTCGGCTTCATCGTTGCTAATGTGATCGTGATGATTATTCTCCACGGCAACTCACGCCAGTTTTGGCCGAAGATTCCCTACTTGAGCTTGCGCAACGAAAGCACGTTCGAGCACACTCGGTTACTCTTCAATACGCTCTTGGTCGTCACCATTGGGCAGGCGTTGATTGGCAAATTACCTCGTGAGCGGTGGGTGCCGCGCGGGATTGTCTTAGCGGCGCTACCCGCCTCGTTACCGGCGCTGATCTTCTTTGGGCAGCAGGTGTTGCGGTTAGAGGGTGAGGCAAGCGAGCGGTACAATCTCAGCTTAGTGCCGCTGCTGCCGATTGCCGCCACGGTACTGGAAGAGGTGCTGGTCGATAAGCTCAATCCGTCCACTGCGGAGCCGCATGCGGATTATAGCCATCTGGTGTGAGTGGCTGAGCGCAGTTGCCAAGACACTGGAGTGTAAGGGCGGGTTTCAAACCCGCCCTTACGGATCCGTCTCCATAGCCTACCGCCACTCGGCAAACATCACATCGCTGCCGCGGGTAGGCACGCCGACGCCGCCGCGCACCGGCGCACCCTGCTCATCGCGCACGGTGAACGTCACTTCTTGGCGCGGGCGCAAACCGCAGACGCGCGCATTGCCTCCGGCGTCGAACGCGCCGTTGAGACGTAGGCCGTCAATCGAAACGATCCAGCCGGCTGTATTAATCCCGCGAATCTGGATCAAGACGCAGCGCGTATCTTCGTTGCCATTGAGTCTGACGAACCGGAGCCGCGGCGGTTCCGGCGGCACGGTTGGGGTAGGCGGCGGTGGCACACCGGTATTGTCGATCAACCAGCGCTCGACATAACCGATCGAACCGATCAGCCGCGAGTCGGTGCTGGCGCGAATGCGCACCCGGTACCAACCAGCCGGTTGTTCGCTCAAAATCTCTACTTCATCACCGTTGCGAATAGGCTCGGTCACGGCGCTCGCAGGCGACGGTTCAACCCGGATCCGGGTAAACGCCCCTTGCGCATCTTCTTCAATCCGTCCGGTATAGCGATAATCAGGACGCGCGCCCGATACCACACGCACACTACTGTAGTCGCGCAGGGTGACAGCAGCGCCGGGAATGGGTGTGCCATTGAGTTCAAGGGTAAAGGGCGCCGAACCAGTGAGCGGGATTCTCAGGGTGCTAATGCGCAAGCGCAATTCGTTGTCACTGCTGCCGGCCATGATATCGAGGGCGACCGGATCATAGCCGGCGGCGCGCAAGGTTGCTGTGCGGACGGCGGACAGGCCTGAACCTTGGACGGTAAATTCAAGCGGAGTCGCGCCGGTGAAGAGTTCGATGGGAAAAAGGCGATCGACGCGGAATGACTGGATCAGGACTGGGGATCTGGTTGGCGCCGACGTAGGTGAAGGCGATGGAGGAGGGGGAGGGCTAGCCGTCATGGTGGCCGGGTTGGTAGTCACAGGCGTTGGTGTGGAGGTTGCCACGCGGTTAAGGCCAATTGTTGCGAGCAAAACGAGTAAGATAATGATAATGACGCCAAGAGCTACCGGCGCCGACCAATTCAGATTGCGCTGAGAGGCTGGCGTGGCGCTAGTTTGGGCCAACTCACGTTCGATCGTGTCGATGGTTTGCATCACCTCGCTGGACCGCGGATCGTCTGCGGGCAGCCGGTCGAGCGCCGAACGGTAGACGGTCAGCGCCTGCGCCAGTTGGCCGTGGATGCGCAGCGCAGCGGCATCATTCATCAGGGGGGCGACCGGATCGGCTAGGGATGGGGCAATCATAGCCGGCGCTTGCGGTTCGGCGGCAACTATGCTCGGTGAAGGCAACACCGCTTGCCACTCTTTGAGGAGCGGGCAATTCAGCGGGGTCGCGCTCTGCCAAAGCCGATCGAGCATTTGGGCTGGGCCTAGTCCCCAACGGCGGGCAAGCGCGTCGCGGAGGATATGGTAGCGTTCGGTTGGTTGCAACAGATCAGCGGGCGTGAAGAAGCTATCGGTTGCGGCGGCGGCGCGCACGGCATCGTCACACCAGCCAAGCAATTCAAGGATCAGCAACGCGCCGCCGAAGCGATCGGCTGACAATCCTTGCGCCGGCACCGGGTGCTGGTACGGGCTGGTGGGCGATGGCATCGGGAGGCGGAGCACGCCGGCGCCATGCACTGTTTCGAGATCAACGAGCGCAACCGGTGCGGCGGCGCCGGGATCGATCAATCCGGGGAGCATCACATGGGCTGATTGCAGATCACCATGCACAAGGCCGCGTTGCTCGATCTCGACGAGCAGATGAGTTAGCGCTCGCGCCAGCGCCAGACTTTGGCTGGGGCTGAGCGAGCGACGGTGATGGATCAATTCTTGCCACGGCGGGCCATATACCCATGGCATCAAGATGGCATAGTCGAGTTCGGGCCGCGTTGTCACCAACGCTGGTTGGGTGGCGGCGGTGATAATCATACGGCGCGCCGCTTGCAGGCCGGGAATACTGCTCACGTTCTGCAATTGCTGTGCGTGCTGGATCAACAACGGCTCGCAAAGCTGGGTTTGCGCTTTGAGCGCAACAAACCCGCCAGCAGTGCGCAATTGAACCACCCGACTGCTTTGACCCTCTTGCACAAACGGGCGTCCGGGTATGGCTGGATGGGCGCATACCTGATAACTGATCCCGTCGATCACTAATTGCTCGTCAATCGCGGGTTGGAAGGGCATGGATGTAACCACACTCTGAGCAGCGGCAAGTGGTTGGCGCGGCGGCTGGGTTGTTCGTAACTGCGCCATGGATGATACAATTAGTATACCACCTCGCTGCGTAAGCTGATGCGACGATTGCCGGTAGGGAGGTACGCTGTCGCTATGCCGATGACCCGGCTGCCGTGCTCACCGGCCAATTCAATGACTGTTTTGTCTAGACGCTAGCGCAAGCTGCCGCTTGGCAGCGGTTGATGACAGCTATGCACAGAACGCATATCGGTAATCCAGATTTGATCGGGCGACCTGAGCTGCATCTGCGTCTGTTAAGTAAACGGTGAACAATTCTCAATTATTGAAGTCTTGACGAATTGCGTCACGAGGGGTAGTCTATAATATGCACCCCTTGTTATCTATATCACAACCGGTAGATTAGGTTTTGACATGCGTCGAGGAGGACTGTCGATGATCGACACTGCGCCCCCCGCCCCACCACGGGCGCCCCGTTCCAATCCAATTCGGGATCGCGTTGCTTGGGAAAAACAGCGCGCTGCTGCGCTGGCCGATCTTGGCGCTTTCCATGGCGCAAATGCCCGGACGTTGATCCACTGGTACGATCCGGCCCATCGCTGCTGGATCCGCTTCAACGAGACCAGCCAGCGCTGGGAAGGGCTTGATGCGGCCACTGGCGCGCCGGTCGAGGTGGATTATCCAGCCGGCTATCAGCCGTGGGAAAAAGCGTTTGATGATAGCGAAGCGCCCTTCTACCGCTGGTTCCTTGGTGGTTTGACCAATGCCTGTTTCAACGAGGTTGACCGCCATGTCATGACGGGCTACGGCGACGAGGTGGCGTTCTACTTTGAGGGCGATCGCTGGGACAGCTCGCTCAATAACGGTCGCGGCGGGCCGGTGGTGCAAGAGACGATCACCCGGCGGCGGTTGCTGGTCGAGGTGGTGAAGGCGGCGCAAGTGTTGCGCGATCTTGGTCTGAAGAAAGGTGACCGGATTGCGCTCAATATGCCGAATATCATGCCGCAAATCTATTACACCGAGGCGGCCAAGCGGCTGGGAATCATCTACACCCCGGTGTTCGGCGGCTTTTCTGACAAGACGCTGTCGGATCGCATCCACAATGCCGGCGCGCGGGTGGTGATTACCTCAGACGGCGCCTACCGCAATGCGCAAGTGGTGCCTTACAAAGAGGCTTATACCGATCAGGCGCTCGATAAGTATGTGCCGGTGGAAACCGTGCGCCAGATTGTGACCGATACGCTGGCGATGCTGCCGTTGACCGATGATCAGCGCCAGAAGATCCTTGCCGAAGTTGGTGCGGCGTTGGAGGGTGAGATCACTATCGAGCGATCGGACGTGATGCGCGGGGTCGGGGCAGCGCTGGCTCAGATGCGCGATCTTGATGCTGGTATCCAATCCAAGGTGCGCACCGTGCTGGCGCAGGCGCTGGTGGCGACGCCGCCGCGGGTTGAGGCGGTGATTGTGGTGCGCCACACCGGCCAAGAGATTCTGTGGAATGAGGGGCGCGATCACTGGAGCCACGAGCTGCTCGATGCGGCCCTTGAGAAGATTTTGGCCAACGCGCGCGCTGCCGGCATTGATGTCCATAGCGAATCTGAGCTGCTCAGCCTGCCCGACGATCAACTCATTCGTGCGCTGTATGCCAGCGTTCCGTGCGAGCCGGTCGATGCCGAGTACCCGATGTTTATCATCTACACCTCGGGCAGCACCGGCAAGCCCAAGGGCGTGATCCACGTCCACGGCGGATATGTCGCCGGTATTCTGCATACGTTGCCGGTGAGCTTTGATGCCGAGCCGGGTGACACGATCTACGTCATTGCCGATCCGGGTTGGATTACCGGCCAGAGCTACATGCTCACCGCGACGATGGCTGGTCGCCTGACCGGCGTGATCGCCGAGGGCTCGCCGCTCTTCCCCTCGGCGGGCCGCTATGCCAGCATCATCGAGCGATACGATGTGCAGATCTTCAAGGCCGGCGTTACCTTCCTCAAGACGGTTATGTCGAACCCGCAGAACGTGGAAGACGTGCGGCTCTACGATATGTCAACGCTGCGGGTGGCGACCTTCTGCGCCGAGCCGGTGAGCCCGGCCGTGCAGCAGTTCGGTATGCAGATCATGACGCCGCAGTACATCAATTCGTACTGGGCGACCGAGCACGGCGGCATTGTTTGGACGCATTTCTACGGCAATAACGACTTCCCGCTCCGCCCCGACGCGCATACCTATCCGTTGCCGTGGGTTGCCGGCGAGGTGTGGGTGGCTGAAACGGATGAGAGCGGCAATGTGCGCTATCGGGTGGCCGATTATGAAGAGAAGGGCGAGATCGTGATTACGGCGCCCTATCCGTACCTGACGCGCACAATCTGGGGTGATGTGCCCGGTTTTGAGGCCTATCTGCGCGGCGAGATCCCGCTGCGAGCGTGGAAGGGCGATGCCGAGCGGTTTGTGAAGACCTACTGGCGGCGCGGGCCGAACGGCGAGTGGGGCTACATTCAGGGCGACTTTGCTATGAAGTACCCCGATGGCAGCTTTACTCTCCATGGCCGCTCGGACGACGTGATCAACGTGTCGGGCCACCGCATGGGCACCGAGGAGATCGAGGGCGCGATCCTGCGCGATCGCCAGATTACGCCCGACTCGCCGGTTGGCAACTGTATCGTGGTCGGCGCGCCGCACCGCGAGAAGGGTCTGACGCCGGTCGCCTTCATCCAGCCGGCGCCGGGTCGGCGGCTGACGGCTGCCGATCGCCGGCGGCTCGATGAGATTGTGCGCACCGAGAAGGGTGCGGTGAGCGTGCCTGAAGATTACATCGAGGTCAGCGCCTTCCCCGAAACGCGCAGTGGCAAGTACATGCGCCGCTTCCTGCGCAATATGATGCTCGATGAGCCGCTGGGTGACACGACCACCTTGCGCAATCCAGAGGTGCTGGAAGAGATTGCGGCCAAGATCGCCGAGTGGAAGCGCAAGCAGCGTATGGCCGAAGAGCAGCAGATCATCGAGCGCTACCGCTACTTCCGCATCGAGTACCATCCGCCGGCGGCTAGCGCCGGTAAGCTGGCGGTGGTGACAGTGACCAACCCGCCGGTTAACGCGCTCAACGAGCGCGCGCTCGATGAGCTGAACACGATTGTCGATCACCTGAGCCGGCGGAATGATGTGGCCGTGATCGTGTTCACCGGCCAAGGCGCGAAGAGCTTTGTGGCCGGTGCTGACATTCGCCAGTTGCTCGAAGAGATCCACACGGTGGAAGAGGCGATGGCGCTGCCGAACAACGCGCACCTCGCCTTCCGCAAGATCGAGCGCATGAACAAGCCGTGCATCGCGGCGATCAACGGTGTGGCCCTTGGTGGCGGTCTGGAGTTTGCGATGGCCTGCCACTACCGGGTGGCCGACGTCTACGCCGAGTTTGGCCAGCCTGAGATCAACCTGCGCTTGCTGCCCGGTTACGGCGGTACGCAACGGTTGCCGCGCTTGCTCTACAAGCGCAACAACGGCACCGGTCTGCTACGCTCGTTAGAGATGATCTTAGGCGGGCGGAGCGTGCCGGCTGAAGAGGCGCTGGAGTTGGGCTTGATCGATGGGATTGCGACCGGCGATTACGATGCGCTGGCGTTGGCGTGCGAACTGGCCCGTGAGGCGATTGGCCCCGATGGCGCGTTGCACGAAGAGTCGCCAGTCACCAAGGCCTTCCACCATCGCCACGAGCAGCTCGAAGAGTGGCGCAAGCCCGACCCGCACTTCGCCGATGATGAGCTGCGCTCGATTATTGCCCATCCGCGGATTGAGCGCATCATCAAGCAGGCCCATACCGTTGGGCGTGACGCCGCTGTGCATCGCGCGCTCGAGGCGATTCGCTACGGGTTCATCCATGGCTTCGAGGCTGGCCTTGAGCACGAGGCGAAGCTGTTCGCCGAAGCGGTGGTCGATCCGAATGGCGGCAAGCGCGGTATTCGCGAGTTCCTCGATCGCCACAGCCCGCCATTGCCGACGCGCTGGCCATTGATCACTCCCGAACAGGAGCAACTCTTGCTAGAGCAGAAAGAGCTGTTGCCGATCGGTTCGCCCTTCTTCCCCGGCGTCGATCGGATCCCGAAGTGGCAGTACGCGCAGGCCTTCATCCGCGATCCGGAGACGGGCGCGGCAATGCACGGCGACCCGATTGTGGCCGAGAAGCAGATCATTATTCCGGTCGAGCGGCCACGGGCGAATCAGGCGCTGATCTATGTGCTGGCCTCGGAAGTCAACTTCAACGATATTTGGGCGATTACCGGCATTCCGGTGTCGCGCTTCGACGAGCACGACCGTGACTGGCACGTGACCGGTTCGGGCGGAATCGGGTTGGTGGTGGCGCTCGGTGAAGAGGCGCGCCGCGAAGGCCGGCTGAAGATTGGTGATTTGGTCGCTATCTATTCAGGCCAGAACGACCTGCTCTCGCCGCTGGTGGGCCTTGATCCGATGGCGGTCGATTTCGTCATCCAAGGCAACGATACACCCGATGGTTCGCACCAGCAGTTTATGGTGGCGCAAGCGCCGCAGTGTATGCCGGTGCTGCCGGATATGACCATCGAGGCGGCGGGCAGCTATATCCTCAATCTGGGCACGATCTATCGCGCGCTCTTTACCACGCTGCGCGTGCAACCCGGTCGCACGATCTTCATCGAGGGCGCCGCGACCGGTACTGGTCTCGATGCGGCCCGCACCGCGGCGCGCAACGGTCTCAATGTGATCGGTATGGTCAGCTCGGCTGACCGGGCGGCGACGGTGATCGGGGCCGGCGGCAAGGGGGCGATTAACCGCAAGGATCCGGCGATCGCCAATTGCTTCACCCGCGTGCCGGAAGACCCGTCTGAATGGGCGGCATGGGAGGCGGCTGGCCATCCGTTGCTCGAGATGTTCCGGGCGCAGAACGATGGTCGCTTGGCCGATTACGTGGTCTCGCACGCTGGCGAGACGGCCTTCCCGCGCAGTTTCCAACTGCTCGGCGAACCGCGTGACGGCCATATCCCAACCCTGACCTTCTACGGCGCGAGCAGCGGCTATCACTTCACCTTCATCGGCAAACCCGGCGCAGCTTCGCCGACCGAGATGCTGCGGCGGGCCGGCTTGCGCGCCGGTGAGGGAGTGTTGATCTACTACGGGGTCAGCAGCAGTGACCTGATTGATAGCGGCGGCCTTGAAGCCATCGAGGCGGCACGCCTGATGGGGGCGCGGATCGTGGTAGTGACGGTCAGCGATGCCCAACGCGAGTTCTTGCTCTCACTCGGTTTCGGCGCAGCTCTGCGTGGCGTGGTCAGCATCGCCGATCTCAAGCGGCGGTTTGGCGACGATTTCGAGTGGCCGAAGACGATGCCGCCACTGCCCGACTCGCGTAAGGATCCGCAAGGTCTCAAAGAGGCGGTGCGCCGCTTCAACGACCTGACCTTCAAACCGATCGGCAGCGCGGTCGGCGGCTTCCTGCGCACGCCCGACAACCCGCGCGGTTATCCCGACTTGATCATCGAACGCGCCGGCCACGATGCGCTGGCGGTAAGCGCAATGCTGATCAAGCCCTTCACTGGCCGGATCGTCTACTTCGAGGATATTGGCGGGCGGCGCTATTCGTTCTTCGCGCCGCAGATCTGGGTGCGCCAGCGCCGTATCTATATGCCAACGGCCCAGATCTTCGGTACGCACCTCTCGAACGCTTACGAGATTGTGCGGATGAACGAGGAGATCAGCGCCGGTCTGATCACGATCACCGAGCCGGCAGTGGTGCCGTGGGAGCAGTTGCCCGAAGCGCATCAGGCGATGTGGGAGAATCGCCACACCGCGGCAACCTACGTCGTCAACCATGCCTTGCCGCGGCTTGGCATTAAGACTAAGGACGAGCTGTACGAGGCGTGGACATCACGCGAGGAGTAGCGGTAGGTTGGTGAGGGGGATAGGGCAGCATACATGCTGCCCTATCCCCTTTATGCCTCCTGCCGTGGCTGCCCTGATGGGCAGACCCGTTCAAGCCAGACAATCCCGCTGATGGCAATTATCAGCAGGCCGGCAAAGACGAGGTAGGCCTCGGAGGGTCGTGCTTGAGTGACGTAGACTCCCGCCAACCCGCTCGCACCAGCCAGCAAATAGCAGATCAGCACCGATTCGCGTTTGGTCATTCCGAGCGCATGCAAGCGGTGGGAGAGGTGGTCTTTGCCGGCAGTGGTGAAGGGATTGACCCGCCGGCGGAGCCGGGCCACGATGACGAGCGCGAGATCAAAGAGCGGCAATCCCAGCACGCAGACCGGTACCAGCCACGTGACTAGGGGGGTATTGCTGAGAAAGCGCAGCTTGATCGCCAACGCAGCCAGAATGAAGCCGATAAACAGGCTGCCGGTGTCTCCCATAAAGATGCTGGCCGGGTTGAAGTTGTAGCGCAGAAAGCCAATACAGGCCCCGATCAGCGCCGCCGACATTGCACCGACCAACACCTGTCGCGGTTCATTCATCGCTGCCAGCAACAGGAAGAACGCAGCGGCAATTGTGGCCACCCCGCCGGACAGCCCATCCATGTTATCGAGAAAATTGATCGCGTTGGTGATCACGATCACCCACAGCAGCGTGATCGCCCAATTCAGCGCCGGCCACGGAAAGAGTTGCACCTGCGTCCCGCCGAGTAGCAGGACAATCGCGGCTAGCGTTTGCCCGGCCAGCTTGACGAGCGCCGGCATCCCCCAGCGGTCGTCGGCCAACCCAAACAGCGACACGATTGTCGCGCCGAGCAGAATCCCGATCAATTCGCGAATATGAGCCTGATCGCCGAAGATGAGCAAGGCAGCAACGAACGCCGCGTAGATTGCTGCCCCACCAAGCAACGGGATCGGCGTGGTGTGGCTGTCGCGCGCGCGGGGCACCGCGATGACGCCGCTGCGCAGCGCTGCCCGCCGCGCGATCGGCGTGGCGAGGATCGAGAAGGTGAGTGCAGCGATCAAGATGAGGGCGATACTAGCCATAGCCTGTCGTTTCAACGTCAAGACGCAAAGCTGCTTATGGTCTTGGCGTCATTTGCGCGCCTGTTCGATCAGCGCAATCAACTGCTCGACCCGCGCCAGCTCGTTGGTGCGCCCGCTGCTCTGCAAGACCGCCAGCATCCGGCGCGCTTCGGCGAGCGCCGCATCGTATTGCAGCGTTTCGCTGAGGATCAAGGTGTATTGCTCGCTCAACGCCGGATTGTCCGGTTGAATGGTGACGGCGCGGGCATACGGCGCGACCGCGTCGGCCATATTCGCGGTCTGCACCGCTAACCGGGCCACGGCGGCGTACAAGCCGGCAGCCTGTGCGGTGAGGATGGGTAGCTCGATGGCCCGTTCGGGTTTGCCTTGCGCTTCGGCCAACGCCTGATCGGCCAGCTCGGCCTGCGCTGCAAAGGCAGTGCGGAGTTGGTTGAGCAGATCGGGCCGGCTACTCAGCCCCCGCGCGATCCGGTCGAGGTTATCAACCATCTGCTGTGGCGCCTGTTCGAGGGCTTGCAGGTAGAGGGCCGTGGCCGCGTCGAGATCGCCGGCGCGGAAGCGCACTAAATCGCCGCGGCGGAGGGCAGTGTCGCCAAAACGCGGATCAAGCCGGGCCGAGGTTTGCAACAGCTCATCGGCCTGCTGGAAAAAGGCCCCTGCTTGGGATGCATCGCCGCTGATCGTCGCCTGTTCGGCCAGTTGCATCAACACACCGGCCCGCTCGTTCATCAGCGCCACATCACGCGGCGCAATCTGGGCTACCCGTTCGTACCAGCGCAGCGCCGTATATAATCGTTGCGCGTCACCTGTCCACCCATACCAGAAGGTGTTGATCCGGCCCAGATTGGCATAGTGATCCTTGTTAAGCGGGCTCAGTTGGTGGGCGCGTTCTACGGCGGCCTCGGCGTAGGCGAGCAGGCTGAGCGGTGATGAGCGTTGGACGAAGGCGGAAACCGCTTCTACGCTATCAAGCCGCAGCAGTGCGTCGAGATCGGGTTTGCCGGCATCGCCAATCGCCGCGCCTTGCGCGCGCAGCGCATCGGCGAGGTTCATCAGGGTGCGGGCTAGATGCAGGTAGTAGAAATCTTCGCCGGGATTAGCCCGGATGGCGGTGATCGACTCGTTGAGGGCAGCCAATAATGCTCGTGGCGACGTCTGCCCCTGCTCGCTATAGCTCTGCGCTTGCTGGAAGCGCATATCGGCATAAACCGGCTGGATGTTCAGCCACCAGATCAAACCGGCAGCGACCAAGCCGATCAAGCCGG
>NZ_DAOTWH010000287.1:0-2243 GCF_034435895.1 Chloroflexus sp.
TCGGCATCGTCTACCGCCGCCCGCCGCTCGAACCGTTGCCGCGCCCAACGCCCAAGCCGATCGATACCCAAGCCTATTTGAACCGGTTCCGGGCGTGAAACTGCAAGCAGGCAAGGGGGGCGGGTCGCTGGGCCGCCCGTTTGTCATTGCGAGCCGCCGGAGGCGGCGAAGCAATCCCGCGCGAGCCCGGAGTGCACCCGCTCAGGGTTCGTTCTCGCTGCCGCAGGAGATTGCTTCGGGGGCTATGCCCCCTCGCAATGACAGACGGGCACGCCCCTCGCAATGACAACATAGGTTCACCTCCGCACAAGGACATAAGAGCACGAACGTGTATGATGGTGCATACTTACATTGCACGCTGTTCAAGTGACACCCCTATGCCACGCCTTTATCTCTGCATGGGTCCGCATTGCCGCAGCCGCGGCGCGGCCGATGTGTACGCGGCGCTCGAACAAGCCCTCTGGCAAAACGGCTTGTTAGGAACCGTAGAGTGTATTGCCAGCGGTTGCCAAGACCGGTGCCAACGGGGGCCGAACCTGCTCATCCAACCGGGCGGACGGCGCTGGCACGGCCTTACCCCGCGCCAGATCAGCGCCATCGTAGACTTGCTTAGCCAGACCGGTGTATAATGCCAATGTGCACAGCGTGATGCTCGCAAACCCATCACGCTCGCACGTTCATGCAAACAACATCGGGTTGGTAACACATTCGTGAGAATCGCCGTGCGACAGGCTCTAACTCGCCACCGCGTATGGGTCGCCCGCCTTGGGCTGGCGGCCATTTTACTGTTGGCGCTCTATTTCCGCACCCTCAACCTGTTTGATTGGGATTCCGGTACCGGCCAGCATCCCGATGAACGGTTCTTTACCTACGTTGCCTCGACGGTGCGTCTGCCGGACAATCTCGGCGAATTCTACGACTCGAGCCGCTCGCCGCTCAATCCACGCAGTTACGAACAGTTTCCGCTCTATGTCTACGGGCCGCTGCCAATTATGCTGACGCGGGTGGTGGCGGTGATGCTCACTCCGCCGGAAGCATTACCGGCGCAGGTGCTCTCGATCGAAGGGCCGCCACGGGTAGGCGCTGATCCCACGGCGCCGAATGAACGGCGCACTGACTACGGCCCGCCTGTGCCAAACCCCGAATATTATTGGCCGCGCTTGCTCCCCTTGATGCCGTGGCTCAACCCTGATGGCGTCAATCTGACCAGCTACGGCGAGGTTGTGAAGGTCGGGCGTGGGCTGGCAGTGCTGTTCGATCTTGGTAGCGTGCTGCTCGTCTACTTGATCGGGCGCCGGTTGTTTGGCCAGCGAGTTGGGTTGCTCGCCGCGCTGTTCGCTGCGCTTACCGTGATGCACATCCAGCAGAGCCATTTCTTCGTTGATCCGGCCTTCTCGACCTTTTTCTGCCTGCTGGCCCTCTATTGGACAGTGCGGGCAGCGCAGGGCGGCGGTATGGCCGTCTATGCCGCGCTGGGCCTCAGCATTGGCGCGGCTACGGCTAACCGGATCACGATGGCGACGATCGGCGGGTTGGCGATTGTTGCGGCGCTGATTGCCGCCCAACGCGCGCTGCGCGGGCAGCCGTGGCCAGCCGTCTTCGACCGCTTCTTCCGCCGCGAGATTTGGCTGCTCATCATAGCCGGCACACTCACCATCGTGACCTTCCGCGCGCTTGCCCCCGACTCGTTCATTGGCTCGCGCGCCGACTCACCGCTGATCGAGGGGCCTTCGATCTTGCACGGCGCTGGCTTCTTTGATATCCGGCTCGATCCACGCTTCCGCGAGAATCTCACCACTGTGCGCGCGCTGGTAACGGGTGAATATGACTTCCCGCCGTCGCAACAATGGGTGGGGCGCACGGCGTACCTCTTCCCGTGGATCAATATGGTGCTGTGGGGGATGGGGCCGCTGCTCGGCTTGGCTGCATGGAGCGGCTGGCTGCTCTTTGCCGCTCGCTATGTCCGGCGCGGCTGGCAGTGGGCGCTCCACCCAACCGCCGTCGTGGGCCGTCCTTGGCATCCGGCGTGGGTGTTGTGGGTCTGGATCATCTTCTACTTTGCGTGGCAGGGTAATCAATTTGCGATTAATATGCGCTACCTGCTGCCGATCTACGGCTCATTGATTGTGCTGGCAGCATGGGTGCTGATCGTGGCGGCGCGCTGGGGGCGAGGCTGGTTGCAGGCCAATCCGCTGGTGCTGCGGGTGTGGCGCGCGCGGCTGAAGCGCGGGTTAGCCTGGGCG
>NZ_DAOTWH010000288.1:0-5547 GCF_034435895.1 Chloroflexus sp.
GCCGATCTGCCGGCGCCGCCGCCGGCTGCCGGTGGCCTGACCCAGCTCTCGCTGTTTGGCGGCGCAGCGCCAGCAGCCAATCCATCTTCGGCTACGACGCGGATTGTGCGCGACTCAGCGGCATTGGCCGATCTCGTGGCGTGCCTGGGCGCCGCGCCGGCGTTTGCTTTCGATACCGAATGCACCAGTCTGCAAGCGGTAGGGAGTGATTTGGTCGGCATTTCCATCGCGACCACGCCCGACGATGCCTGTTATCTGCCGGTGGGGCACGAGGTTGGCGAGCAGGTGCCGCTGGCTGAGGTGGTGGCGGCGCTTGGCCCGTTGTTTGCCGACCCGCACAAGCCCAAATTCGCCCACAACGCCAAGTTCGATGCCAAAGTGCTGGCTGGCGCTGGCGTGAAGGTGGCCGGGTTGGCGTTCGATACCATGATTGCGGCGGCGATGTTGGGCAAACGGCAAGGGCTGAAGGATTTAGCCTTTTACGAGTTGAAATTGCCCGAACCGCCGGCGACAATCGAAGACCTGATCGGGCGGGGCAGCAAGCAGATCAGCTTCGCCGCCGTGCCCATCGAGCAAGCCGCTCCCTACGCCGCCGCCGATGCGCTGTACACCTTGCTCCTCACCGAGACGTTAAGCGTCCAATTGGCCGCCGATGCCGCGCTGCGCGATCTGTATTATCGGGTCGAGCTGCCGTTGATCGACGTGCTGAACGATATGGAGCTGGCCGGCATTTTGGTCGATCACGAGTATCTGCGCGAGCTGGGCAAACGCTTCGCCCACCGCATCAACGAGCTGGCCGAGCGCATTTATGCGCAGGCCGGCGGCCCGTTTAACATCAATTCCGGCCCGCAACTGAACGAGGTCTTGTTTGAGCGGATGGGCATCGATCCGCGCGCCCACGGCCTCAGCAAGCTCAAGAGCGGCGGCTATTCGATTACGGCGGAAGTGTTGGAAGAGCTGAGCCAGCTCTACCCGATCGCCGCCGATATTCTGGCCTATCGCCAGCTCACCAAACTCAAGAGCACCTATATTGATGCCCTGCCGGAACTGGTCAATCCGCGCACTGGACGCATTCATACCTCGTATAACCAGATCGGCGCGGCGACAGGCCGTTTATCGTCGAACAATCCCAACTTGCAAAACATTCCGGTGCGGACGGAAGAGGGCCGCGAAATCCGGCGCGCGTTTGTCGCCGCTCCCGGCCATCGCTTCGTCGCTGCCGACTATTCACAGATCGAGTTGCGGGTGCTAGCCCACATCAGCGGTGACGAAAACCTGATCGCCGCCTTCCAGCAGAACCTCGACATTCACGCTGCCACGGCCAGCCGTCTGTTTGGCGTAGCGCCCGATCAGGTCGACAAAAACCAGCGCCGGGTGGCAAAGACGGTGGTGTTTGGCGTGATCTACGGCATCAGTGCCTTTGGCCTTGCCCAGCGCCTCGGCATCGAGCGCGACCTTGCCCGCCAACTGATCGACAATCTTTTTGCCCAGTTCCCCGGCATTCGCCGGTATATCGATCAAACGCTCGAATTTGGTCGCCAACACGGCTACGTGCAGACGTTGTTTGGCCGCCGGCGGGTGATGGAAGACTTGCGCGCCAGCGGCGCGCGACGGGCGGCTGCCGAGCGCGAGGCGATCAACGCGCCGATCCAAGGCACTGCCGCCGATATCATAAAGATCGCGATGGTCAATGTCCATCGCGCCTTGCGCGAACGCGGCTTGCGCACTCGTTTGCTCTTACAGGTGCATGATGAGCTGATTGCTGAAGCGCCAGAGGAAGAAGTGCCGGCGGCGGCTCAACTCTTGCGTGAGGTGATGAGCAGCGCCTACCAACTGGTGGTACCGCTCGGCGTCAATCTCGAAACTGGGCTGAATTGGGATGAGATGGCGGCGGTGTGAGGAAATAATGTTGCTTTGTCACCTCAGATATACGCCGGTGCTGAAATAAACGGTTTAGATCTGCCGCCGGTTGAGGCGGGGAGGGAATATGTCTGATGTGCAACCAACCTTCTCGGTGGTCGCGCCGGTCTACAATGAAGAGCAGTTGATCGCCGAGTTTTGCCGGCGGGTGATTGCAGCGCTCGAACCGCTGGGAGAACCGTTTGAGCTGGTGTTGGTCAATGATGGCTGCCGGGATCGGTCGCCGGAAATTATGCGTGAGCTGCACGAGCGTGATCCGCGGATCAAGGTGATTAACTTCTCGCGCAATTTCGGCCATCAGATTGCGATTACCGCCGGCACTGACTACGCTGCCGGCAAGGCGGTGATCGTGATCGATTCTGACCTGCAAGACCCGCCGGAAGTGATTCCCGAACTGATTGCGCGCTGGCGCGAGGGCTATCAGGTGGTGTATGGCGTGCGCGAAGAACGTGAAGGCGAGACGTGGTTTAAGAAGACGACGGCGGCTCTCTTTTATCGCCTCATCGTGCGAATCACCAACGTCAAGATTCCGGTCGATACCGGCGATTTTCGGTTGATGGATCGCAAAGTTGTCGATGCGCTCAAGCGCATGCGCGAGCATCACCGTTTTATGCGCGGCTTATCGGTGTGGGTTGGCTTCCGCCAGACCGGGGTGCCGTATCGCCGCCATGCCCGCACCGCCGGCGCCACCAAATACCCCCTGCGCAAGATGTTGCGTTTTGCCCTTGATGGTATTACCAGCTTCTCGTATTTGCCGCTGCAACTGGCGACCTATCTCGGCTTTATCGTCGCCGCGATTAGCATGATCTTCCTGTTGGTCGTGTTTATTATGCGGTTAGCCAATCCTGCCGCCGCCGAACCAGCGTTTTACGGGCAGGCCAGCACCTTGGTCAGCGTGCTCTTCCTTGGCGCAGTGCAACTGATTTCGCTCGGCATTATCGGCGAATATGTCGGTCGCATCTACGATGAAGTGAAAGGCCGGCCACTCTATATTGTCGCCGAAACGTTGGGTATCGCCGAGCCGGGTGCAACTTCTGCCGCCGCTGTGCGTACTTCCCAACATGAACAGACGTCACTGCGGATATGAGCAGAGGAGGTTGTGATGTCGCAGCGAGCGCCGCGCACTGGCGGAGGAGGAGGTATGAATTCACGGTTGTCGTTCGTTGGCGGATTTATCGTCCTACTGATCATTGCTGGCATTGGCCTGAGCACGATGAAGTAGGTGCAGGTCGATGAAGGGCAAGCCGCGATCGAGCTGGTGCAAAGCCAGATCGTAGCTGTGCATGGGCTAGGGCCAATCTTCCGCCCCTTCGCGCCGTTCACCGAGATCGAGCTGGTCAATGTGCGCCGCCAAGCGCGCCAAATTTCGCAGAATGTCGCTAGCAGCGATAAGTAACCGTACGATATCAATATTCAAGTTGATTTTCGCCGCTTGCCGGCCGAGCAGGCGCTGCGCGCAGCCTATGCCGAGATTGGGGTGAGTGACACGCTGCTCGGTGATTTTCTCGATGGCTTCATCAACGATGCGCTCAAGAGCGCCAGCACCCAATTCACCCTCGATGAAGCGCTCTCGGATCGCGGCTCATTTGCCGAGCGCATCCTCCGTTTTCTCACCACGCCTCCCGGCGATGGCCAGCGCGCGCCGGTCGATCAACTCTATATCACCATTGAAGCGGTGAAGGTGCTCGATATCAAGGTTGGCGACACCTACGCTCAATTGCTGGCCGAAAAAGCCAATCTGGAAGTGCAGATCGAGATTGAGCAGAAGCGCCGGCAGCAAATCGAGGCCCAGCAGGCCAATAATCTCTTCCAAGCCGAGCAAGAGGCGCTGGTTGCGCTGACGCGCGAAAAGGGCATCACCGCTGCCGCGCTAGAGGCCGCCAACCGTGAAGCGCAGGTGCGCGCTATCGAAGGTCGTTACTGGCGTGAAAACCCCGAACTGTTCGAGCTGCGCGAGCGCGAATTGCTGGTGCAGATGATGTCGAAGGGGAATGTGTGGTTCGTTGACCCGAATACCAATCTGACCCTGCTGCTCAATAATCAAGCGGTGGATGGGCAGGCGCTAGTGATCCCGCAGCCAAATCTCACACAGCCGGCAACGCCGGGTGAGACGCCGGCTAATCCATAAGCGCACATGCGGCATCCTGCCCCGCAGGATGCCGCATTTTTGTCGGACGTATCTAGGTGCGGCGACGCCACAGGATCGCGCCGATCAGGCCGAGCAAGCCGCCGAGTTTCAAGAGTTTCAATCCCAGATCGAGCGTCATCACACCGCCAAGCCCAATCATCACGCCGCCGGCGCCAAGAAAGATATAGACCGGCAGCCAGTGCTCCCACGTGTCGATGAGGGCTGATTGCGGCGCTTGTGGATCGTACAGCACTTCTACTTGATCGCCGGCTTGAAAGGCTGGCGGATTGCCGCCGAGTGTGCTCTCGAACCGGATCAATTCGCCGGTAGCGGTGCGGTACTCGACTACCGGGTAGGAGAAGGTTCGGTTCCTGCTGTTGGTATTGGCCGTGCGCTTTACGACTTCAACAACGACGCTTTGCGCCGGGATCATCGCCGCCATCTGGCGCTCAAGATCGGCGCAGATGTTCCAGCCAAAGCTGAGGAACAACATACCAGCAATGAACATCATCGGCAGGCCGATGATGACGCCGAGCGGACTGCGGATCCGTGCGTTCATCGTGACCTTGCTGCTGACTTCAAGGGCGGACAGAACGCATGAGCGCCGAATGGAGTTGATGGCTTTGCGATGAGCTGGTTAGCCTTCACCCCCAGCCCCTCTCCCACTGGTGCATTCAAGGGCGGACAGGACATCCGATCCGGTACCTGGACCTGAAGGGCCGGGCGAGGGGTACGAAGCCCGCTGCGCGGGCTGATGGCCCTCACCCCCAGCCCCTCTCCCACTGGCGCGTTCAAGAGCGGACAGAACGCATGAGCGCCGAATGGAGTTGATGGCTTTGCGATGAGCTGGTTAGCCCTCACCTCCAGTCCCTCTCCCACTGGCGCGGGAGAGAGGAGTGCAGCGCTGGGCGTTGCAGCATCACACAACGATCAACAGTTGTACTTGACCACATGTTCTGTCCGTTCCTCAACTGCTGACGGTTGAGGAATCTAGCTAGTGCAAGACGTGCGGCAGGGAACTGCCGCACTCCATCCAAGCGTGGTGTTTGCGCAGCATTCACGATACCCTCATGATACGCTCAACCATCATTGCCTGCATGAAAAAAGGCCTCAGCGGGACACTCCCGCCGAGGCCGTTCGCGCGCCATCATCCCACATATCGGGCCAACGCTTGCCGTAAGACCTGATACGGCTGTGCGCCGACTAGCCGCTCAACGACCCGACCACCTTTGAAGACGTAGATCGCCGGGATGCCGGTGATGCCGAAGCGTTGGGCCGTGTACGGGTTTTCGTCAACGTTGAGCTTGGCCACCACCGCTTTGCCGGCGAACTCTTGCGCCAGCCGCTCGATCGATGGCGCGACGGCCCGGCAAGGGCCGCACCACGGCGCCCAGAAATCGACCAGCACCGGCTGTTGGCTCTGGCCAACCACTTGATCGAAGCTGGCGTCGCGCAGTGTCACCGGCCCAGCCGGCGCGCGCGCTTCAGTGGCGGCTGGC
>NZ_DAOTWH010000289.1:0-6259 GCF_034435895.1 Chloroflexus sp.
TATGCCCCTACCGACGCCTCTACGACAACGGCACCGCCAAGATTTGATTCGCAATCCGGGCAATCGCCTCGCCGTAATTATGGCCGGGACTGGCCCAACCGGCCCCCTGCGCACCCAGCGGGTTGTGAGCGCGGCCTAGTTGCTTGATCGTCTGCGCGCTGCCGCGAAACGCGCGCGGGAATGGCCGGTAGCTCAGCGCCTTGGCGATCAGCTCGCGCTGGGGCGGCGTTTCGCTCCCTTCGCGCAGCGCATAAGCCAGCAACCGCCCGATTTGGGCCGGGATCGCATCATCAGCCCACGTCGCAAAACTCACCCCCGCCTCCCAGCGTTGGCGTTGGGTATTGTAGGCCCAGCCGCTCGGATTGGCCGGCTGGTGCGTCTGCCACTGGCCGGTCACCCCGATCCCGGCGGGATTACGCTGGGGGCGCTGGCTCCAGAAACTGGTCAAATTGCCGGTTTCGTGAATCATCTGCGCCACCGCCAGCACCGGGTCAACCCCCACCGGCAAACAGATGCGCACATACGCCGGGATGATGACATCGGCAATATCCTTCTCGGTATACTCGCCGTGCGGACGGCTGAGGATATAGCGGCTCATCTGATCCATCGCGGCGGTCTGCGGCCCCAGAATTGGGCTATCGGCAGTGTACATCACAGCAACACTCCTTTACACGCGAACTATCGGCGGCGCATAGTCAACCCGTGGGTGATAGATAGATTGTAATGTGTTTACAAAGACCGTCTTGATCTGGCCCAACTCACGCATGGTCAAGGGGGCATCGCTGAGTTCGCCTTCGCGCACGCGGGCATCGATAATCGACTGCACCAATTCATCGAGGGTGACAGCGCCGTTCGCGGTGCGTTCACCCGGCTCGCCGTTACGTTTCGCGATCAATTTGCCATGTTGGGCCTTCGCGCGCACCGTCGCCTCAACCGAGTCGGCTAGCATCAAGATCGCCTGCTCGCGGGTATGGGGACGGGGGCCAGGGTAGCGAAAATCGCGTTCATCGATATTGTCGTAGCGTTGGAGGGCCTGCTGGTAAAAATGGCGCACTAAGCCGGCGCCGTGATGGGTCGCGATAAAATCGACGATCTGTTCGGGCAAGCCGGCAGCGCGCGCCATCTTGATCCCCTCGCGCACATGATCGATGATAATCTGGGCGCTGATATAGGGATCGAGATCGTCATGCACATTCTCACGCCCCATCTGGTTATCGGTAAAGAAGGCGGGGCGAATCGTCTTGCCAATATCGTGATAATAGGCGGCCACCCGCAACAAGAGCGCATCGGCGCCGATCGCCTCGGCAGCAGCCTCGGCTAGATTACCAACCGCGACGCTATGGTAATACGTCCCCGGCGCTTCGCGGATCAACTTGCGCAAGAGCGGGCGAGACGGATGGGCCAACTCCATCAACTGCAACGCCGTCACCTGCCCGGCCAGCCGGCCAATGACATTAAACAGACCAAACGAGAGAATCGTTGTCAGACCGCCATTAACAATGGCGCTCAACACCGTGGCAAGCATCCAGTCACTAAAGCCAGAGAGGGTAAAGATCGCTTGTTGGCTGAGCCAGAAGGTGATTTCCAGTGCTACAACCGTAACCGTTACCCCTAGACCGGCGACCAAAAACGACCGCAGCCGTTCAGCGGGACGCACCAGCAAAATCGCGCTGGTTGAACTCGCAAACAGGGTCACCGCCAGCGTCAGATCATTCCCTTCCATCACGCTCATCACGATCGCCGCCAGCAAACTGGCGGCGAAACCGATCTGGCCGGTGAAGACCACGGTTGCCACCACCGCCAGCATCGCCAGCGGAAAAAAGATCGGGCGGGCATCGTAGATCAGCAACGCAATCCGGGCGAGGAGCAACGTCGCCACAATCGTACCCACCAAGACAAACAGCGACCGTGCTTGCTCGGTGAGGTTGGGTTGAAAGACGCGCAAATAGCCGAACAGACCAGCGCTGAGCAAGGCAGCCAGCAAGCCGTAGCCAAGTAATTCCGGCCAGCCGAGCGGGCGCGGCATTGCGCCGGTGGCTTGCAGCTTCTCAATATGGGCCGGGGTGACAATCTCACCGGCGCGAATGATCATCTCGCCGGCCAGCACCTTCACCTCAACCGGCGCGACTTGCGCCGCCGCATTGGCTCGCCGTTCTTCGGTCGCAACCGTATCAAGGGTACGGTTCACCCGCAAAAAAGCGGCGGTAATGGTCTGAGCCAATTCGCGTTGGGCAGGATCGAGGGTAGTTGTCGCCAGCCAAAAATTCAGCCACCGATCGCGCAGTTGGGTGAGCGCCCGCTCATCAACAGCATAGTCATACCGTTCAATCGCCCGATCGTACAAGCTCAAGATAGTGGTGCGCAACAACGACCACGCTTCATCATCAAGCGAGAGGATCAAACGCGCCTGATCGGCTGACAATTGCACATCGGCGCTGGGCAATTCGCGCAGCGCGCGCAACCGGCCCGCCTCATCGAGGGTCGGATCGCTGCGCACCCGCCCGATCAATTCGAGGAGGCTAAACAGATTGCGGCGCTGTTCGATCGGGATCTGCGGATCGTTGAAATAGACCAGATTATCGGGGTTATTGGCCGCCTGTTTGCGCCGTTCGGCTGTCAGCACCTCACTGGTATAGATCACCTCGGCGGGCGCAGTAATGCTGAGCGGGCTCGGCTGGCCAGCCTGCAAGCCGCTGGCGCCGGGGAGACGAAAGGTAAGCACAGCCCAGATCCCGGCCCAGAGCAAGAGCGCCGCCAGCAGCAACCGCGCCTGCACACGCGACAGCGCCAACATGTGCGGTTGGACAAGCCAGCGGGAGAGCCGGTGGCGCGAAAGGGCTTTCATAGGCGCCTCTGGGTGCGAGAACGTTATGACGCGCTCAAGAGTTCGCGCGCAACCTGACTCAGGGTGCGATTTTCCGCTTTCCCCTTAAACCGTTCGAGCAAGACCGGCATCACTTTCCCCATGGCAGCGGGGCCGCTCACACCGAGTTCGGCGATCACGGCAGCCACCAGCGGGCGCAACTCTTCCGGGCTGAGCATCTTGGGCAAGTACTCGCTCAGCACAGCGATTTCGGCCTCTTCGGCGACTGCCAGATCGGTGCGACCGGCCTTGTGATAGATATCGGCGGCATCGCGCCGGCGCTTAATTTCACGAGCGATCACCGCCTCTTGCTCAGCCTCGCTCAAGGCCGCGTGGCTATCAATCGCGATCGCAGCCTTAGCTGCTTCCATTGCCGCCGGATCGCCGGCATACTTGGCTTCAATCTCGGCAATCGCGGCGTCGAACCGCTGCTTGGCCGCATCGAGCTGGGCCGCTTGCAAGGCGGCGCGAGCGGCGCGAATCGCATTCACGCGCACCTTATCACTGGCGCGCATCGCTTCTTTCAGATCGTTGGCAAGGCGTTCTTGAATGGACATAACTCTTCTCCGAATATGGTTGGGCGTAGCAATGCTATGGCCTTACAAATTGACCCGGCGCGGATAGACGCGGGCCTTTTCGGCGCTGATAATGGCTTGAATCTGGCCAACCGCTTCATCAAGCCGATCGGCGTGATTGATCACCACGTAATCAAAATTGGGCAACTGGGCCAACTCATCGGCCACCATCGCCAACCGGCGCTCAACCTCGGCGGGTGATTCGGTGCGGCGCCGCATCAGCCGGTGGCGCAGCTCATCGAGCGAAGCTGGCGCAAGGAAGATAAACACCGCTTCAGGAGCGAGCCGCTTGATCGTCGCCGCGCCATCGACATTGATGCGTAAAATAACATCACGCCCGCTGGCCATCGCCTGCCGGATCTCGAATTTGGGAATGCCCTTATATTGACCGTACACTTCGGCCCATTCGAGCAGCTCGTCATTATCGATCATCTCACGAAAGCGCTCGGTGGAAACAAAATGGTAATCAACGCCGTCAATTTCACCAGGCCGTTGTGGCCGGCTATTCGCGGTCACGACAAAATGGAACGGGAATCCCAGCTCGCGCATCCGCATCAGCACCGAGTCTTTGCCGACGCCAGACGGGCCTGAGATCACGACGAGTAGCGGTTGCGGCGGCTTACCGTGCAACACCGGATTAAGCAACTGTTCCATGCCTACGCTCATCTTATGGTATCCTGCCGGCGATAGGGGTGATACCTGCTGGTGCAACGATGTATTTTGATGCTTTGACGTTGACGGCTGTCGTTGAAGAACTGCGTGCAACGCTCTTCTTTGGGCGGATCCAGCGCGTGGTCTTGGTTGGGCCGCTCGCCATCGGGCTAGAGGTCTACGCGCATGGCCGCCGCCAGTATCTGCTGGCGTCGGCTGACGCGCAGACAGCGCGGATTCATCTGGTCAGCCAGCGCCTCAGCCGTGGCGTTGAGGGTGAACCGCCCTTTTTGCTTTTGATGCGTAAATACCTGCTCGGCGGTCGCATTGTGGCGATCGAACAACCGCCCTACGAGCGAGTCGTTTTGTTCAGTATAACGAAAGCGGCGGAGTCGCGCAAACCGCCGGTGAGCGCCGATGAATTAGCCGATGATGAGCTGGATGACGATGAGACGGTGGATGAAGCGGCATTGTTGCGCTGCGATCTGATCTTCGAGCCGCAAGATCGGCGTAGCAATATTATTTTGGTTGATGATAACAACCTGATTCTCGACGCAATCAAGCGGGTGACGCCGCGCATGAGCAGCCGGGTGATCATGCCGCGGCGCGTGTATGAATTGCCGCCAACGCCAGCCAAGCGCGATCCGTTGCGAGCAACAGCCGCCGAGATCGAAGCGGTGCTGGGGCCGGGTGATCCGGTAAAGGCATTAGTGAACGCTTATCGCGGCATCTCGCCGCAGGCAGCGCGCGAAGTATTAGCGCGGGCGTGCGGCGCGGTGCCAACGACGGGGCACAGCTTGCCGGCATACACCATCGCGGCCCGGCTACGTGAAATCGTGGCCGAGCCGCCGGCTCCGCATCTGGTGCGCGATGAGAACGGGCCGATCGCTTACGCGCCATACCGCCCGTTGCACCTGCCCGGCGCCGAGGCAATGCCGAGCATGAGCGCGGCGTTGGAAGCGTTTTACACCGCTCGCCAGCAACCGTTGGGGCGCGACCAGCGCCGGGCCGATCTGGCAGCGCGCTTGCACGCCAGTCGCGAGCAACTGGAGCGGCAACGCGAACAGATTGCGGCTGAGCTCACCCGTGCCAACGAGCTGGAGCGGCTGCGCTGGGAAGGCGAGATGATCTTCGCCTTTCTGCACCAATTGCCGCGGGGCGCAACCGAACTGGTGGTGGAAGGGGAGCGGATTGCGCTCGATCCCAGCCGTTCGCCGGTCGAACAGGCGCAAGAGCGGTTCAAGGCGTATGACAAAGCCAAAAGCGCCCGCGCCATCTTGCCCGCACGATTGGCCGAAACCAAAGCGCGGCTAGCCGGATTGGAGCAAGTATTGGCGCTCTTAGCAGTCGCCGATGACATCACCCACATCGAGCTGATCGCCGCCGAAGCGGAAGAGGCCGGCTACCTGCGCCCGTCACCTACCCGGCGCCGCCCGCCGCGATCACGCCCGTTGCAGGTGCGTTCGAGCGACGGCTTGCCGATCTATATTGGACGCACTGCTCGCCAGAACGAAGAAGTGACCTTTCGCATCGCCCGGCCTACTGATCTTTGGCTGCATGCCCGTAACATCCACGGCGCGCACGTGATCATCCGGGCCGAAAACCCGCCTGAACGGACGATTGCTGAGGCCGCGGCGCTGGCGGCCTATTATAGCCAAGCGCGCAACGACGCCGCGGTTGAGATTGACCTCTGCCGGCGCCGGGCCGTGCGCAAAATCCCCGGCGGGCCAACTGGGTTGGTCAGCTACCATCCTGAACGGACATTGCGGGTGAAGCCGCAACCTTGCGGCGAAGTGGTACAAAAGTGGTAGACGGCAGGACGCCTCATGTAGTAATCTGACCTCAAACAACCACCGCGCGGGAAACCGCAGTGCCGATAGGAAGGAGCTGCCTGTGCCGTACGTTATTGCAGAGCCGTGTATTGGAACCAAAGACGCTTCGTGCGTCGCCGTCTGCCCAGTCGATTGCATCTACGAGGGCGAAGATCAGTACTACATCAACCCGGATGAGTGCATCGACTGCGGCGCGTGCGAGCCAGAGTGCCCGGTCGAAGCAATCTTCGCCGACGACTCGGTGCCCGAGCAGTGGCAGAGCTATATCGAGAAGAACCGCAAGTTCTTCGGCGCGTAAAGAAGGCGTGGCGGCGGGGCATAGCGGCGCTATGCCCCGC
>NZ_DAOTWH010000290.1:0-7739 GCF_034435895.1 Chloroflexus sp.
GCCAACTCCGGCGCCGCGCCGCGCGCTTGCAGCGCCGCTGCTACTTGCTCGCGCGGCAACGGGCGCAACCGCAGCACCCGGCAACGCGAGACGATCGTCGGCAAAAGTTCGCTACTATGGGCAACCAACAACAACGTCGCGTAATCGGGCGGCTCTTCCAGTGTCTTGAGCATCGCGTTGGCCGCCTCTTCGCTCAGCCGCTCGGCATCGTACAAGATCAACACCCGCCGCGCCGCTTCGTAAGGCCGCAAAGCAATATCGCGCTGCCATTCCCGAATCGTCGCAATCTTCAGCTCTTTCTGCCGTGCTGCCTCGTCTGCCTTTGCCGCCGCCGCTTGTGTCGCCATTCCAGCCACGCGCACGTCAGGATGGTTGCCGCGCTCGATCCGCCGGCACGTCCGGCATTGCAAACAGGGATCGCCCGTCTGTCGCTCACAGTTCAACGCCTGCGCCATGCGCAACGCCACTAGCGATTTGCCGATCCCCGGCGGCCCGGCAAACAAGTAGGCATGCGCCACCCGGTTCGACCGGATGTTGCTACGCAATTGTTCAATCGCCCATTCGTGACCGTCAATATCCCACATGGCATTTGCTTGGCTAGAGCCGCACTGGCGTGCGGCTCTCCTGCTGCGCCAACCAACCTGTGTTGGATTACAGCAGCTTGCGGAAGGCTAGCACCGCATTCACCCCGCCAAACCCAAACGAATTGGAAATCGCCACTTGCAACGCCGCTGGGCGGGCGACGTTCGGCACATAATCCAAATCGCATTCTGGATCGGGATGTTCGAGATTAATCGTTGGCGGAATCAGACCGTGGTGCAGGGCAAGGATCGTTGCTGCCGCCTCAACCGCACCCGCCGCGCCGGTCAGATGGCCGATCATCGACTTGATCGAGCTGATCGGCACGCTGTAGGCATATTCGCCAAACACATGCTTAATTGCCCGCGTCTCAGCGATGTCGCCAGCCGGTGTGCTGGTAGCATGAGCGTTGATGTAGTCAACTTGCTGCGGCGCTAGCCGGGCATGCTGCAAGGCCCGCCGCATCGCCAACGCTGCGCCTTCACCGTCGGGATCAGGTGCGGTCACGTGATAGGCATCCGCCGAAACGCCATACCCGATCAGCTCGGCGAGGATCGGCGCGCCACGCCGCTGCGCGCTGCTCAGCCGTTCCAGCACCAGCACCGCCGCGCCCTCCCCCGGCACAAACCCGTCGCGCAGTGCGTCAAACGGGCGCGAGGCCCGCTCTGGCATCTCATTGCTGCGCGTGCTCAAGGCCCGCAACACACAGAAGGCCCCCAAACTCAGCGCCGTGATCGGCGCTTCAGCGCCGCCCGCCAGCATCACCTCGGCATCGCCACGCCGGATCACCTCTGCCGCCTCGCCAATCGCTTGCGCCCCTGCCGCGCACGCGGTGCAAATCGAGGTTGTATAACCGCGCAGGCCAAGGTGAATCGCCACTTGGCTCGAAGGCATGTTCGGCAACGCCGCCGGAATGAAGAATGGGCTGATTTTCATCCCGCCGCGCTGGATCAGGGTAGCCGCGGCCTGCTCCACATCTGGCATCGACGTTGTGCCGCTCGCGATCAAGACACCGATCTCATCGCGCGCCATCCGTTCCAATGGAAGCTGGGCATGCTCGACCGCCATCCGCGCCGCCGCCACTGCCATTTGACTGGCCCGCGACATCCGCCGCGCCTCTTTCGCATCCATAAATGCCTGCGGCTGAAAGTCGTTGGCTTGCCCGGCAAGCTGGCATGGATACCCGCTCGGATCGAAAAAGGTGATCCGCCCGATTGCACTCCGTCCCGCCGCTAATCCGGCCCAAAATGGCTCGACGCCGACCCCAAACGGCGAGATGATTCCCATCCCGGTCACGACAATGCGCTGATCAGGCGGCTGCTGATCGTGCGCTACGGTCTGCGGTTCTACTGCCGGTTCATCAGCCAGCACCTCGGCCAGCAGTGCCTCGATCTGCGCTTCAATCGCTTCATCTGGCACATGCTCGCGCACGAGACCGAGCAACTCGGCCCGCAACGCTGCGCGCCGATCCAGTGCTCGCGGGGTCATGGCGTCCCTCCCTCAATGCAATTATTCAAGGTCTGAATTATACCACGCAGCCGTCATGCCTGTGGTATCATACTCGCCGAAGACGAGTTCAGCACATTCACCAAAAGCAATCATTATGACGCCCGTTTTGCCCGGCCTTATCCGTCCTGAGATTGCCGATCTCGAAGCATACACGCCGATTGTGCCGCTCGAAGTGCTCGCCGCGCGCCTTGGCCTGCCAATTGAGCGGATCGTCAAGCTTGACGCGAATGAAAATCCGTATGGCCCCGCGCCGGCGGCGTTGGCGGCGTTGCAACATACCGCCACCTACCATATCTACCCCGACCCCGAACACACCGCGCTGCGCGCGGCGCTCGCTGGTTACACGGGCCGTCCCTCTGAGGAGATTCTCTGCGGGGCCGGCGCCGATGAGCTGATCGATCTCGTGTTGCGCTTGATCATCAACCCTAGCGATGCGATCATCGATTGCCCGCCCACCTTCGGTATGTACCGCTTTGACGCCAGAATCTGCGGCGGACAGGTGATCACCATCCCCCGCCGGCCTGACTTTAGCCTTGATCTGCCGGCCATCGAACACGCTGCAGCCCAAGGCGCCAAGGCGATCTTCCTCACCGCTCCCAACAACCCTACCGGCAACCCGCTGCCACGCGCCGATTTGTTGCGCATCCTCGCATTGCCATTGCTGGTGGTGGTTGATGAGGCGTATGTTGAGTTTGCCGAACCGGGCCGCTTACCGATTGGCGCGAGCGATTTGCTCGACCATTACCCCAATCTGGCGATTTTGCGCACGTTCAGCAAGTGGGCCGGCTTGGCCGGGTTGCGGGTTGGCTATGGTCTCTTCCCCCGCTGGCTGATCGAACAGCTCTGGAAGATTAAGCAGCCCTACAACGTCTCGGTGGCTGCCCAAGCCGCTGCGATCGCTTCGCTCGAAGCGGTCGCCGAGTTGCACCAGCGCGTGCAAGCGATCGTCGCTGAACGCGAACGGCTCTTTGCCCATTTGCAAACTTTCCCTTTCCTCACGCCCTTCCCCAGCGCCGCCAACTTTATCCTCTGCCGGGTTGAAGGGCGCGATGCCCGCGAACTCAAGCTCGCGCTCGAACGGCGAGGCGTGCTGGTGCGCCACTACCGCACCCCGTTGCTCGATGGCTATATCCGCATCAGCGTTGGCGCCCCCGCCCAAACTGATGCCCTGCTCGCTACCCTCGCCGAGGTGTCGCAATGACTGCATCGCTCGAACCCATGCTGGTCTTTGCCCGCCAGCTCGCTCACGAAGCCGGCCAGATCACCCTGCGCTACTTCCAGCAGGGTGTCACGATTGAACGCAAAGCCGACGAATCACCGGTGACGATTGCCGACCGCGAGGCCGAACGCTATCTGCGTGCCGCAATTACCGCCGCGTACCCCGATCACGCCGTGCTTGGCGAAGAAGATGGGTTGACCGGCAGCGAACACGCCACCTTCCGCTGGGTGCTCGACCCGATCGACGGCACCAAGAGTTTTGTCCGCGGCGTGCCGTTGTACGGCGTCCTGATCGGCCTGCTCCGCGACGGCGAGCCAGTGCTCGGCGTGATCCATATTCCCGTCCTCGGCGAAATGGTCTCGGCAGCGCAGGGTTTGGGGTGTACGTGGAATGGCCAGCCCTGCCGCGTTTCCAATATCTCATCGCTACGCGAGAGTCTGGTCGTCGGCACGATTGCCCACGGCTACGAGCAGTATGGCCGCGCTGAAGCCTTCCAGCGCATCGTGCGCCGCGCCGGTCTATTCCGCACTTGGGGCGATTGCTACGGCTATGTGCTGGTCGCCACCGGTCGCGCCGAAGTTGCCCTCGACCCGCAAATGAATGTGTGGGACGCCGCCGCGCTCTTGCCGATTCTGGTCGAGTCCGGCGGCGCCTATACCGATTGGCAAGGCGCGCCAACGATCTACCATCACGAAGGCATTGGCAGCAACCGCCACGTCTTGCCCGAACTATTAGCTTTGATTACTGGCGAGGAACAAGCATGAACGCCGACGAGTATCAGCGCTTGGCTATGCGCACCTTGGCCACCGGCCTGTCCCCCCAAGAGCGGCTTGCCAACGCTGCGCTTGGCCTCAATGGCGAAGCCGGCGAGTTTGCCGACACGGTGAAAAAGCACCTTTTCCACGGCCACCCACTCGACCGCGAGGCTCTAGTGAAAGAGTTGGGCGATGTGTTGTGGTACGTGGCGCTGGCCTGCAATACGCTTGACATATCGCTCGGCGCAGTGATGGCGGCCAATATCGAGAAGTTGCGCCGCCGCTACCCGGAAGGATTCAGCAGTGAGCGAAGCCAACAACGCAGCGAGTGACATCCGTCGCGCCACCGTCGATCGCATCACCGGCGAGACCAGTATCTCGCTGACCCTGACGATCGACGGCAGCGGGCAGGCTGATGTGCAGACCGGGATCGGGTTCCTCGACCACATGCTCACCTTGTGGGCGCGCCACGGTCTGTTCGACCTTACCGTCCGCGCCCACGGTGATCTCCACGTTGACGAGCACCATACCGCCGAAGATGTGTGCATCTGTTTGGGCCGCGCCATCGATCAGGCCCTCGGCGCGCGCGCCGGCATCGTCCGCACGGCCCATAGCTTCGTGCCGATGGATGAAGCGCTGGCGTTGGTGGCGATCGATCTGGGCGGGAGGCCCTACTGCGTGGTACAGGCCGCGTTTGTCACGCCGCGGGTGGGCCAGCTCGGCACCGACCTGATCGCTCATCTCTTCGAGAGCATCGCCTTTCATGGCCGTTTCAACCTGCACGCCCAAGTCTTGTACGGGCGCAACGACCACCACAAGATTGAGGCGCTGTTTAAAGCCTGCGGGCGCGCACTCGATGCTGCCACCCGCATCGATCCGCGCCTCGGCGGCGCGGTGCCGAGCACCAAGGGGGTTTTGTAAGAGTCTGATCATCAGTAGTGGGTGCAATATCCATTGATTTGATTGCTCATTCCCCAACCGCTACCCACTCTCACGCCTAAGCGCGAGGTTGGGGGTGAGGGCCGCCGCCCACTTAAACCTATGCAACTGGATCACTACCCGTGAGAAGTTTAGGAGCGGACAGAACATTTGATCGAGTACGACCGTTGATCGCTGTGTGATGCCGCAACGCTCGACTCTCCGCTCCCATCTCCCGCGCCAGTCGGAGAGGGGCTGGAGGTGAGGGCTGCCACCCGCTTCACCCATACAACTGGATCACCTGTGAGGAGCTGCTATGATCGGGTTCGTCGCTGCGGCTGTGCTAAGCTTCGTGCCGGCCTTCATCTATGCCAGCATCGCCTATTGGCTCGACCGGTTTGAAAAAGAGCCGCGCCGCTTGCTGTTCGGCGCGTTTCTGTGGGGCGCGTTCGTTGCCACCTTGGGCGCGATTGTCTGGACGGGCATAGCCCAAGCGTCGTTAGCTATCTTTATCGGCGAAGCCTCGGCTGAAGTGGCTGGCGCCACCTTGCTTGCGCCGCTCGTCGAAGAGAGCTTGAAGGGGATTGCCGTCGTGATCATCATGTTCGCCTTCCCCGAAGAGTTCGACTCGCGACTCGACGGCATGCTCTATGCAGCGATCACAGCGCTCGGCTTTGCCGCCACCGAAAATCTGCTCTACCTCTACTTTTTCGGCTATACCGAGGATGGGTTTGGCGGTCTGATCACGCTCTTTGTCCTGAGAGTAATTTTGGGCGGCTGGGGTCACGCCGTCTATACCGCATGGATCGGCTTAGGTTTAGCGATGTCCCGCCTGCACCCCAACCACATTGTGCGCATCATCTCGCCCTTTGCTGGCTGGCTGCTCGCCGTCTGCCTCCACGCTCTGCACAATACTATGGCGGTCTTTTTGGCCAACGAATTTGGCTTAACCGGCCTCGGCCTCACCCTGCTGGTTGACTGGTCAACGTGGGCCGTCGTGTTGGGGTTAGTAATCTGGGAAATCCGGCGCGAGCAACATCACATCGCCGCTTACTTGGCCGAAGAGGTCGCTGCTGGTATCATCTCCCCGGCGCATTACGCCGCCGCCAAATCGTTCAGTGGCCAACTTCGCAATCGGACACGCAGTGCCGCTGCCCGCCGCTTCTATGAAGCGTGCGCTGAACTGGCCCACAAGAAACACCATCTTGCCACCGGTGTCGGCAACCAGCGCAACACCATCGCCCGCATCAATCAACTGCGCCACGAGATTGCCCAACTCGCGCCCGAAGTGCCGGCAGCGTAGCGCTAGTCGCGTAAGTGTTCAGCGATCCGGTGGCGTGTGCGCCGGTATGAGCGGTGGCACAATTCTAGCAAGAGGCGCTGCTCGGCTTGCACCCGCCGCCGCTCTTCCTCACACTGTTCAGTCCGGGTAATCGCCGCTTGCAACTCGGCAGACATCGTTGCCAGATCAGCCAACGCCTGCTCAGCAAAAGGCGGTTGCGGATGCATCAGACCCAGCACGGCGGCCAGCCGGCGCAAACTGTTGAGCAGATCGGTCGCCGTCAACGCCCCCGCCGCCGAGTCGGGTTCAAACAGGTACAGGTATGGCGCATCGGCGCCAATCGCCTCGATCACCTGCCGGCGCACTTGCGCATATAAGCGCTGTGCCCGCACCTCACACTCCCACCGTACCGCCAATGCTGCCCGCCACGCCGCTAGCGCTGCCGCGCTCTGCTCTTGCTGTTCGGCCAAGATTGCCTGTAGCTGAGTGTGATGTACCAGCTCTTCTTCGGCAAACGGCAACCGATGGCGCAATTGATCGAGCAGCGTGATGATCTGGTTGAGCGGATCAATGGGTGGAGTTTGAAATGTAATTGCTGTCACGGCAGACCTCACGGCGTTCAGAATGATGGCTACGTCACTGCTATCGTAGAGCAATCCTGCACGAGCGTCTATAGTACAACGGGTCGATCTTGCTCTAGGACTACTACATGACATCGTTGCTCTGCGTTGCATCCAGATCGCCGTCGGGATCGTCAAACCAGCAGGAGTTTTGCGCCGCATGCTACAATACAGCCAGTGCGAAACGATGGAAAGGAGATAACGATGGGATTGCTCGATCAACTGAGTAAAACCATTTTGCAAGTCGGCGATCGGGCCAAATTCGAGGCTGAGAAGTTTCAGAAGACGACCCGCCTGCAAGGCGAGATTAACGAGCTGCGCCGCCAGATCGATCAAAAGTTGATGGAGCTGGGCCAACGCGCCTATGATCTGCAACGGGCCGGCCAGATCCACGCTCCCACCCTCGCCGAGCTAGCGGCTGCACTTGACCAACTGCGCGCCGTGCTGGTTGCCCGTGAAGAAGAACTCAAACAGACGCAGAATGAGGTCTATATCGAGCCAACCTCAGCCACGCCGCCGCCAGCGCCTACCGTGCAATCAGTACCGATCAGTGAAGCTCCGCCAACCGCTGCCGGCCCCAAGACGTGTCCGCAGTGCGGGTTCCAGATGCCGGCCACCGCGATCTTTTGCCCAAGTTGCGGTACACGCGTGGGCTAGTTGAGGGGCGGACAGAAATTTCGTCAAGACAACCATTGATCGCTATGCAATGCCTCAAAGCGTAGCTCCGCTCCCCGCGCCCGCACCAATATGAGCGGGGCTAGAGGTGCGCGTTGCCCCTCCCCCAGCGGGGGAGGGGTTGGGGGTGAGGGCCAGCAGCCCGCGCAGCGGGCTTCGTACCCCTAGCCCGGCCCTTCAGG
>NZ_DAOTWH010000291.1:0-18546 GCF_034435895.1 Chloroflexus sp.
GCGGCATCTACGATCAGGCTGGCCCGCTCTTCCGGCAGGCCCGCGACCGCGGTATCACCGCCCAGTTCATGGGTCCCGATGGTCTTGACTCGGACGAGCTGGCGAAGCTAGCCGGCAATGCGGTGGATAAGATGTTCTACACTTCGGTGGCCGCGCCGGTGAGCCAGTTCCCCAAGGCGGCGAAGTATGCCACTGACTATCAGACGGCTTACGGTGAAGGCGCGCCGCCCTTCTCGGCGCAGGCCTTCGATGCCGCGAATATCTGCGCGGCTGGCATTCTGTCGGCGGCTATTACCGCCGGCGGCAAGCCGACCCGCGCGCAGGTGCTCGAGGCGATCCGCAACCTGCCGCCCTTCCCCGGTATTACCGGCACGTTCAAGTTCAACGCCAAGGGCGATCCAACTACTGCGACCTACTTTGTGTTGCGTGTCAACGCGGCTGATTGGAATAAGAACGAGTTGATCAGCCGCCTCGATATTGCGCCGCCGCAATAAGGCGATCGGTTGTCCGTACCGCACATACGCGAGAGCCAACCTCTCGCGTATGTGCCCACTACTGTGTTCGGAGCATGCATGGCTGTCGATGCAACGGTTGCCCCCACGACTGCTCGCCGCTCGCTCGGTGAAGTGCTTGGGGTTGTATTTGGTCCGGTCGGCCAGTTACTGGCATTCATTGTCGGGAGCGCCGCCAGTCTATCGCTGATTGTCGTTGTGCTCGCTCTGATCCTCTCTCCCGCTCAGCCCGATATGATGCAGCGGGTTCTCATTATCCTGCCGCAGGTCATTATTGACGGGTTGGTGCGCGGGTTCCTCTTCGCCACCATCGCGCTTGGCTATACGATGGTCTACGGCGTGCTTGAGTTTATCAATTTCGCCCACGGTGAAATCTTTATGATCGGCGGCGTGGTTGGCGCAACCGTGAGCTTTTTGCTTGTGAGCGCTGGTGCGCTCGAAAGTGTTCCGCCGCTGGTCTTTATTTTGCTGGTGGTGTTGGTGGCAATGGCGTTTTGCGGCATGCTGGCGGTGACGGTGGAACGGGTGGCCTATCGCCCGTTGCGTGGCGCGCCGCGTTTGGTGCCGTTGATTTCGGCGATCGGGATGTCGCTGATTTTGCAAGACCTTGCCCGCTTGGTGATGACCAGCACGCCGCTGGGGTTTAATGCCCGCTACCAGACCCCGAATTTTGGCCAGCCAATTCAACTGTTTACGATGGAAGTCGGTGAGCGCAGCGTGCCGGTGATCCTGAGCCCGCGCGACTTGATCTTTATCGTGGCCGCGACCATTATGCTGGTTGTGCTGAATTATGTGGTTAATGCCACTAAGCTGGGCAAGGCGATCCGGGCCACGGCGCAAGATATGCCGACGGCGAGCCTCATGGGGATTGACGTTAACCGGATTATTGCGCTGACCTTCTTGATCGGCGGCGCTTTGGGCGGCGCTGCCGGTGCGTTGTTCGGTTTGCGTATTGGGACGGTGAATCCGTATATGGGCTTGATCCCCGGTCTCAAGGCGTTTACTGCCGCCGTGTTGGGCGGGATCGGCAACATCACCGGCGCGATGGTCGGCGGGGTGGTGCTTGGCTTCCTTGAGGCGTTTGTGGCCGCCTATTTGTCGATTTTCACCGCCGGCAACTTCTCTGGCGCGGCCTATGCTGATGTGGCCGCGTTTAGCATTCTGATCTTGCTCTTGATCTTCCGGCCTTCCGGTCTGCTCGGTGAGGCGACCACGCAGAAGGTGTAGCTTATGACTACGAGCACTTCGTCGCAAAGCCTCTGGCAACGGGTGACTGCGCCTCTGAGCAGCGGGCCGGCGGCGTATGGGTTTTTGGCCCTCTATGTGCTGGCCTGTTCGGTGTTGCTCTTGACCAATCCGCGCACCGAGTTGAGCACCGACATCGTTTTTGTGCTCTTTATGCTGTCGATGTTGGTTGCCTACCGCTCGCGGGTGGCGACTTGGTTCAAGGTGGTCTTGGGGGTGGTTGCGCTCGGTGTGGTATTGCCCTACTTTGGCACCCTGAACCCGTTCTACATCGATGTGGCGACGCAGGCAGGCATCTTTACCGCGCTAGCCTTGGGGTTGAATGTGGTGGTGGGTTTTGCCGGCCTGCTTGACCTTGGCTATGTGGCCTTCTTCGCGGTCGGCGCCTATGCGTGGGGGATCTTTAGCACCCCCCAGCTCTCTGAGATCAATCCGGCGTGGAGCCCGGTTGATCCGGTCATGTTCTATCCCTTCCTCATCATCGGTCTCATTCTGGGCCTGATTACCGGGGTGTTGCTTGGTTTGCCGGTGTTGCGCTTGCGTGGTGACTATCTGGCGATTGTGACCCTCGGTTTCGGCGAGGTGATCCGGGTGGTGGCGAATAACCTCGACCGCCCGATTAACATCACGAATGGCTCGCAAGGCATTCGCGCGATCGAACGCCCGCCACTGATCATTGTTGATCAAGTTCGCAATCTGGGGATTGTGGCCGATGATAACCGGTTGTACCAGCTCTTCTTCTACTATTTGGTGCTGATTATTTTGCTGCTGACGGTGATCGTCGTGGCCCGGCTCAAGCATTCCCGGATTGGCCGCGCATGGGAGGCGATCCGCGAAGATGAAGTGGCGGCGGTTGCGCAGGGTATTCCGCGGGTACGGATGAAGTTGCTGGCCTTTGCGATCGGCGCGTCGTTTGCCGGAGTGATGGGGGTGGTGTTTGCCTCTAAGCAGCTCTTTATCAACCCGCCTACCTTCGACTTGTTGCGCTCGATCAATATTCTGGTCATGGTGATTCTCGGCGGGATGGGGTCGATCCCCGGCGCGATGTTGGGCGCGATTATCGTGACCATGCTCGATTTGCAAATCTTGCCGCGCATTGCCGCAGTGTTGCGCGAAGCGCAAGCTGCCGGCGCGCCGATCCCGCGCCAGTTTGATCCGACCCAGTATCAGCGCCTGCTGTTCGGTTTGCTGCTGGTGGTCATGATGATTTTCCGTCCCGAAGGCTTGTGGCCTGATGAGCGCCGGCGCGAAGAACAGCACGAGGTTGAGATCGCCGATGAAGAGCTGGAAGCGGATAAGGCCGCCAAATAAACCGGCGCCGATTGAGGGAGATGACGCATGGCGCTTCTCGAAGCTACAAATATCACCAAGATTTTCGGCGGCCTTGTGGCCGTGAATGATGTGACGTTTACGGTCGAACCGGGCAGTGTTGTGAGCGTGATTGGCCCCAATGGCGCCGGTAAGACGACCTTCTTTAATGTGTTGACCGGTATTTATAAGCCCGACAAGGGTCGGGTGGTCTTTGCCGGGCGGGATATTACCGGTTGGCGGTCGGATCAGATCGCTGCCCTCGGCATGCGGCGCACGTTCCAGAATATTCGCCTCTTCGGCAATATGACGGTGCTGGAAAATGTGTTGATCGGGATGCATGTCCATTTACATGCGTCGATCTGGAGCATTATTTTCCGTGGCCGCACGATGTTGCGCGAAGAGGCGAAGGCCCGTAACAAGGCGCTTGAATTGCTGAGCTTTGTCGGCATTGCCGATAAGCGCGATGAGTTAGCCAAGAATTTGCCGTACGGCGACCAGCGCCGGTTGGAGATTGCCCGCGCCATGGCCGGCGATCCGAAGATTATCTTGCTCGATGAGCCAACCGCCGGTATGAATCCGCACGAAACCGCCGAAGCGACGCAATTGATCCGGCGCTTGCGTGATGAGCGCGGGATTACGGTCATCTTGATCGAGCACGATATGCGGCTGGTCATGTCGATTTCCGAACGGATTTCAGTGCTCGATTACGGCAGCAAGATTGCCGAAGGCGATGTGCAGGCAATCCGCACCAATCCGCGCGTGATTGAAGCGTACCTTGGCAAGGGTGCTGCTGGCCAAGCGGCATAAGGTGAGGGTCAGCAATTGATCCGGATCGGTCTATCATTGCGGTTGCCATGTCGCACTCATCCGGTGGCATGGCTGTGACGGAAGATTGAGGATATGCATGGCCCTGCTTGAATTGCAGAACGTTCATACCTATTACGGCAAGATCCATGCTCTTAAAGGCATCTCGATGACGGTCGAAAAAGGCGAGATCGTCACCCTGATCGGCTCGAACGGCGCCGGCAAGAGCACGACCTTGCGCACGATTTCCGGCTTGCTCAAACCGCGCCAAGGGCAGGTGTTGTTTGATGGGAAGCGCATTGATACCTTGCCGCCCCATGAAATTGTGAAATTGGGGATTGCCCAGTCGCCGGAAGGGCGCCGGATCTTCCCCCGTCTCACCGTGCTGGAAAATCTTGAAATGGGGGCGTTTCTCTACAATACGCGCAGTCCAGAGTATCAGGCGGATCTTGATCGGGTGCTGACGCTGTTCCCCCGCTTGCGCGAACGGGTCAGCCAAAAAGGCGGTACGTTGTCGGGTGGCGAGCAGCAAATGCTGGCGATCGGGCGCGCCTTGATGACCCGTCCGCAGGTGTTGCTGCTTGACGAACCGTCGATGGGGTTGGCGCCGGTGCTGGTTGAGCAGATTTTCGAGATTATCCAGACGATTAATCAGCAGGGTACCACCGTGCTGCTGGTGGAGCAGAATGCGTTGCAGGCGCTCTCGATCGCGCATCGCGGGTATGTGTTGCAGAGCGGCGAAATTGTGCTTGAAGATACTGCTGCCAATCTGCGCGATAACGAAATGGTGCAGAAAGCGTATTTGGGGTTAGAATAGGACAACGAATAGGATAACGAATAAACGAATGAACGAGTGGATGACTATGCACGGTGAGTGCATGGTCATCTTTTTGCTGTGAGGAGATGAGCGGCAAAAAGATTATGAACTTGACCGGCGATGACGGTGTTGCAATATCTTTTGGGGAGGAAACAGGCGTTTCCATTCGAGTCTGTGCCGGCCAAAGTTAAACAGGAGACACCCGTTACAGTCTGAGGCGGCAAAGTATTTCAGGCATTGCGCGATCTCATCATTGGTCAAGGGGTAGCAGTGCGCTTCGTATTCCACGAGTAACACGTGGTCAACGCGGTGATCGGGCCGGTATACACGGTGACAAGGTTCCCGTGCTGATCCATGACTGGCAGGCGGGGTTCGTACTCAGATGCGAACCCGCGCGTGCGTAATTGTTGGTGCATCGCCTGATGGTAAACGGCTTCGCGGTGGCTGGGGCCAAGCTCGTTATGCACTGCCATTGCTGTGCCGATAATAGCGTAGGTTAAACCGCCAAGTTGATCGTTGACGCATCGTGACATACCGTTGTGCTCCTCTGCCGCTGTGCTTCGTGTAGTTGCTGGCTGCCGTTGCGCTGGCTTCCATTGAGTCGTCTCTACTATGAATACTGCGCGAAAAGGGCGATGGTAACGCGGAAGTTGTGGGCAGTTTTCATAAGGCGAGCGAGCCGCTGAGCTAGCAGAGGATGGAATGGTGCGGAGTGATCAAAAGAACATCCCCTGACCGCTAGGTCAGGGGATTGGAGTGGAGCGGGAGACGGGACTCGAACCCGCGACATTGTGCTTGGGAAGCACACACTCTACCAACTGAGTTACTCCCGCTTAATCAGCGATAGATAGTATAGCACGCTCGCTGCTAGCTGTCAATTAGGGAACGAGGCGATACCCCACACCCCATTCGGTCAACAAGAGTTGCGGCTGGCGCGGATCAAGCTCGATTTTGCGCCGCAAATGCCAAATATAGACTTTGAGATAATCGTTGTCGCGCGCCTGCTCGTTGCCCCACACAGCGCGTAAAAGCTGCTCGTGCGTCACGACGGCGCCGACCTGTTCAGCGAGCACCTGCAACAACTGATACTCGGTCGGGGTCAGATCGATCAACTCGCCGCGCACCCGCACCTCGCGCTTGCGCTGATCAATGCTCAGCACGCCGTTGCCGGCGGTGAGCAAGCGATTGACCGGCGGTACGCGCCGGAGCAGTGCCCGCATGCGGGCCAGCAATTCATCGTAGTTGAATGGCTTGGTCAGATAATCATCGGCTCCCTGATCGAGGCCGGTAATGATGTCTTGAGACATCGTCTTGGCGGTCAGCATCAGGATCGGCGTAGTAGCAAACTCGCGCACCCGCTGGCAGACGGTTAAGCCATCGAGATCAGGCAGCATAATATCAAGTATCACGAGGTCGGGCCGTTGTTGGCGCACCATCGTGATCGCTTCGTAACCACTGATCGTTTGCAGAACCCGGTAGCCTTCTTGTTCGAGCCGGACGCGCACCAATTCTTGCAAGCCATTGTCATCATCGACAACCAAAATCGTTTGCTGCTGCTCCATAGCGATTACCCCAATGTCAGTTATCCCCATCGTTATTGTCTGCCGCCGGCTGGCCGGAGTTCAGTAAAGCGGGCGGCAATATCGGTAAAGGTAAGTTCGCCGATATGAACGTAGCGGATCTGGCCATCAGCCGTGATGAAGAAGCTGGTCGGCAAGGGAAACACCCGATAGGCTTCGGTGATCTTGCCATCAACATCAAGCGCGATCGGATAGGTCACGCCGTATTGGGCTAAAAATGCCGCTACTCCTTCGACGGTTTGGCCCTGCACACGCTCATCATCGGTCAGATTCACGCCAATAACCATCAACCCTTGTTCAGCAAACTGATCGTAGGCTTGTTGCAAAGCCGGCAATTCACGTTTGCACGGTTCGCACCATGTGCCCCAGAAATTAATTAAAACCACCTTGCCGCGATACTGGGCCAGTTCGATCGTACCGCCGCGCAATTCCGGCGCCGTAAAGTTGGGCGCCGGACGGTTGACCTCACCCATTGCCTGACCGCTGATGGTGTCGCGGTTAGTGAACATCCAGACGGCAGCTACCAGACCCACCGCCAGAAAGGCAAAGATGAAGGCGTTGACGGCTTCGCGCTGGCTGAGGCTACGCCGCGCCGGCGGTTTCGTCGGCTTGATCAACCCTTGGCTAATATCGTACTGTCGCCGGCGTTCTGGGTCGCTTAGCACCTGATAGGCGCGTTCGAGTTCAGCCAACCGGTTGCGCGCAACCGCTTGCAATTCATCATCAAGCTCGGCGAGGCGATCGGGCGTGTACCGCTGCCGTTGCTGTTCGTAAGCAGCCGCAATCGCTGCTTGATCGGCGTCTGGGTTGATCCCCAGCAGACGATAATAATGGAGCCCGTTCATCTCTGCCATTGTAACATATCCTTAGGGTGTGTTTTATTGTCTTATTGACTGTGTTCGTTGATTAATATTTGCGCTTGCAATTGTAAACCCGGATTAACCCCCGGAATCGACAACACCAGCCGCCATTGTTGCAGGGCGCGTTCGGTTTGGGGCGGGTCAACGGCGATCAAGCAGATGCCATGCGAGAGTAAGACGCGGGCATCTTGCGGCGCAGCGCGCAAGGCTTGTTCGGCCTCGTCCAACCCCTTTTGGGCGTGCTGCGGATTGCCGGTATCAAGGCCGTAGTAGCACAGGCTAGCGGCAATGTCGGCCCGCACGACATCATTGCCCGGTTGCAATTCCAGCGCCTTGCGGTAGGCATCGACCGCCTCAAGCCAGCGCGGCAGCCGTTCTTGATAGATGCGCTGCGTTTCGGCATCGCCGGTCGCGAGTTGCTCACGCACGTAGACAACGCTGTCAAACAGCGCATTGCCAAGGTTAATCCATGCATTGGGGTTATCAGGCACTTGCGCGACTACCTGTTGCGCGGCAATCACCTGCCCATCGAATTGGGTCAAAACTTCGCGCAAGGTCGGCGTGGGTGGCACGATCGTGGCGGTTGGCGTGTTGGGGGCAGTGGCGACCGGCGCTACCACCATCGTACTGATCAGCGTACCGAGCACAATGCTAAAGGTCGCAGCGGCCACAACTAACGATGGCAGGAGCCAGACCGGTTGGGCTTGCGTCGCTGTGCGCCCGCGGCGCGGTGCGTCTCGCCGTGACTGCGCGCTCAGGTATGGTTGCGGATTAAAATCTGGCGGGCGCTCTTGCCGGCGCGCCGGCGGCAGCGGACGAAAATCGATCAGTTCGTCATCATCGGCTGGCGGCGGTGGCGCCGCAGCTTTGGCGCTCGCCGCTGGCGGCGCCGGCCGGAGTGTTTCGTGCAGTTGCCGGTCATACTCGGCTCGTCGCTGCGGATCGCTCAAGACGCTATAGGCGCGTTCGATCTCGTCGCGCCGCCGCCGCGCGAGTTCCACTAACTCATCAGCCGCGCCTTCGAGCCGTTCGGGTGCGTAACGTTCGCGTAAGCGTTCGTATGCCGCCCGAATCGCTTCAGCATCAGCTTTGGGGTGAACTTGCAAAAGCTCGTAATAATCAGCCATCGCTCTCACAACAACGGCCGCGATCGGCAGCCAATCAGGCTGACCACCAACCGCGACCGTCCCATAATCATCGCTCGCTATTGACTGTCCAGAAGGGCGTCATGACCGCACGGCCAGCTATCATCATACGTGTACTGATTGATCAACGTCCAATCCCGCGCCAGCCCAATTGCGCCGCCAATTCGGGCAACGCCTTGGGCAGGCGCACGCGCACCCCCGCCAAGGCTAGACTGCCCTCAAGGTAGCGCCGCACCAGCGCGATAGCGCCGCCGATAACCATCAGAATGACGCCGACCCACACCAAGACCACGAGTGGTTTGACGCTCACGGCAATCACCGCTTTGGCCGGCACGACCGGTAAGTTATCGAGCCCGGGGCCGCTGCCTTCCAGCAACACCATGCGGTTGGCGGGGTCAAGTTCGCGCAGATGGAGGGTGTGGCCGCCGGGGAGCGTCACTGGGACAAATTGCAGCTCGCTCTCGTTGGTGGCCGGGTTAATAACCACCTCGACTCGTGGCTCAACCTCGATCGTTTGCCCCTCGTAGATGACCTCCACTTTGGCGCCAACCTTGGCTTCGCCGCGCATCATGGCATCGCGGTCGATATTAAAGCCGCGGAAAATCAGCGTATAAGGCCCCATCTGCACGCTCTGATCGACGCCGAGCACCGGGCGGGTTGGGTCGCGCTCAGGATCGTAACCGGCCGGCGAGACATAGAGATCGTGCCAGAAATAGCTATGGATCGAGGGCGTCTGCATGGTAGCGCCCATCCGCTGATTGTAATAGAGGTAGGGCTGGGCCGAGAAGGTGCGCGAGCCGTCGCTGACAGTTAGATCGAGCACACCGCGCTGCTGGTCGTCGAGTTGGTAGCCGTTGAAGATAAACTCGTAGCCGAACAGGCGGGCCGATTCGCCGGGGGCAAGGGTCAGGCGGGTATCGGGGGTGGCGTAGGCCGAGGAAGCGACCATGCCGATCGCCATCACGGTAAAGCCAAGGTGAGCGAGGTAGCCGCCAATGCGCAGCCAGCCGCTGCGGAGCGTGCGCGCCAGCATTAGTAGATTGGCGCCGAAGGCGAACGCGCCGCCGGCGACGTAGGCCAGCGACAACACATCGCGCACGTCAATGATAATCGCGACAATGGCGGCAATCACGGCCAATGCCGCCGGCCAGCGCAAGGCGCGCAGCAAATGGCTGAGGTTCGCGTCGCGCCAGCCCAGCAAGGGGCCAATGATCAAGAGCACGATCGCCACCACGCCGAGCGGCGGCACGGTGCGCTGATAGAAGCTCGGCGCCAGCGAGAAGCGGCCATCTTCAAACGGCTGGGCCTGCGGGTTCATAAGGGTGCCGTCATCGAGCTCGAAGTAGCGCCCCATCCACTCTTGCAAGGTATGGCCAACGCCGGGAATAGCCGAGATGACCGGCATCGACGTGCCAATCCCCACCACCAGCGCAGTCATCACAATCGTGATGATCGCCAGCACGAAGAAGCTATCGCGTGAGAAGAACTTCTCGCTCAGCGGGCGGGCGGGAATATCGTTCCAGCGCATGATGAGCGAGATAACCGCAACCGCGAGCAAGACGACCTGAAAGCCGACCAGCCCTTCAAAAATTCCCTCAGCGACAAACGAGTGGACTGAGAAGTTGGCGTACACGCCGCTGCGGGTCATGAAGGTGGCGTAGAAGACGGTAATATAGGTGGCGACACCCAAGATCAGATTGGTCTTGCGCAAGCCGCCGTGGGTGCGTTGCACCAGCATCCCATGGATCAGCGCCGTCAGAATCAGCCACGGCACCAGCGACGAGTTTTCGACCGGATCCCAGCCCCAATAGCCGCCCCAACCGAGCGTCTCGTAGGCCCAATAGCCGCCGAGCAGCAGGGCCAAGCCCAAAAACGTCCATGCCGAAAGCGTCCACGGTAAGGCGCGCTTCACCCACGTATCGTAATCGCGTCGCCACAGAGCCGCCAGCGCAAATGCGAAGGGGATCATGGTCAGCGCATAGCCGATAAACAGGATCGGCGGATGGATTATCATCCAGAAATTGTGCAGCAGCGGGTTGAGGCCGCGCCCATCGGTGGGGGTGAGTGCGGCGCCGGTCGAGGGATCGACGAGGGGTTGGAATGGGTTAAGTGCCAGCACGAACCCGATTAACGCCGCTTGAATAGCCATCACCACCATGAGTACATACGGCTCAAAGTGTTTCGTGCGGCGCACCAGCAACACGCTCGCGATCGCCCCCCAGAGCAGCCAGATCATAAAGCTGCCCGGCTGCCCAGCCCAACTGGCGGCAATCGTAAAGAAGAACTCAAGATCACGTGAACTATAGTTGTACACGTAATCGAGATCGAAGCGGCGAGCGATAAACACCGTAATCAGCAGCGTCCACGACATCAGGACGCCGGCCAGCGCGGCGTACACGCCAAACCGGGCATAACTGAGCGCAGATCGCTGCCCGCGCAGCACGAGGCCATAGCCAATCGCAGCCAGTAAGGTCATGCCAAGGCTGGCCATAAGTAAAAACGTACCGAAGAGATACATAGCAACTCTTTCCAGCGGTCGTTGTCTCCGACCGAGTATCCAGTGGCGCTGGTCGGCCGGCGCTTATGGTTTCGCTTGATTCATCTCTTGATATTTCGACGGGCACTTGACGAGCAGGTCATCGGCCATAAAGGCCTGTTCGGCCTGATCGTAGCGCCCAATCGCCACGATGCTGATCGCCTGCTCGAAATTAGCCGGGCGCGGATCATCAGAGATGACCTTAATCAGCTTGCCGTTTTCATCTTGCAGCATAAAGGTAAACCGGCCTTGGGCATCCATCTCGCCGGCACTGCCGAGGAAGCCGGCCAGTTGCACGCTGCGCGTGCTGCGCATCGCCTCATCAACGCTGGTGGTATAGGCGCGGAACCCGTCTTGAAAGCCGAAAAAGCCGTAGACAACGGCCAACAGGATGATACCGAGCCCGACAATATGCAACGGCTTGATATTCAGGCCGCGGCGAACTGGAGTAGTTGCAACTGCCATACGATCACCTTTACTACATTGTAGATATAAGTCTGAGCTGGCGCGGTACGCTAACCCTACACGTTACCGGCGCTCGACCGGCTCACCGGAGTCGCGCACCCGGCTCATTGTTGCTGACGGCGCTGCTGGCTCGTTGCGTTCGCGCTCATGCTCCAATTCACGGCGCAACGCGCGCGCAGCGGCGTCGATCCGCCAAAAGTAAATAAAGATCACAATCCAGACAGACAACACGGCGGCGGTCGCCACCAAAATAGCTGCATTATCCATAAGTTATGCCCTCCCGCGTTGCGCTACTGCCCACTGCACATTCAACACTAGTGAACGCACGTGCAACATCCAGAAAAAGAGTGCGGTAAAGCCAAGGTTAGCGGCAAGGAAGGTGTACAGCGTCCGCCGGTTTTCCAGCAGTTGGGTGCCCGGCGCTTCCATATTGAGCCGCACCGCGCCAGTTGCCTCATCGTATTCCTCTAGGCCCAATTGGAATCGCGAACCGGGGAACTCAGGCCGCGCCGCCATTCCGCCATCGACGAGGTCGAGGCTCGGATACAGGATGGCCTCTTGCTGCAAGCCCGGCGTGCTCACCTTCACTTCGGCGACAATCAGATTGCCTTGTCGTTCGAGGCCGAGCAATTGCACCTTTTGGTCGCCGATCAGCCCAACTTTGCCTACCTCAAGCACCACGCCATCACAGTTGCTGCCTTGGATGAACGCGCAGTTGGGATGGAGGGTGCTATCGGCGAGACGTGGGGCGACGAATAACAGGAAGGGCATGGTGACAAAAGCGAAGAGCGAGTAGACGGCGCTCAGTTGCCGCCGCCGGTCAACATCATCGATCGCGGCGCGCAGCGCAAACAGGGCGGCATAGATCAGCAAGAGCACGAAGATCGAGGTCTGGCGCGGATCCCAGTTCCAAAAGATGCCCCATGCCACCTGTGAGAAGATCATACCGGTAACGGTGGCGAGAATGGTAAAGAGCAAGCCGGCCTCGGCAGCCGCCACCGCAATATGATCGTCTTGCACGCGCCGGCGCCAGAGATACAACCCGCTAAAGATTGCCGAGATTGTAAAGGCGATGACACTGACCCATGCCGTTGGCACATGCACGATCACAATTCGCCCGGCTTCGCCCAGCCCTTCGTACTGCGGCACAATCAGAAAGGTAGCAATGATCACGCCGGCCATCCATACGCCTATGCCGATCTTTGCCGCTTGCGCGAGCCGTTGCATCATGGCAACCTGCCTTCTAGCCCATAGGGTTGCAAACGATCCATCTTTGACGCATCATACAACGTTGTTGCTTTAAAAGCAAGGAGTGTTAGCGGATATGTGCGTATTGAATAGCTAGCTGTCTGCGGTATACCGCTCCACCGCACACAGGTCATGTATAGTAAGTCTTAACCATTGTATCATGGTTGCTGGGCATGATGACGGCAACTCATGCCGGTGCAATAAGATCGCAGCGCTATACTGCTCATATCAGTTGGGTAAAGCGGTTGGCTAAACAACATGCCGCTTCTCCATGATGAAATGGTACCAGCGCGCCGCCACGCTCAGCGCCAAGTAGAGCACTGACAAACCGGTCATCGCGCGGCCAATGATCCCCTGTTTCCACAGCCAATCCAGCGCCAGCGCTATGCAGATTGCGGCAAGCGGCAGCATAAAGAAGACATGCTTGAGAATCATGTCGGCGATTGTCCAGTTGACCAGCGAATAGAGGATCAAGATTGCCCACCAGCCGATCAGCAGGCTATGCGCCCGCCGCGCCGTGAACCATGCTAGCACTGCCCCACCGAGAATGAGCGCAATGCCTACCCAAGTGAGATGGTTGAGCATAAACGCGCCATCAATCGCGGGGGTAGGCAATGGCAGCGCCTCGGCCCGGTTGACCCGCCGCGCTAAGGCTGATGTGATGACCGGTACCGTCTCGGCTACGATAACCGGCACATACCAGATATGGTAGATAAGGAACGCTGCCGCTTCGGCTATGACCAGCCCAATCAGGGCCAGCCTGCCGCGTTGGGTTGTGTGGCTCTCGCGCCGGATCAGCTCGATGAGGGCATAGATGCCCATCATCGTAAACGCCATAATGCCAACGACGGTATAGGTGAGTATCGCGAGCGTCGCTGCAGCAGCCACCCCCCAGAGCGCGCGCCGATCGGTGGGGTGATCGTAAAAGGCCAGCACCACTGCAATGAGGACTAATGTGCCCCACAAGCCCAGTTGGGTTGGCCAATTGCCCCACGAGATCAAGAAGTAGGGCATTAGCAGTAGATGGTAACAACCAGCCGCAGTCACGGCAATTTCCGGCCTGCCAAATAAACGGAGGGCAATATAGGCGATGAGCAGGCTGCGCGATACATCAAGCGCCGTATTCAGCACATTCGAGGCCAATCCAAGATCAATTCCCACTAGATCAAAGGGGGCAGTGATGAGGTACCACAAGGGCGAATAAGGAAAATGCCCGCCCTCGAAACCGACCGTATCGCCGAGCAGGGTGACCCGGCTGGGCACGATCAATTCAATAAACCGGCCATCGAGCACCAGCTGGGTGCGCGGTACGTGCCAGCGTTCGTCGTAGACAATGGTTTGCGGGTAGATCACGCCGCCGATCTTGATTAACGCCGCTAGCAAGACGATCCGCCAGAGCCATGTTTCGTAGAGTTGCGGCAAGGTTTCGCCGCCGCGGTTGAAGGCGAAGCGGGTAAAGGCGCGCAGCGGCCCGAGCGCGAGGTGTAATCCCGCTAACAACCCCCAGAGCATCGGCGTAAAAATGGCCCACCAGATCCGGTGAGCTGCTAACAAACCGCCTAATGTGACCAGTCCCGTGGTCACGAGGACGGCTGCCGGCAGCGGTTGCACTGCCACCCGGCGCGCCAGCCAGTAGCCAAACGCACCAATGAGCGCGAAATGAATCGCTTGCCAGAAAGGCCAGCCATACTCTCCCTGATGCGCTTCGATCCAGTCGATAGCGACCCCTAGTTGGCGCGGATCGGCAGTGGTCGAGAAGGTTGCGCTGATCAGGTGCAGCGTAAGGTTGTCATGATCCGGCGGCACGAGCAGGTAGTAGCGAGCCGTATCACTCCGTAACGTGATCGGTACCGGCGCTACCTTGCCGGTCGCGATGGTCAATTCAGCCGGTGGCGCGCCTTCGGGCCGGTAGCCGTTGGCCCGAAAGACGACGGTCGTCCAGTTTGAGCCGATGCCAGGGAATGAGACGCTTGCTTCGGCTTTGGTGAAAGAATAAGAGAATTGCCGGTTACGTTCTAGAGCGTGAAAGCCGGTGATATAGGGTTGGGCGTAGGTCGTGCCAATATCGAGCCGCCCCGCCGGTGGAATCAAGCCGGCGAGACCAGCACAGATGATTCCTATTATGGCGAGGCCGAGCGCGACGAACAGATCAGGCCGCAGTTTGGCCAGTTGGTTCTCCATACGTTCTCCCTGCACGATAACATAAATCCAATAGACTCAGCCTGTTTTCAACGGCTTGCTGTGCTATACTACCAAAGCAGGTCAATCTTGTGATCTGCCCATCTGCCTTGCGGCAGACACGCACGAGGGATAGCAATGAGACTGGAGCGATTTACTGAAAAGGCGCAGAGCGCCTTCCATATTGCCCAAGAGATTATGCGGGATCACCAGCATTCGCAGCTCGATGTCGAGCATCTCTTTTTGGCGATGCTCCGCCAGCGCGATGGTCTGGCAACGCGCGCGCTGGCGCGCTTGAACGTTGATCCGCAAGAGGTGGAACGGCGCATCGAGCGCGAGCTGGAAAAACTCCCGAAGATGTTGAATTCGCATGGCATTGGTGGTCAAGTCTTCATTACGCCGCGCACGCAGCGGTTGGTCAAGCGCGCTGAGGAAGAAGCTAACCGATTGGGCGATCAGTATGTCGGCCTTGATCACTTGCTGATCGGCTTGGCGAGCGAGCGCGATGGCCCTTCAGCGCGGATTTTGCAGAGCTATCATATCGATCAAGAGCGAATCTATCAAGTATTGATGGAAATTCGCGGCAGCCAGCGCAGCGATGACCCGTCGGCTGAGAGCCGCTATGAAATTCTGACCAAGTATAGCACCGATCTGACCGAGCTGGCCCGCGAAGACAAGCTCGATCCGGTGATTGGTCGCGAAGCCGAGATCACCCGCGTCATTCGCATTCTTTCCCGTCGCACCAAGAACAACCCGGTGTTGGTCGGCGAAACCGGCGTCGGCAAGACGGCGATTGTCGAGGGGTTGGCCCAGCGCATTGCCCGTGGCGACGTGCCGCCGACGTTGATTGATCGCAAATTGCTGGCGCTCGATCTAGCCGGGATGGTGGCCGGCTCGAAGTTCCGCGGCGAGTTTGAAGAGCGGCTAAAAGCGGTGATGGATGAAGTGCGCAACGCGAAGGGGCGCATTATCCTCTTTATTGATGAGCTGCACACGGTGGTTGGCGCCGGCGCCGCGACCGGCAGCATCGACGCCTCGAATATGCTCAAGCCCGCTCTCTCGCGCGGCGAGATCCAAGTGATCGGGGCCACGACGATTGACGAATATCGTAAGCATATTGAAAAGGATGCAGCGCTCGAACGGCGCTTCTCGCCGGTGTTTGTCGAAGAGCCTGATCCGGAGACGACGGTTGAGATGCTGCGCGGCCTGCGCAAGCGCTACGAAGAGCACCATCAACTGACGATCAGCGATGAGGCGCTGCGGGCGGCGGTGCAACTGTCGAGCCGTTATATCAACGACCGGTTTTTGCCTGACAAAGCGATTGACCTCATTGACGAAGCCAGCGCCAAGCTGCGAATTGACATCTTCTCGATGCCGCCTGAGCTGAAAGCGAAGGAAGAGGAGCTGAAGCGGCTGCAAGCCGAAGAGGAAGAAGCCGGGGCGCGCCGCGATTACGAACGGGCGGCGATGCTGCGCGCGCGCTATTTGGCCCTGCAAGCGGAATTTGAGACCGAGCGCAGCGAGTGGTTGGCACGCAACAATCTCGATGAAGTGGTGGATGATGAAGACGTGGCGCAGATCGTCGCCAGTTGGACGGGGGTGCCGGTCAGCCGGATGCTCGAAACTGAGCGCGAGAAGCTGATCCACATGGAAGAACGGCTGCATGAGCGGGTGATTGGCCAGCACGAAGCGATTGTCGCCTTGAGCGACGCCATTCGCCGCGCGCGTTCCGGTCTGCGTGATCCGCGCCGCCCGATCGGCTCGTTCCTCTTCGTCGGCCCGACTGGTGTGGGCAAAACTGAGCTAGCCCGGGCGCTGGCCGAGTTTATGTTCGATAGCGAAGAGGCGATGACGCGGGTCGATATGAGCGAGTATCAAGAGAAGCACACCGTCAGTCGCTTGATCGGTGCGCCACCCGGCTATGTCGGTTATGACGAAGGCGGCCAATTGACCGAGAGCATTCGCCGCCGTCCGTATCAGGTCGTGCTCTTCGACGAAATCGAGAAGGCGCACCGCGATGTCTTCAACGCCTTGCTGCAAGTGCTTGACGATGGCCGGCTGACCGATGGCCAAGGCCGCACGGTCGATTTCCGCAATACGATCATCATCATGACTAGCAATGCCGGCACCGAGCATCTGCAAGGCGGTGGAATCGGCTTTAACGTGGGCGGCAAGGCGCAAAAAGCGTTCGATCTGCGCGAGGCGCGCAAGAAGGTTGATGAGGCGCTCAAGCAGACCTTCCGGCCCGAATTCCTCAACCGGATCGACGAGATTATTCTCTTCCATCCGCTCTCGATGGAAGATTTGACCAAGATCGTCGAATTGCAGATCAGCGAGCTGGTCAACCGGCTGCGCGAGCAGAACATTGGCTTGACGTTAACGCAGGCAGCCAAAGAGTATCTCGTCAACGAAGGCTACAATCCGGTCTTTGGCGCGCGCCCGTTGCGCCGCACCATCCAGCGCCTGCTCGAGACGCCGATTTCGCGTGAATTGCTGCGCGGAACGTTTACCGCCGGTGATCAGATCGAAGTGGATGTCGAGTATGGCCAGCTCGTGTTTCACCGCGGCAGCATCCTGACCATGGCAGAGCGCCGCCCCGCCGAACCGCTTGATGCCTGAACTGTAATCTGCGATGCCGGGTTTGTCATCTTGCCCGGCATCGTGATATGATCTAGACCCAAAAGTGATAGGCGTCTCGTGTCGCTGATCAGGAGTGGTTGTGACCGCATCCGATGTTGCTACTCAATTGATTGCTGCCCAGCGCCGGGCTGCTCGTCTGCGCAATGCGTTAATGACGGTTGGCTCCTTTTTTGCTGCTGCGCGCCAATCTGACCCGTTGCCGATGTTGTGCGATCTGTGCAGCGAGTGGTTACTGGCCGATAAAGTTGAAATTATTGTTCCCGCCGGCACTGGCAGTTTACAAGCACACTCGCCGACCATGTTGGTTGGGCCGATTATGATTGGCCGGCGGGTGGTGGGGCGGATTGAAGTCACTCGCTCGACGCCGTCGTTTGATAGCGATGATCGTGAATTGTTGACGGCGTTGGGCCAGATTGTCGGTATTGTGCTTGAACAATCGTCGTTGCAAGGCCAGCTTGACCAGTATCTCAATCAAGCCCGCGCCCATGCTGACACACTCGATCAGTTGTTACAGTTTGGCCGCATGGTGACCAGCGCCACGACCGATCCGCTCCATTTGGGGTTGCAATTGGCGACACAGGTGCCGGCGATGGTGGGAGGCGAACGGGCATCGTTGCTCTTGCTCCCGCCCGATAATAGCGTCGCACCGATGCTGTTGTTGAGCAATGGCCATGTTGCCACGCCTGACCGCGCGCGCGCGGTGCGCGAGCACGGCTTTGCCGGTTTGGTGCTGCGCGAAGGGCAGCCGTTGATTATTGATGAAACCGATGCCGATCGGCGTTGGCTTTCGTTGCGGATGCGCGAGTATGATGCGCCGACACGGTGCGCGATGGCGGCCCCGTTGCGCTGGGGGCCGCGTTTGCTCGGCGCATTAACCGTGACCACGACCCAGAGCCGCCGGTTCGATAGCTCCCATCTTAACTTGTTAGAATTGGTGGCTTGCCATATCTCGCTGGCGATTTATGCGGCTGATCTCGAGACGCGCTGCAAGCAGAGCGCCAAACTCCTCAACGAGGTTGAAGCGCGGATGAGCGTTGCGTTGGTCGCTGCCCGCGCTGGTGATGCGCAGGCGTTTGACCAGCTCGAAATGCAACTTGCTCGCTTGCGTGACGTGCAACAGCTTCTTTTTCTCAATATGTCGATACCGCCGGAGTCGTAGCGGCATCGTTCCGCAGGCGTAGGGTCATAGCGTCGCGGGCGTAGGG
>NZ_DAOTWH010000292.1:0-29408 GCF_034435895.1 Chloroflexus sp.
CGGCGTGGAGCAGTGGCAGCTCGTCGGGCTCATAACCCGAAGGTCGCAGGTTCGAATCCTGCCGCCGCTACCAGACTGAACGGGACACAGCACTGCTGTGTCCCGTTTATTTTACCCGAAATGTTCATGAGGACAGATTGAGATAGATAGACATGGATCGGGCCGCCGTGGGGACATCCGTGGTTTTTAATCTTGACAAAACAGACCATCTTATTTAAGATTAACTCAAGAACTTGAAAACTTGCGTAAGGAAGTTGTCTATGGCCACTCAACCCATTTCTTCGCCGCCCGCTCTCGTTGATCGCACGGCGTTGCGCGTCAATCAAGCTACGATCATCCTGCTCGTGTTGATCGCATTCGTCACCGATTCGCTCTGGCTACTCGCCTTTGTCGCTGCGGTGATGGCGCTTGGCGCCATCTCGCCGGCGCTAGCGCTCTTTCAACGCCTTTCTCGCGATGTGTTGCGTCCGCGTGGTCTCTTGCGCCCCGATGTACACCAAGAAGACCCAGCCCCTCACCGGTTTGCCCAAGGGATGGGGGCAGCAGTGTTAATCGCGGCCACCATTGCCTTGTGGTTCGGCGCGCATCTGCTCGGTTGGGCGCTGGCGCTGCTCGTGGTTGCGCTGGCGGCTGTAAATCTGCTCTTTGGTTTTTGCGCCGGGTGCTTTATCTTCTTTCAATTGCAGCGTTTGGGGCTGTGGAAATGATCGAGCGTTTCTTCATAATCGTTGCGCTCGCAGCCGGACTCGGCTTGCTGTGGGTAGGGATACGCTCTTGGCAGGCGTCCCGGTTACGCGCGCTCGGCCAAGCGCCCCTCTTTGCTGGCATTGTCCCGCTGGGCCGGCCAGCCGTGATCGCGTTTTCGACTCCCGGTTGCCATGAATGCCGCGCGCGCCAAGCGCCAGCGTTAGCCCAGTTGGCAACAATCATGGGCGAACAGGTGGTAGTAACCACGCTATCAGCGCCGGAACATCCACAGCTTGTCGCCCACTTGGGCATTCTCACCGCGCCGGCGACGGTTGTGCTCGATGCTGGCGGCGCGGTGCGGCACGTGAATCAAGGCTTTGCCGATACCGCAACCTTGGCGCGGCAGGTGCGAGCGTTGCTCCCTCAGGCTGCGGCGCTCGCATCTGAGGCTACCTGCTCAGCTTCGCCAAACACCTGATAGTAGAGATCCGTCCCGTAACTTGTCGCTTGCGGTTCGGCCACTCGCAACTTGAAGGTGCGCGAGCCATCGGCTTGCGGTTCGGCCCGCAAGAAGATTGTATCCGCTCGCTGCATCCGCCACCACCCGTGGGCAAAGTCGTAGAGGTGCGTCACAAACAGCACTTTGATCTGGCTATCGAGCAGCGCACTGATGATCTGGCGCGCGATCTCGCTCCCTTCCTGTTCGTTGGTAGCGGCAAACGATTCGTTGAGCAGGATCAGCGTGCGCGGTTGAAGCTGATCGATAATCGTGCTCATCCGGGCCAGCTCTTCATCGAATTTGCCGCTGTTCATAGTGGCATCCTCGGTTACAATTTGCATGGCCAACTCGGCGATGGCACTACTCAAACGCGCATCTCACCGGTAACGGTGGTTGAGCTCCCCGCCAATATGACCGGCATTGCTGCGGGATCCTTCCACTCCTGTGCATTCATCGCATCCGGCGGCGCATGGTGCTGGGGCAATAATTTCCATGGCTCGCTCGGCAATAACGAGATTAATACCTATCGCACCAAGCCGGTGGTTGTTACCGGTTTGACCGGCATCACCGCGCTGACTGCCGGACTTGAACATACGTGTGTGTTGACGGTTGGTGGCAGCGTGATGTGTTGGGGGCGCGATTTAGAAGGCCAACTTGGCGCTGGCCGGCTGTTGTGGAGCGGTACGGCGCAGTATGGTGCGCCGTTGCCCGGCGGCGCGCGGGCAATCACGACGGGATTACAGCATACCTGTGCGGTAACGGCTGATGGGCGCGTGATGTGTTGGGGCACTGAATATGACAAGAATCTCTGTGACGTGCTGTTTCTGTCGCGCGGTGCGCCAACTGCGGTTGCGAGTCTGACCGGAATCACGGCGCTCGATGCTGGCGCCGGCCATACCTGCGCGCTCACTGCTACAGGTGGCGTGTTCTGCTGGGGCGAGAATTATTTTGGTGATCTTGGCAATGCGACGGCTGGCCAGCGGAGCGATCCGGTTCCGGTGACCAATCTCTCGTCAGGGGTACAGACTATTGCTGCCGGTGGCCAACATACCTGCGCGTTAAAGCAGAATGGTGAAGTGGTATGTTGGGGAGCGAGATGGGGCGCGATGCCTACGGTTATCGCCGGTCTACCGCGTGATGTGCGGGCCATTGATGCCGGTTTCGAGCACACCTACGCTTTGGCCGCCGATGGAAGCGTGCGCTGTTGGGGTAAAAATGGGAGCGGGCAACTGGGGAATGGCGCCTTTGCTCCTTATTACGAGATATACGAGACGCCAGTGGTGGTGAATGGCCTAAGCGGTGCGCGCGCTGTGGCGGCTGGCGGGGAACATCCCTACGCTATTACCGCTGCGGGAGGAGTGGTGTGCTGGGGGAATAATAGTAGTGGGCAATTGGGTGATGGCACAACCGCCAATCGGGCAACGCCGGTGGCGGTACAGGGGTTATCTGAAGGCGTGGTTACGCTTGCTGCCGGCTCTCGCCACACCTGCGCACTAACGGTTGATCAGCGCGTGAAATGTTGGGGTGAAGGCTTTAACGCTCAGAATACGGCTGCACCCGCTGCCGGAGACGATCGCCGGCATCAATGGGCAAGTCGTTGCGCTGACGGCTGGCGGCGGCCGTACCTGCGCTCTGCTGGCCAATGGCGCGACGGCCTGTTGAGGTAGTAATTGGACTAGTGAATTAGGGCTTGGTGATGCCCCGTCCCGCGGTGTGCCGGCGCTCGTCGAGCTGGGTTTGTCCCGCTTGTATGTGCCGTTGGTCAACCGGTGATCGGCCACAACGATGCTCAAGAGACGGCTTAATCGGGCCGTCGCTTGAAGGTTGTAAATCCCCTGCGATCCCTGCGGGTACCATCGCGGCAGACAGCGGACAGGGCGATGGGAGGGCATCAATTGCGATAAATCGAATCATGGTAGAGATGGCCGTCCGTCTCTACCATGATTCATCGCCATCGCATCATCGCAGAGACGGACAGCCGTCCATCTCTACGAGACATATCCCGTTACAGCGGGTTTAATCGGCGGCCACGGCGGTCTTCGTCTCAACCGGCGGATTGATCGCAAACACTGCCGGCGTGCTGCCCAACTTGCGACCCAGTGCATGCATCGCCTCGGTGACGATGCGCACGCAGCGATCGGCCTCTTCGCGGGTGAGGATCAACGGCGGGGCCAGTTGGATCACCGGTTCGAGCCGGTCGTCGGCCCGGCAGATCAAGCCGCGCTGCTTTAACTGATCGCTCAGCCACACCATCAGCCGCTCTTCGGCCAGCGATTCGCGAGTGGCGCGGTCGCGCACCAGCTCAACCGCCATAAACATCCCCATCCCGCGCACCTCGCCGGTGTTGGGGTGATTGCCGACTGCCGCTTCCAGTTCACGCATCAGATAGGCGCCCATCTCGCGGCTGCGCTCAAGCAGGTGTTCGCGTTCGATGATGTCGAGGTTAACGAGCGCGGCGGCGCAACTGGCGACGTGCCCGCCAAAGGTGATGCCGTGCATGAACTTGTCGGCGTCGTTATCAGATACAAACACATCGGCGATGGTGTTGCGCACAATGGCTGCGCCGAGCGGGGCATACCCGCTGGTCATAGCTTTGGCGGTGGTGATGATGTCGGGGGCGACTCCCATCGCGGTCGAGCCAAACCAATCGCCGACCCGGCCAAAGCCGCAGATCACCTCATCGACAATCATCACAATCCCGTAGTGATCGCAGATTTGGCGGATGTGCTGGAGGTAGCCGGGGGGCGAGACAATCGCGCCGCCGCTATTCTGCACCGGCTCCATGATGATGGCGGCGATGGTTTCTGGCCCTTCAAACTCAATCAGGCGCTCGACCTCATCGACGCAGACGCCGCGGCAGCCGCTGTGCAATGCGCAGTAATCGCAGCGGTAGCGATAGGGGAGCGGGACGTGACGCGCTCCCGGCACGAGCGGGCCGAAGCCGTTGCGGAGCGAGGTGACGCCATTGACCGAGAGCGCGCCCATCGAGGTGCCGTGGTAGCTGACCCGCCGGGCAATAATCTTGCTGCGGTCGGCAAAGCCGCGCCGGCGCTGGTAGGCTTTGGCAATCTTCAGCGCCGTCTCAACCGCATCGGAACCGCCGGTGGTGAGGAAGACTCGCGAGCGCGGGCCGGTCGGGCTGATGGCAGCCAGCCGCGCCGATAGATCAATCAAAGGCAGGCTAGGGAAGCTAAAGGGGCTAACGTAAGCGATGTCGTTCAGTTGCACGCTGATCGCCTCAACAATTTCGCGGCGACCATACCCGACATTGACTGCGAACAGACCGGAGAGACCGTCGATGTACTCATTGCCGTCTTGATCCCACACGCGCGACCCTTCGCCTCGCACGAGCACAGTGGGTCGCGCGCCGGTACTGGAGAAATGGCCCATCTGGAAGAAGTGCAGCCAGACATTGTCACTGAGGGCCTGTAAGCGATGGTTGGTCAAGGTACTCATATAACCTCCTAACTACGTCCGCCACCGTGGCCTCCAACGCGCTGTGCGCGACTGCTACGCCGCAGTAGGCATCGAAGGGAGACCACATCGTAGGCACGCGCCCCGACGCTGGCGCGGACACGGAGAACAGGGCTGCGCACCGGACTCAGCACCCGGTGCGACCGAGATGCGCGCGGCCCTGACTCACGCGCACCTCACGGGTATCAATCTGCCAACGGAGTGCCTTTCTAGCCGGACGAGCCGGCACTATCAAACAACCATCCAGCGCGTACACCAAACTATGCGGGTGCAGCCGGCGGCTGCCCGTTCCCGATAGTTGTTCGTGTCGCGGGGCTAATTATCGACCAGACGCATCACCCGGAAGGCTTCGGCATACGCCGCGCCGATCTTGGCGCCGTTCTCGGCATCCCACTTGCGCACCCAATCGGCGACCTCGGGGCCAAGTTGCGAGCGATGGCAGAGCAGGCTCTCGATCTTCTGCTCGATCCGATCGCTCATGTCGAGGTAGAGATCAGGGGCTGGCGGGAACATCAGATAGAGTTCACGCACTTTATGCGGCTCGTAGCCTTCGGCGAGCAATTCCGGGAAGATCGGACGGGTTTCGGCGCTGGGGAAGACGGCGTAGATCGCTGCTTCGCCGGCGGCCCGGTGATCGGGATGATTGATGTACGTGCTGCCGGCAAAGACCAAGGTCGGGTCTTGGCAGAGCACGCGGAAGGGGCGCACCTCGCGGATTAGGCGGGTCAACTCGCGCCGCAGCTCGAGGGTTGGCTGCAAGACGCCGTCGCGATAACCGAGGAAGCGCACATCATGCACACCCAGCACTGCCGCTGCTGCGCGCTGTTCAGCTTGCCGGCGCGCGACTAATGCCGCCAAATCGATGCCCGGCTCGTTGGAGCCAGCCGACCCGTCGGTGACGATACAGTAGGTAATGGGATGCCCAGCCGCCGCCCAACCGGCAATCGTTCCGGCGGCAGCGAACTCGATATCGTCAGCATGTGCGGCAATGACTAAGATCGGTTCGGGCTGGACGTGCATACAACCTCCCTTTTCTTAGTCTACACGAAGATCGGGGGGCTTGTCTAGGGGGTTATGCCGCAATTAGATCTGTGACGTATGCCAAGACGCGCTGCGCGATCTCAAGCGCTTCCTCGGCATCACGTTGAATAGGCAGCGATTGGGGTACATCGGGGGGTGAAACCCGGATAGCGAGTCGTTGTGTAAAACCGATCAAGCAGTTGAATCTCAGTTGCCATCGCTGCCAGCGGTGCAGCGTGAACTTGGCTGAGCCGATCAGGCAACTTGTGAATACGGGGCGGCACAAGGCCTTGATGAACAATCAACGCTTTGAGCGACTTTTCAACGCATTGTTGGCAATGAAAGCACACCTGATTAAAGAGGCCTTCGCGCATGGCAAGCTGGACGATGCGCACATCATCGCACGTAAAAGCCAGCCATTGTTCAGGATCGCTTATAGAGCACCTTTCCTTTAGCGATAATCTCTTCCTGCACCATCAGATTCGACTCTTTCATCGTCGCAAATTCGCGCGGCGTATAGACCACAATGTCAACCCCAAGGCGCGGATGCAGCAATAGCAGCACCTCGCGGATGCGATCAAGGTAGCGTTGATCTGTATCTTTCACAAGTAGCAGATCAATATCCGACCACTTAGTGACCCGAACAGAATGATCTGTTCGGGGTGATAGTGTTCGCGTAACAGTTCGACGTAGCGGGCCAATTCCGCTTCCAGCAACGCGCGGCGCGCTTGAATGGGATCGGTGATGGGGGTGTTCATAGGGTTTGTTGGTTGGTTGGATAGTGATGAATGAGGCGTTGTGCAATCGAAAGGGCCTCTTCAGCGAGCGAGACCATGTGGCGGGCTTTAGCTTCATCGAAAATTTCCCATGGGGTTAGTTGTTGTTCTTCAAGCCCATAATCGATCTGAACATGTACGTCTATCCCCAAAGTATCAGCAATCGGAGCCAATCGTTCAAGATCCGGCGACAGCTCAGCAGGAAACCGTTGGTGAGCCAATGCTTCACGTAGGAGCGTCCCCAGTTGATGGGTACGTCCGGGTGGTCATAACAATGCTAAGACAGCTTTTGCCGCATTTTCGCTTGCGAGCTGGGCATTATCTACCGCAGACCTCCAGCGTTGGAGATCAAGGTCTTGGGGTGCTTCTTTGATAAAGCCACTGGCTAATTTGATCCGATAGTTTACGCTTTGACTCATACGTGTACGCTCTTTTTCATGAACCATCTCCCAATTCAATTCCCAGCCAAAACCGAGGAATTCGCGCCACTCCCAAATCAGATCACGCTCGCGTTGGATCCGGTAGAGACCGTGTCGGTCGAGAAGGGTGCGGATGGCGGCGAGGCGTGAGGTGAGCCAACCATCGCGATCGTAGAGCACTATGCCATCGAGCGGGATGTCGAGATACAACGGCGCAAGATAGGAGGTGAATTCGGCTGGCGTTTTGGCGATTACGATCGCTCGTCCGCGCCATGCTGCCGGCAAGCAGGCATTGATGGCGCTCCCATACCGATGTGGGCAGATGTTCTGCGATCAGCAACAGATCCCAATCGCTTTCGGGCCGGGCATCACCCCGCGCTCGTGAGCCAAACAGGGCAATCCCGATCAGGTTGTGGCCCAACTGTTGTTGGAAAGCTGCCACAACTGGAACGAGAGCGTTAATGATTGCTGTAGTGTGGGTAGCTCCGGTCACATGATCCTGCCTTACGCGGATGGAAGATGGTTATGGATAGTCGTTATTGTACCGGATTTGATTGCGTTCGGCGAGACGGTGCATAGGGTACGGATACTAACGAGCCGTGAACATCCGTGAATCACTCCTGCCTTGCACATTTGCTGGTACAATAAAAAAGCATCCCCCAATCTAACAAATCGGCGAGGAGGCAGCATGAAACGACGGGGCTGGAATCCGGCGACGTGGGTGAGTCTTGTACCCAATGGGCTTGGGCAGGTCAAGCCGAACCACTATTGGGAAATGGTGCGCACCGTGTGGGAAAATCGCGACAGTCTCGGCAAGGCATGGCGGATTTTGAACGAGGGTGTCTGCGACGGGTGCGCGTTGGGCACTGCCGGGTTGCGCGATTTCACCATGAAAGGCGTGCATCTCTGCACGGTGCGGCTCAATCTGTTGCGCCTCAATACGATGCCGCCGCTCGATGTGCGCCGGCTAGAGGACGTAGCATCACTGCGCGATCTGAGCGGGCGTGACTTGCGCGCGCTTGGCCGGCTGCCCTACCCGATGATCCGCCGGCGCGGCGAGCGCGGCTTTCGCCGGATCACGTGGGACGCGGCGCTGAACGAGATTGCCGCCCGCTTGGGCGCCGCCGATCCGCGCCGGATCGCGTTGTACCTCACCTCGCGCGGCATCACCAACGAGACCTACTACGTGGCGCAGAAGGTGGCCCGCTTTCTCGGCACCAACAACGTCGATAACGCGGCCCGTCTCTGCCACGCTCCTAGCACGACTGCGATGAAGCAGGCGCTCGGCGTGGCTGCTTCCACCTGTAGCTATCGCGACTGGATCGGCAGCGATGTGCTGCTCTTTATCGGCAGTGATGCGCCCAATAATCAGCCGGTAACGACGAAGTACCTCTATTACGCTAAGCAGCACGGCTCCCGCATTTTCGTCATCAACCCCTACCGCGAACCGGGTCTCGAACGCTATTGGGTGCCGAGCGTGTTCGAGAGCGCGCTATTCGGCACGCGCCTCGCCGACCGCTTTTTCCAGATTCACACCGGCGGCGACATCGCGTTTCTCAACGGGGTGCTCAAGCATCTGATCGAGCGCGACTGGATTGACCGTTCCTTTATTGATGCGCATACCTGCGGCTTTGCCGATGTGCAGATCGCGCTGGCCGGGCAGTCGTGGGAAGAGTTGGAACAGGCGAGCGGCAGCACCCGCGCCGAGATGCTGGCCCTCGCTGAGGTGCTGGCGCAGGCCAAGAGTGCGGTCTTCATTTGGAGCATGGGCATTACCCAGCACGAGTATGGGGTCGAGAATGTCAGAGCCATTCTCAATCTGGCGCTGGCGCGCGGGTTTATCGGGCGCGAATACTGTGGCGTGATGCCGATCCGCGGCCATAGCGGCGTACAAGGCGGCGGCGAGATGGGGTGTTTGGCGACGGCCTTCCCCGGCGGGAGGCCGGTGAATGCCGAGCAAGCGCGCTGGCTAGGCAAGCAGTGGGGCTTTGCCGTGCCAGATTGGAAGGGACTCAGTTGCGGCGAGATGCTCGATGCCGCCTACGATGGCGCACTGGATGTATTCTATGCAGTGGGAGGCAATTTCCTCGATACCATGCCCGATCCTGACTACATCCGCGCGGCGCTGAGCCGTCCGGCATTGCGCGTCCATCAGGATATTGTTTTAACCAGCCAAATGCTGGTTGATCCCGCCGACACCGTGATCTTGCTGCCGGCAGTTACTCGCTACGAGCAGCGCGACGGCGGCACCGAAACCACCACCGAACGCGAAATCATCTTTTCGCCCTTCATCACGGCGCCTCCCGGCGAAGCGCGCAGCGAGTGGGAGATTCTGATGCAGGTGGCCGAGCGGGCCTACCCCGAGCGCGCGCGCCTGATCTGGTTTGCCGATGGCCACCAGATTCGGGAAGAGATTGCCCGGATTGTGCCTGAGTACGACGGCATTCAGCGGCTGCGCAAGGCCGGTGATCACGTGCAATGGGGCGGGCGCATCTTGTGCCGTGATGGCCATTTTGCCACTCCCAACGGCAAAGCGCACTTTACCCCGCTGACGCCGCCGCAAACCCAATTGCCGCCGGGGATGTTTGTGCTCAAAACCCGGCGCGGCAAGCAGTTCAACTCGCTGGTGCATGCCGAACGTGATCCGTTGAACGGTGCGGCGCGCGACGACGTGCTGATCAACCCCGATGACGCGGCGCGGCTGGGTCTGCGTGAGGGCGAGTGGGTGGTGTTACGGTCAGAGGCGGGCGAAATGCGGGCCCGAATCAAATTGGCGCCGCTCAAGCTGGGCAACATTCAGGTGCATTGGCCGGAAGGCAATGTGTTGATCGACGCGCGCCGGCGTGATGCCGGGTCAGGGGTGCCGGCCTACAAGGCGGTAGTCAGCATTCACCGGCTGGAGTCTTGAAATAGCCACGAAGAGACACAAAAGACACAAAAATGAAGGTTGTTTTTGTGACAAGGCGTTGCCCCGGCCCTTCAGGGCCGGGCTAGGGTTACGAAGCCCGCTACGCGGGCTGGGGCATAGCCACGAAGAGCCGCAAAAGACACAAACGTTTTTGTGGCTTCTGTGACTTTTTGTGGCTATTCCTCATTGCGGCAGGTAGGGAAGGCCAAGCTTATCCCCCGTCCACAGCGCCCCCTCTCCCGCCGTGAGGTGGGAGAGGGGGTTGGGGGGTGAGGGGAAATAGCCACAAAGACACACAAAAAACACAAATATTTTTGCGGCTTCTGTGGCTTTTTGTGGCTATTCCTCATTGCGGCAAGTACAGACTATCCACCGGAGATCAATAACAAATGATCAATCGTGCAACCATCCACCGGCGTACCGTGGTCAAGATTCGCGATGGGCGCTGGCGGCATGAAAAAGATGCCATTGTGGTCGAAGAGCCGCTTGAAGTCCGGCTGGCCTTGCCCGGCACTGCGCGCGCGATCGCGCTCGCGACGTTGATGCGCACGCCGGGAGCCGATGTTGAGCTAGTTGCCGGCTTCCTCTTCAGCGAAGGTCTGATCCGTGACCGCTACGACATCAGCACCATCCGCTACTGTGTTGAGGCTGAACTCGATGATGAGGCGCGGTTCAATACCCTCATTGTCACACCCCGTCCTGATCTCGACCTCGACCTTGAGCAGGCCCGCCGGCTGTTTTTCGTCTCGTCGTCGTGCGGAGTGTGCGGCAAGGCCTCGCTCGAAGCGTTGCGCTTGCGCGGTTGCGCACCGCTGGCCGATGATCCGCCGGTGCGGATCGCATACGCAGCCTTAGCCGGATTGAATGATGCACTCCACCAAGCGCAAGACCTCTTTGCCCGCACTGGCGGTTTGCACGCCGCCGGTCTGTTTGCTGCCGATGGCCGGCTGTTGGCGCTGCACGAAGACATTGGTCGCCACAATGCGGTTGATAAACTGATCGGCGCCTACCTGCTCAATGGCCAACTTGATCGTTTGCGCCAATCGGTGTTGCTAGTCAGCGGGCGGGCTAGTTTCGAGATCATGCAAAAGGCGCTGATGGCGCGCATTCCGGTGGTGGCCGCTGTCGGCGCGCCGTCGGCGCTGGCAGTGACCTTAGCCCAGCATTTCAACATGACCCTGATCGGCTTCCTGCGCGGCGCCTCGTGCAATATCTACGCCGGGGCCGAACGGGTCATGGTCCCGGCGTGACCGAGCCGCACGTTTACGCAATCGTGCGCGCCATCCGCCGCCGCACCGCGTAGAAGATGGCGAGGAAATTGTAGGCCATGTGGAACAGGTAGGTGAAGGGCAACAGTACAAACAGCGCCAAGCCGAGCAGCGCGTGGACATAGACGATGCCGGGCACAATGTGCAAACGGGCCAGCAGTTCCGTCCAGATAATGCAGAAGATAATCGTGCGGATCACGACCCGATCCCACGGCAAGCGGCCCGGCGTGCGGATGCCTTTTGAGGCGTGATCGATGTCACCCACCACGGCGCCGCTCCACTTGCGCAGCAGCGCGAACATCAGGTGCAGATTACCGGCCACGGCAAAGGCCACCGCCACCCACGTAATGCCGATGAAGTAGGGGGCAAAGTCGCCAAACAAAAACTGTGCTTGGAACTTCTCGCCATTGCCAAAGATGAGGGCGAGCAGATTAGCCGGCGAGTAGTTGTAGCTCTCCTCAACGTGAGCGGCCACGTCGGGCACTGGCCGGCCAAACAGGATATGCGCGAAGACGATCAGGGCCGAGATGCTATAGCCAATCACCTCAGTAATAATTGCCACGTGGTAGAGCAGGTAGCCGCGCCCCCACGTTGGGTTTGATCGCTTGTAAAAATGCTTGAAGGGGCCGAAGAGCACTGCGTTCAATGCCTCGAAGAAGCCCAACCGGCGCGGCGGCGACACAAAGGTTGGCGACACGCCGTGTGGATGGCGTCTCGTGATCAGTGCGATAGCAAACCGGCCCAACCGCAACCCCACTCCCACCACAAAGATCGCCATCGCCACTGGCGCGATTGCATTCAACAGTTCAATCATCACACACCTCCTCAGCGGATGGTAAGTATTGGTTTATCCACACTTCCTTGGCGCGCGGGCCGCAGGCCTGTTATCGTTTTCCGGTATATACCCGTTGGCAGGCGGCGCTCATCCCTGCTACTAGGGTTGTTACTCCCTCCCCCAACGGGAGAGGGTTGGGGTGGGGGCAAAGACCACCCCTCCCGCCCTCAACGATCGCATCTGCCCTACCGGCAGCACTCCGGATCGAGCGCCATCTCACGCAGCGCGCGTAATTGCTCGTATACCTGCGGGTGATCTTTGCTGAACCGCTTGACGATATCGTCTTTCTCTAACCAATCGAGCAATGCTGGGAAATCCGGCTGCTGCATGAGCGTTGCCATCTGGCCCTCAAGGCTGTGGGCAACAAAGAACTCGCGATCGCGGTTACGCAATTCAGCCGGTACCCGCATGCGATCCAGCTCGCCCCGCTTGGCCAGCGCCGGCTCCATTGCCGCATAGACCACCTCGAACAGCACCAGCGCCATGCGCTCGCCGGTCGGGGAGAGGTTGTAGGTCTGGCAGGTGTCTTCCAACGACAACGTGCAGACCACGCACGGCGAGGTGACATACTCGGCGCCGGTGGCGCGGATCTGGTTCGCTTTCAGCACCGAAATCTTGCGGCGCAGGTCGGTGTTCTCAGGCAAGCGCATCCCGCCAGCCCCGCCGTTGCAGCAGTAATTGTGCTCGCGGTTGGGGGTCATCTCGATGAAGTTATCGGTCACAAGGGTCAGCAGCTCGCGGAAGAGATCGCCCAATCCCGACAAGCGTGTGGCGTAGCAGGGATCGTGCAGTGTCACCTTCAGGTCGGTCTTCTCGATCGGCAAGCGGCCCTGCCGGATCAGGTCGAGCATCAACGAATCGACACTGACGATCGGATAGCGGAACGGACGACCTAGCGTCTCAGTTGCTTCGGCGTACAGTGTGCGCGTATCGCAACCGCACTCCACCAGCAAGATCGACTTCACGCCCAAGCGATCGGCTTCATTTTCCCAATCCAGCAACATCTGCTTCGACAGATTATGGTGAACGGCAATATGGTCGATTTCAGTGCCAGTGTCAATCACATAGGGCGAAATCGTATAACTTACACCGGCGGCATTGAGGATTTTGATCAATTTGATGCCATAATCGGGAATTTTGGTATTGCCAGCAGCCGGACAGACAAAGAGCATCTCGGCGCCATGCACATTGACCGGCACTTCAAGGCCCTCGCTGCGCAGGAAGAGACCAACCCGGCCCAGCACCTGTGCGGCAGTGAGGCCAAAGCTATGGCGGCGGCGCTCGGTGTTCTCGACGATCGAGCGGATGGTCGGATTGGCGTTGCTTAACCCAGAATCGGAGTATGCGGCGCGGGCCAGCCGCACCATGCGGCGAATGCTGAGGCCCGACGGACAGGCCAATGTGCAGCGACCGCAAGCGGTGCAAGCCCAGAAATACTGCATATTCTCTTTCAGGTCTGCCACCGTCGGCGTCGGCACTAGCCCTAGCGCGCCGCCAATTCGGCCTTCGATCGTCAAGTACCGCTGATAAATCTGGCGGATAAAGCCGGTCTTGTGGGTGGGATGCAGCTTCTCGTCGCCAGTGACGAGGTACCACGCGCACGCCTCACCGCACATCTTGCAGTCCATGCACGCTTCAAAGTTGACCACATCTTCGGCAGTAATGTTCTTACGCAACGAGTCCACGAACAGTTGCATTTCTGCTTCCACGGGCCAGTCTCCTTTCTAGCATTGGTTGCGTTATGAACGACTACTCACAATCTCCCTGCACGCACCACAACGCTGGCGCCGACGCACCCACGCAGCGTATGCAACGCACGCTGTCCGTAGATGCGGGTTACAGCAACTGGACGCTCAATCTATCGAGCGTGAACCGGTCAATATATCTGTGTCTCAAGCGGAGAGAGATCGCAATTCAAATGTAGCAAAGCAAGGGTTGAAAGTGAGTAAAGATATTGCTACGGAGAATTGTAATATGATCTATTCGGTATTAATTGTGCTTTTTGTCGCAGAAAATTTGTGAACGTGCTCACAATTTATGTAGGTTTGATGTGTGAATCAGCCAAACAAAACAAACGAATGGTAGCTGCCATTCGTTTGTTTGGTGGGTTCTAGCTTTTGGAGCTGCACCGCCGGGCGGCTTTACGAGGGTTGGTCGCTCCCTAACTCGGCGCTAGCGCTCAGCGCCGTTACGCCGTCAGGTCCCTGCGCTTCCAGCTCGACCCGGTTGTCGCCGAAGCGGGCCACCAGCCGGAAGGGGGCGAGATCGAAGATCGGCGCTTGGCTACGGAAGCTAAAGCCGGTGATTGGGCGGGTGGTGTTGTGGCGGGCCAGCTCCATCAACAACACCGCGACCAGCGGGCCATGCACGACCAAGCCGGGGTATCCCTCTTCCTGTTGGGCGTAGGGCCGGTCGTAATGGATGCGGTGCGCGTTGAAGGTGAGCGCCGAGAAGCGGAACAATAGCCGGGTGTCGGGGGTCACGGTGCGGGTGATCGCATCAGATACCGGTGGCAGATCAACCGGTACCGGTGCCGGCACTGGCGCACCCGGTTCGCGGTAGACGATATCTTGCTCTTCTTCGATACAAAGCATCTCATTTTGGAAGATCTGGTAGCCGACCGTAACAAATGCCAACGGCCCGGTGCGCCCGCTCTTTTGGGTAATGTTGCGGATGATCCCCTCGCGGCGGGCCGGCTGGCCGATCAGTAACGGGTGGTGAAAGCGGATGCGCGCGCCGGCAAACATGCGGCGGGGGTAAGGGATGGGCGGAATGAAGCCGCCGCGCTGCGGATGGCCGTCAATGCCGAGTTTTGATTGCGGCGCGCGCGGCAAGAAGTAAAACCAGTGCCAGAGCGGGGGCAGCGCCGCGCTTGCGGTGGGTGATGACAATGGTTCGAGCGTAGCCGCTGCAGCCAATGCTTGCGCTAAGCAGATGTCATCCTCAACCACCTCGGTTCGCCCGATCCATGCCGTCCAGTCTTCGCTGCTCATGGCCGAATCGCCTCCTTTTGCTGGTATGCGCTGTTGCTGGATGTTGGAATAAACACATTGTACCCCATGCCATGCGCGACGCTGGCGTGAGGTGTTCGTATTGCGTTTCTCGTTCACACCGGAACATATATAACCTTACGTTATCAATTTGATATAAGCGTTTACTTATATCAACTCATAGTTAAAAGTTGGAAACTGGTAATTGCGAAGTAGTATTCCTTGTGCTATGTTACAAACACGCGCATCACCCGAGCAGAGAAACTGAACACACCTAACTGCATGCGGCCATGGCGGCCTTAGCGGGCTCTGGTGGCGATTTTGTGTTGCTGCCTATTTTCAGCATGGCGAGGAGGAGTACAGACGATGGCCAAAGGGGTACGCTCGACGAAGACCACCAATCAGACCACCGATGCGCCGGAGACCGGCGAGACGCCGTCAGCGCCATTAGTGGCGGCTGCGGAGGCCGAACAGGAGGCCGAACCCGCAATTCCGCATCCCACCGCTGAGCGCACCGGCGAGCGTGACCGTTTGCCGCTCAGTGGGATCCGCGTGATCGATGTCGGCAACTTTCTGGCCGGCCCGTATGCGGCTTCGATTTTGGGCGAGTTTGGCGCTGAGGTGTTGAAGATCGAACACCCGATCGGCGGTGATCCGATGCGGCGGTTTGGCACCCCGACCACGCGCCACGATGCGACGTTGGCATGGTTGAGCGAAGCGCGCAATCGCAAGTCGGTGACGATCGACCTGCGCCAGCCGGAAGGCGTGAACCTGTTTCTGAAGTTGGTGGCGAAGTCGGATATCCTGATCGAGAATTTTCGCCCCGGTACGATGGAAGAGTGGGGGTTGTCGTGGCCCACGTTGCGCGAGGTGAACCCCGGCTTGATTATGTTACGGGTGTCAGGCTACGGCCAGACCGGCCCCTACCGCCGCCGTTCCGGCTTTGCCCACATTGCCCATGCCTTTAGCGGCCTCTCGTATCTAGCCGGCTTCCCCGGTGAAACGCCAGTGTTGCCGGGTACTGCGCCGCTTGGCGACTATATCGCTAGTCTGTTTGGCGCCATCGGTGTGCTGATCGCGCTCCACCACAAAGAGAAGACCGGTCGCGGCCAGTTGATCGATGTCGGGATTTACGAAGCGGTGTTTCGCATTCTCGATGAGATTGCCCCGACCTACGGTCTGTTCGGCAAAATCCGCGAGCGCGAAGGGGCCGGGAGCTTTATTGCCGTCCCCCATGGCCATTTCCGCACCAAAGACGGCAAGTGGGTGGCAATTGCCTGCACTACTGACAAGATGTTCGAGCGGCTGGCCGAAGCGATGGAGCGACCTGAATTGGCTTCGCCCGAATTGTACGGTGATCAACGCAAACGTTTGGCGGCGCGCGATGTCGTGAACCAGATCACGATTGATTGGGTTGGTTCGCTGACCCGCGATGAGGTGATGCGGCGTTGTCTGGAAAAAGAGGTGCCGGTTGGCCCGCTCAATAGCATCGCCGATATGTTCAACGATGAGCACTTCCGCGCGCGCGGCAATCTGGCTCGTGTCGAAGCGGAAGGGGTTGGCGAGGTGGTGGTGCCGAACGTGATTCCGACCCTCTCGGCGACGCCGGGCCGCATTACGAACCTCGGCCCGCCCTTGGGCAACGCGACCTATGAGGTATTGCGCGAGCTGCTCGACATTTCCGCCGAGGAGATTAAGCAATTGCGCAATCGCAAGATTATTTGACGCAACGATGCACATTTCGCTGGGGGTCGTTTCTTCACTACGAGGTGGATACAATGGCTGAGACAAATTCGACCCTGCCATTGGCCGGCATTCGGGTCATTGATGCGGCAACCGTGATTGCCGCGCCTTTCTGCGCTACCCTGTTGGGAGAATTTGGCGCCGATGTGCTCAAAGTCGAGCATCCGATCGGCGGTGATGCGCTGCGTCGCTTTGGTACGCCGACGTCGCGCGGCGATACGCTGACGTGGCTGAGCGAGTCGCGCAATAAGCGTTCGGTGACGATTAACCTGCAGCATCCTGAAGGCGCTAAGCTCTTTAAAGACTTGATCGCCGAGACCGATGTGTTGTGCGAGAATTTCCGCACTGGTACGCTCGAGAAGTGGGGGTTGGGTTGGGATGTGCTCAGCAAGATTAACCCGCGCTTGATTATGCTGCGCGTGACTGGCTACGGCCAAACCGGCCCGTACCGCGACCGGCCCGGTTTCGCCCGTATTGCCCACGCCGTCGGCGGCATTGCGTATCTGGCCGGTATGCCAAAAGGGACGCCGGTGACGCCGGGTTCAACCACCCTCGCCGATTATATGACCGGTTTGTACGGCTGCATTGGCGTGTTGCTGGCTCTGCGCCACCGCGAGCAAACCGGTTGCGGCCAGTATATCGATGCCGCGCTCTACGAGTCGGTCTTCCGCTGTAGCGATGAGTTGGTGCCGGCCTACGGCATGTACGGCAAAGTCCGCGAACGTCACGGCTCGCACTACAATGAGTTTGCTTGCCCCCATGGCCACTTTCAGACCAAAGATGGCAAGTGGGTGGCGATTTCGTGCGCGACCGATAAGCTCTTTGCCCGCCTTGCCAACGCCATGGGCCGCCCCGAATTGGCTTCGTCGAGCGTGTATGGCGATCAGAAGGTGCGCTTGGCCCATGCCAGCGATGTCAACGAGATTGTCCGCGACTGGTGCAGCTCGCTGACCCGTGCCGAGGTGTTGCAACGCTGTTACGCGACTGCGACCCCCGCCGCGCCGCTTAACGATATTGCTGATTTCTTCGGCGACCGCCACGTCCATGCCCGGCGGAATCTGGTGGCAGTCGATGAGCCGAGTATCGGCGAGACGCTGATTATGCCGAATGTGGTGCCGAAGTTGTCGGAAACCCCCGGCAGCATTCGCTCGCTTGGCCCCAAACTTGGCGAGCATACCGATGAGGTGTTGCGCGAGTGGTTGGGGATGGATGACTCCCAGATCGGTGAATTGCGGTCGAAGCGGGTGATTTAGCAGACGACTTAGCGGCGCTGATGCAGATCGGTCTGTCTACAACGTGCTCTCATCGCGCTGCCCCGAGCCTCCCCCAGCGGGGGAGGCTCCCTCCACCAAGGGGTTGGCGCCAGACCGTAGCATAAGCCCTGCGTGAGATCACACGAGGCAACCACAATGAACGGCATTCTTAGTGGCATGCGCGTGGTCGAAGGCTCGGCCTTCGTCGCCGCGCCGCTCGGCGGGATGACGTTGGCCCAGTTGGGGGCCGATGTCATCCGGTTCGATCCAATTGGCGGCGGTCTCGACTATAAACGCTGGCCAGTGACGCTTGATGGCAAGCATAGCTTGTTTTGGACTGGTTTGAATAAGGGCAAACGCTCGATCGCGGTTGATATCCGCCATCCGCGCGGCCAAGAGTTGCTCACCCAACTGATTTGCGCGCCGGGTGAGAACGCCGGCCTGTTTATTACCAACTTCCCGGCCCGCGGCTGGCTGAGCTACGAGGCGCTCAAGCGCCATCGCGATGATCTGATTATGGTCAATCTGCTTGGCCGGCGCGACGGCGGCTCTGAGGTTGATTACACCGTCAACCCGCAGCTCGGCTTGCCGTTTATGACCGGCCCCTTCAGTTCGCCGGAGGTCGTGAATCACGTGTTGCCGGCGTGGGACATCATCACCGGCCAGATGATCGTGCTCGGCCTGCTCGCCGCCGAGCGCCACCGCCGTTTGACCGGCGCGGGCCAATTGGTCAAGCTGGCGCTGAAAGATGTCGGGTTGGCGATGATCGGCCATCTGGGCATGATTGCCGAGGTGATGGTCAACGATACCGACCGGCCCAAGCAGGGGAATTATCTCTATGGCGCGTTTGGCCGTGATTTCGAGACCCTCGACGGCAAGCGGGTGATGGTCGTCGGTCTGACCGATTTGCAGTGGAAGGCGTTGGGGAAGGCGACTGGCTTGACTGATGCTTTCACCGCGCTCGGCCAGCGTCTCGGTCTCAATATGGACGACGAGGGAGACCGGTTCCGCGCCCGCCGCGAGATTGCGGCCCTGCTCGAACCGTGGTTCCATGCCCGCACCTTCGCTGAGGTGCAACGGGTCTTCGAGCAGCATCGGGTGACGTGGGGGCCGTACCGCACGGTACGCGAAGCGATTGCCCAAGACCCCGATTGTTCAACCGACAACCCAATGTTCGCGATGGTCGAGCAACCCGGCATTGGTTCGTACCTCATGGCCGGTTCGCCGCTCGATTTCAGCCAGATGCCCCGCGTGCCGGTGCAACCGGCGCCGCGGCTTGGCGAACACACCGACGAGATTTTGCTGGAGGTGTTGGGTCTGAGCGAAGGTGAAGTAGGCCGGTTGCACGATGAAGGTATTGTTGCTGGGCCAGAGGCGTTGGAGTAACGCACAGCGGGGTCGCGCAGCGACGCGCGAGCGTGATGCCCACCCTATCCAGCGCCTGCGCGTCGTTGCGCTGAGAACCTGCTGCGTCTTGCTGAGCCGTTGCGTTTGATGAATTGCAAGGAGGATATGATGCACAAGCTCGCACGCAATTTCTACCAGCCGCTCGCCATCGGTGCGCCCCAGCCGATGCGTGAACTGCCGGTGCGGCCCGAACGGGTGGTTCACTTCTTCCCGCCCCACATCGAAAAGATCCGCGCGCGCATTCCCGAAGTCGCCAAGCAGGTTGACGTGCTTTGCGGCAATCTCGAAGATGCCATTCCGGTTGACGCCAAAGAAGCCGCGCGGGCCGGCTTTATCGAAGTCGCGCGTAACAACGACTTCGGCGATACCGCGCTCTGGGTGCGGGTCAATGCGCTCAATAGCCCATGGGTGCTCGACGACATCGCCGAGATTGTTGCCCACGCCGGCAATAAGCTCGATGTGATAATGATCCCCAAGGTCGAAGGGCCGTGGGATATTCACTTCGTCGATCAATATCTGGCATTGCTCGAAGCCAAGCATCAGATTCAGAAGCCGATTCTCATCCATGCCCTGCTTGAGACCGCGCAGGGAGTAGTCAATCTCGAAGCGATCGCCGGGGCTAGCCCGCGTATGCATGGCTTCAGCCTTGGCCCAGCCGACCTTGCGGCTTCACGCGGTATGAAAACCACTCGCGTCGGCGGCGGCCATCCGTTCTACGGCGTGCTGGCCGACCCGCAAGAGGGAACCACTGAGCGGGCTTTCTTCCAGCAAGACCTCTGGCACTACACGATTGCCCGCATGGTAGATGTGGCCGTCTCGCACGGGTTGCGCGCCTTCTACGGCCCCTTCGGCGATCTCAAAGACGAAGCCGCCTGCGAAGCCCAATTCCGCAACGCCTTCTTGCTCGGCTGCACCGGCGCGTGGTCGCTCGCACCCAACCAAATCCCGATCGCTAAGCGCGTCTTTAGCCCAGATGTGAACGAAGTGCTCTTCGCCAAGCGCATTCTCGACGCGATGCCCGACGGTTCCGGCGTGGCGATGATCGACGGCAAGATGCAAGACGACGCGACGTGGAAGCAGGCTAAGGTGATCGTTGACCTTGCCCGCATGATCGCCAAGAAAGACCCCGAACTTGCTAAAGCCTACGGGTTTGAATCGTAACGGCGGCGCGCCCCCGTTTGGCGGGATGCATAGCTGTGCGTCCCGCCCCTTGTGGTTGAGGAGCGGACAGAACGTTTGGTTGCACAAAACCGTTGATCGCAGTGAGATGCCTCACCGCTTCGCTGTACGCTCCCCTCTCCCGCGCTAGTGGGAGAGGGGCTGAGGGTGAGGGCCGTCAGCCCGCGCAGCGGGCTTCGTAACCCTAGCCCGGCCTTTCAAGGCCGGGTTCCGGATCAAACGTTCTGTCCGCCCTTGAACACCTTGTGGCGGGTAACGGTTTGGATGACCCGGTTCGCGTCTGCAAGGAGTATATCGATGATCAATAAAACCAATCCCGGCAACTTCTTCGAGGATTTTCGGCTTGGCCAAGAGATCGTTCACGCCACGCCGCGCACCGTAACTGAAGGTGATGTGGCGCTGTATACCTCGCTCTACGGCGCGCGCTTCGCTCTCACCTCGGCGACCCCGTTCGCCCAAACGGTTGGTCTCGAACGGGCGCCGATCGATAGCATGCTCGTTTTCCATATCGTCTTCGGCAAGACCGTGCCCGACATTTCGCTCAACGCTATCGCCAATCTCGGCTATGCCGGTGGGCGGTTTAGCGCGGTGGTGTATCCCGGCGACACCCTCTCGACCACCTCCAAGGTAATCGGTCTGCGCCAAAACAAAGACGGCAAAACCGGCGTGGTCTACGTCCATTCGGTTGGCGTCAACCAACGCAACGAGGTGGTGCTGGAATACATACGCTGGGTGATGGTGCGCAAGCGTAATCTCGACGCGCCGGCTCCCGAACCGGTGGTGCCCCAATTGCCTGACTCGGTGCCGGTGACCGACCTCGCCGTGCCGTACCACATCCAACCCGGCCAGTACGATCTGGCCCGCGCCGGCAGTCCTTATCTGTGGGAAGATTACGAGGTCGGCGAGAAGATCGATCACATCGACGGCGTAACGATCGAAGAAGCCGAGCATATGCAGGCCACCCGTCTCTACCAGAACACGGCCCGCGTCCACTTCAACCTCCACGTCGAGCGCGAAGGCCGCTTTGGCCGGCGGATCGTCTATGGCGGGCACATCATCAGCATTGCTCGTTCGCTTTCGTTCAACGGCTTTGCCAACGCGCTCAGCATCGCGGCAATTAACGGCGGTCGCCACACCAACCCCAGCTTTGCCGGCGACACCATTTACGCTTGGTCAGAAGTTCTCGATAAGATGGAAATACCGGGGCGCAATGACATCGGCGCGCTGCGGGTGCGCACCGTCGCTGCCAAAGATCGGCCCTGCCACGACTTCCCCTACCGTGACGCCGAGGGCAATTACGATCCGGCGGTGGTGCTTGATTTCGATTACACGGTGTTGATGCCGCGGCGAGCGGTAGTGTAGGCAAAGGCGCAGAGAACGCAAAGGGTTCAAACGCAGAGGCGCGGAGAACGCAAAGGATTCAAACGCAAAGGTGCGGAGAACACAAAGATCGCTAAGTATATTGTATGGGGTTCGTTAGCAAAGCGAGATCGCCCCTAACCGTTCTTCACAATCAATCCTAAAAACCTTAGCGCCCTCTGCGATCTTTGCGCCTTTGCGTTATCCATCCTTTGCGCCTTTGCTCCCTCTGCGCCTTTTCGTTAATTTTCGCTGGAATTGGCGTAGCAGCAGACCCACCTGCCGCCGTTCCGCCTGATCCGAGGCACGGCCAGCGTAGGCGGCGCGGTGGTAGGCGGCTGTCAGGGCGCGCAATTCATCGCCGGCCTCAACCACCTGTTGCGCCGTACTATCGGCAAACTCAGCCGGGGTTTGCGACGGGTGGCGCGGATAGCTATGGGCCGCAGCGTAGCGTAAGGCAGCGTGGTAAGAAACGATAGCGGCATCGAGCGGTGCAGGCCGTGGATGAGGCGCTCGCAACCGCTGCATGGTTCTGGGCCGCTGCAGTCGCCAAAACCGCCGTTTGCGCAACTGCGCGCGCGCCTGCGCCCACCAATCCGGTAATTGCGCCCACACCTGCTGCACCCATCCCTGCCGGCGCGCAATCGTCCAGAAAGCCAGCCCGGTCAAGATCGCGATACAGATCCAAAAGATAATGCCGGGCCACAATGGCGGTTCGCTTGGCGCTGGCGGCGGCATCATTGGCGGAGCGATAGGCGTTGCCGGTGTGGTCGTCGAATTCATCAGCGAGGTGAGCAGCATCAGCAAGAGCAATGGCAAGAGGGCGACCAGACTGAGCAGCCCAATGAAGAGCAGGGAGAGAATCATCGCAATCAGCAGCGCGATCCCTCCCAGCAAGAACAGACCCTCACGCCATGTTTCCGGCACGAGCGGTGACAGTTGGGCCGGCAGCGCCAGCGCCAACAGCGTAACCGAGCCAATTGTTGCGATACTTAGCCAGCGCCAGCGCTGGTTGACCTCAGGCCCAATCTCGGCCTCATCGCTCTGCCAATCAGCTAGCAAGGCGCGCCGCTGGGCTAGCGCGATCAACCACAACCCGCCGGCAAGGTAGAGCGCCATCCACAGCACGGTGGCGGGAGTTTGCTCACTCTGCCGGCCCAACACCACCAACATCGCCAATCCGCCCCAGCCGGCTCCGCGACTGATAGCCGCAACTGCGGCTTGCCGGCGGGCCGTCGCGTCGCTGCGGTAGAAGAGCAAATCTAAGCTCTGCAACGGAGTCTTGAGCGGCGGGTTCGGCGTCAACGCCGCGATCGCGGCGATCCCGCTGCGGCTAAGCACAGCGACGGCCAGCAGCGCCAGCAGGCAAAACAGAAATGGTGCATCGAACGCGGCCAGCGGGTCGGTGAGCCATGCGTTCATCGCGGCGAAGCCTTGCGCGCCTTGACCCGCCGTCGCTACGATGCGGGCCAGCGCCGCCAAGCCAAACACCTCGGCGGCCAGATAACGCACCGCTCCACCCTGCGTCTCGTGCAAGCCGGCCACCATCCGGCTGCGCAACGCCACCGCCTCGAGCCCGACTAGCATGCTTGCCCCGCCTAACCAGAGCGACTGCCAGCCAGTGCGCCCGGCGACCGCGTCGCTGATCACGGTCAGCGGCAGCGTGATCAAGCAGGTGATCAAGATGGCCGGGCCAACGAGGGAAGGTTGGGGCATAGGGTTGTTAATTGACATCATCGAATGCGGTGGAGCGACAGTGTGGCATCTCTCCGATCAATATTGTATCTGATCCAGTTCTCATCTGCCCATCAGTATTGGCCGTACCAGAGCATGCTATACTACCCGCGACGCCACCCAAGCGTCGTGTAGTTATGTCTTGCGTTCGGCGCGTATCAGCGCCAAGGATAGCTATGATACGTTCGCGTCGTTGGTATTTGAATAGCCGCAACGGTCGCAATGGCCGCCGCCATGTGCCGCCGCGCTTGTTGCGGGGCCGGCCGGCGCCGCGCCCGGTGGTAGGCCGTTTTGTGCTTAATGCCTTGTTGGCCGTGCTCGGCCTAATCGCGGTCGTGTTGATCGGGTTGGCCGGCTTTGCCTACAACGCCTATATGCAGGTCGTCGAGAGCTTAAAGCCGCGTTTGGCCCTGCTCGATAACCGCGAGCTGTTTGAGAACTCGCGCATCTTCGATCGCAACGGCGAATTGCTCTACGAGTTTTTCGATGCCGGTAAGCGCACCAAGGTCGCGATCAACGAGATTAGCCCGCTCTTGATTCAAGCCACCATCGCGATCGAGGATAAAACCTTTTATACCAATCCCGGCATCGATTTGGCCGGCATTATCCGCACCTTAGTTGATAGCCTGCGCGCCGGCGAAGAGACGGGCGGCGCTTCGACGATTACCCAGCAGGTGATTAAGAATAGTGTGCTGACGGCGGAAGAACGGCTGCCTGAGCGCCGCTATGAGCGCAAGCTAAAAGAGATTATTCTGGCCCAAGAGCTGGATCGGATCTATTCAAAGGATCAGATACTCGAACTCTATCTCAACGAGAACTTTTACGGCAATCTAGCCTACGGCATTCAAGCGGCCAGCGAAGTCTATTTCGGCATCAGCGCCGCCGAGCTTGATCTCAATCAGGCGTCGTTGTTGGCTGGTCTGCCGCAATTGCCGTCAGTCTACAACCCGATCAACTATCTTGAACGCGACGAGCAAGGCGGGTATCTGCCGCCGGTCTTTGTTGGCGATGATTGGCTTGATCCGAATGTGCGCCTGCCCGCCGGAACGCCGTTGCCGCGCGTTCGCCAAGCGGCGGTGTTGCGCCGGATGGTGGAAGACGGCTATATCACTGAGACGCAGGCGCGGCGCGCCTTAGCGACGCCGCTGCGGTTCGCGCCGCAAGAGGCCCCGCTCAACGCGCCGCACTTTGTCTTCTATGTGCGTGATCTGCTCTTGCAGCGCTACGGCGCGCAGATTGTTTACGGCGGCGGCCTGCGTATTACCACGACTCTCGATCTGCAATTGCAGCGCATGGCCCAAGCGACCGCCTTCGAGCGCATCGCCGAGCTTGAGTCGCGCAATATCCATAATGCGGCGGTGGTGATCATGCAGCCGAATACCGGCCAGATTCTGGCCATGGTCGGGAGCATTGACTATAACGCGGTGAAACCGACCAAGACCCCCGGCGAGTCGGGCAATGTGCTCGATGGGCAGGTCAATGTCGCAACCCGCGAACGGCAACCCGGTTCGGCGCTGAAGCCGTTTACCTATCTGGCGGCGATGGAGCAGGGGATGACGCCGGAGACAGTGCTGTGGGATGTGTCGACCCAATTCCCGACTGGCACTGGCGGCTGGTACGCGCCGCTGAATTACAATGGCCAGTGGAACGGGCCAGTGCGGATTCGCACGGCGTTGGCCAATTCGCTCAATATGCCGGCGGTGAAGGCGCTCAAGTTTGCCGGGATTGAGTATACCCTCGGCTTGCTAGAACGGGTTGGCATCCGGAGTGGTCTCAAGCGCGGCGCTGGTTTCTACGGTCTGTCGCTCACGCTCGGCGGCGGCGAAGTCTCGCCGCTCGAATTGACCACGGCCTATAATACGCTGGCGAGCGGTGGCAAGTATTTCGCCCCTGTGGCGATCCTCGAAATTACCGACTCGGAAGGGCGCACCCTTGAACGCTTTACCCAAACCTCTGGCGAAGAGGTGGTTGATCCGGCGTTGGTGGCGATCATTTCCGATATGCTGAGCGATGATCGCGCCCGCCAAGCGATCTGGGGCCTCAATAGCCCGCTGCGCCTCAGCCAACCCGCTGCGGTCAAGACCGGCACCACCAACGACTGGCGTGATGCGTGGGCGGCTGGTTACACGCCGTTTGTGACGGTTGGCGTGTGGACGGGCAACAACAACAATGAGCCGACGGCGCGGGTAGAGAGTCTGACCGGCGGCGGTATTATTTGGCGCAACGTGATGGAAAATATCTTCCGTCTGATTCGCGAAGATGAGCGTTACCGCGCGCTGTTTGCCGCCCCCTTCCCCGATGGCGAAATCCCAACCAACTTCACCCTGCCGGAAACGGTTGTGCGCCGCCCGATCTGTGAATTGCCCGGCCCGTTTGGCGGCTACCGCGAAGAGCTGTTTACCCAAGCCATGCTGAAGTGGTTGGAAGAAGCAACACTGTTACGCCCAACGCCAACGGCTAACCAAACCGGCCTGCTGCCGGTCGAGGGCATCTGTTCGGCTTATGACAAAGTGACCGTCGTGCGCATTCCCACCCCGGAAGAGTGGACGAGCACCGGCGAGTTGCGGCCTAACCCGCCGCCAGCGCCGCCGGCCGATCCCAAAGCGCCGCCGTTGCCGCAAGACCTAAGCGCGCTCAGCGATGGGGCGTATTGCCGTCCGGCGCCGGAAGCGAGTTATCCGCCGGAGCTGGTGCGCACAATTTATCTGTGGAAGTTGCCACCGCCCGATCCCGACGAGAAGGTGGAATACAAGTGGCGGGGCGGCGATGCCACCGTGCAGCTCAAATACGAAGACATTCCCGAATGCACTGCCGAGATGTTCAAACCGCCGGCGCCGGTGCCGCCGGTCGAGGGTGTGATCTTGATGCCCGATCTGCGCCGGTTGGGCGAAAATCAGGCCAAAGAGGTCTTGGCATTACTCGGCATTGATCCTAGCCGGATCTATGTCGATTATCAAGGGCCGGATCGGGCCGGCGAGGATTATTTCCGGTACGGGCCGTATGTGGTGCTCAGTTCGCTGCCGGCGGCGGGTGAATGGATTTTACCCGACACGACCATCGTGCTCGGCATTCGCGCGCCTGATCCCGAACCGGCGTCGCAGCCGGCCCCTGAACCGCCGCCACCAGCGCCGGATTCGTAATACAAGTACGAGGCCATACCGTAGCGACGCACGGCTGTGCGTCGCTACAAATGATTCAATGCAATATGGTACATTATTGGCATCCATTCTACCATCACCGTTTGCCGGTTGTAACCCGCCATCAATTATTTGCATCTTCTTGCACAGATATACGTTATCGGATCGCAGGTGATGATGGGGAAGACGTATGAAACAGATTGTCGTGATCGGCGGCGGCCCGGCAGGGGTTGAGGCCGCCGTCGCTGCTGCCCAAGGCAACACACAGGTGACATTGATCAGCGAAGGCCCCCTCGGAGGGCGCACCGGTTGGGATAGTTTGCTGCCGAGCAAGGTATGGTTGCACGCTGCCGAAGTGGCCGGCGTCGCGGCGCATGCGGCGGCGGAAGGCGTGCAGCTTGGCGCAGCGCAGGTTGAGCCGGCAGCCGTGCTGGGCCGGATCAAAGCGGTGGCGCAGCGATGGAGCGAGCGCGAAGCGCAACGGCTGCAAGCTGCTGGCGTGAACGTGATCAATGGCGTGGCTGCCTTCAGTGGCCCGCATGAACTGGTGGTGCGCAACGGCGAGAACCAGCAGGTGTTAGCTGCCGATGCCATGATTATTGCCACCGGTTCAGTGCCGCGCTTCCCGCCTACGATGAAGCCTGACGGCCAGCGCATTATTGCTCCCCGTTTCGCCAGCCATCTCAGCACATTGCCGCCGGATATGATCGTCATCGGCGGCGGGCCGACCGGCAGCGAGTTTGCCTCGCTCTTTAGCCGGTTGGGGGTCAAGGTGACGTGGATCGTTGGCGCTCCCGGCGTGTTGCCGATGTTTGATCCGGCTGCCGGCCAAGCATTGGCGGCGGCGATGGCAGCGCAGGGTGTGACCATCCATCAAGTTGATGTCGAGCGGGCTGAGCGCACCGAAGCTGGGGTGGCCGTCACCACGGCCGATGGCGCGACGCACACCGCGGCGATGGCCTTCCTCGCCATTGGCCGGGTGCCTGATCTCAGCCGGCTCAATCTTGCGGCGGCCGGCTTGAAGGTGGGCGAGAACGGCCAGCTTGCGATCGACAACTATGGCCGCACCGAAGCCGGCCATATCTTTGCCGTCGGTGATGCTGCCGGCGGGCCAATGCTTGCCAACCGCGCGCTGGCACAGGCGTGGATCGCTGGACGGACAGCAGCCGAGCTGCCGGTGCCGGGGTATTGCCCCCACACCGTGGTCAGCGCCGTCTATACCGTGCCTGAAATTGCGCAAGTGGGGATTGTTTCTGGTGGAGAGGGTGAGTTGCAGCGGGTGCGGGCCGCGTATACGGCTTCGCTCAAGGCCTACCTCAGTGACGAGACCGAAGGGTGGGTTGAATTGGTCTTCGATGCCGCCAATCGCCAGATTCGGGGCGGGGTCGCCGTGGGTGCGCACGCCGCCGATCTGTTGGCCTTGGTGGCGTTAGCTATTCAGAGCAATGCGACGATCGCTGATCTAGCCGCCATCTTCGCTGCTTACCCAACCCTGAGCGAGGCGGTCTTTGCGGCGGCCCGCGCGGTGAAGTAGCAAGTGGGTTGAATGGGACACGGATTGGGCAGTGCGCATCCGTGTCCTATTTTATATAGAGAATAGGGCGCGGATTGGCACGGATCGGGCAGTGTGCCTCCATTCCAATCCATGTCCTATTTTTCATGATTGAGTCGGCAATGCCTGCGGGTTCTCCTCTAACCGCCGCACGGCCCGCATCAGCAGCGACAACAACACCAAGATGCCTAGTACCCCATATTCAAGGATCGGGATGCGCAGGATATCAGGCAATTTATGCCATTGGCGGCGCGCGCCGTAGTAGCTCAGTACGGTAGCGGCATACGCACCGCCGATCGTCCAGCGTGCCCGTGCCGGCAGGTTGAGGCCGTGCATTTGGTTGACCACAAACATCAGCAAGAAGCTAAAGGTAAACATCGCCGCCAACCCGCTGCGTTTGTAGAGGGTTGAAACGACCGCATGCGGCAATGCTAACATCTCGATCGCCAGTGTCCAGCGGGGGTCGCGGTGGGCATTGGTGTAGATGAGCGCCGATTGGACGAAGATCAACAGGGTGTGGAAGAGACCGGTGTAGTGCAGCGGTTTCGGGTCAATCGGGTGATACCAGAAATTGTAGGTCGAGGCCCACGAGAAGATATAGCCGTGGAAGCGGCGGGCAAAGCGTACAAGTTCGGCGGGAGGCATCACCTTGCGGCTACCGAAGAAGAGACCGCGGCGCGGCGCTTCGAGGGCCAAGGCCAGCATCAGGATGAATGATACCGAACCGAGCGCGCTGCCTTCGGGCACATCACGAGCCAAGCCGTCATACGTATAGCGCGATTGCAGATAGTGCAACGCCACCCCGCCGGCATTCACCGCCAGCGCCAACCAATTGAGCCGGCGCATATCGCTGGTGTAGCGCAGGCGTTGGCGCTGACCAGCATAGATACAACCCCAGATCGCCAACTGATGGGCGAGGTAGCCGCTCCATGCCAACCAGCGCTGGGCCGGGTGCGGCTCGGCTGCGATCCAGCGGTAATCGCCGTGCTTGCCGCTGTACTCGATATACTGTTCCGGCGCGCGGCCCACCAACGCGGCCACGCCAACTGCACCAGCGCAGGCTGCCGCCGCCGGCACGAGCAGATCGTGCGCATTTGGCGGCGCCGGCGCATCTTCGCTCTCGCCTTCCACCCACGCCACATACCGTTGCAGCGCCCAACCGGCCAGC
>NZ_DAOTWH010000293.1:0-16229 GCF_034435895.1 Chloroflexus sp.
GTTGCGCGCCGCTGCCGAGCAAGCCGCCCGCGCGCGCGGCCTGAAAGAAGTCACGCTCGAAATCATCGAAGCGGCAATTGCTCAGGGAGCCGCTTCGTGATATGCTGAGAGCGGAGCGCGGTGGTAGCGAGTCTGCACTGATGCAAGGATCCTGAGCATTGGTGCATGATGCATAGCTCTAAGCGCAACCAGTTGCCTTTGGAGTATAAAACGGCTGATCACCGGCTACCAATGCCTAAGCCGGCCAGCGCTCCGCTTGACGCCACCGATCACGAGAAATGCGGAGACCCTGCATGCATATCTTAGTTACTAACGACGACGGCATCGACAGCCCCGGCCTCTGGGCATTGGCCGGGGCCATGCGCGCCGCCGGCGCGCAGGTCAGCGTCGTTGCTCCCGCCGAAGAGCAGAGCGCGATGAGCATGGCGCTGCCGCCGCAAGCGAATCGCGAACTGCGCGCCATCATCCCGCCCGCCGAATTTGATGGCATGCTTGCCTTTTCCCACAACGGCTCGCCGGTCGCGTGCGTGACGATCGCTATGCTGAGCGGCGTTTTGCCGCCGATTGATGCTGTGGTATCAGGGATCAATCGCGGCCTCAACAGCGGCACCAATGTCATGCTCAGCGGCACCGTCGGCGCGGCGATGATCGGCGCGATGTGGGGCTTGCCGGCAATGGCGGTCTCGCTGCAATACCGCGGCCCGGAACCTATGCCGTGGCACACCGCCGCCTACGCCGCCCAACGCCTCTTCCCGCTGCTGGCCCAGATCCACGGGCAGGCGCCGGTCGTGTTCAACGTCAATGTGCCCCACGTCGCTTCACCGTCCGAACTGCGCGGCTTTCGCCAGACCCGGCTGTCAGAATTCTTCTTCGGCCACTACCTCGACATCGCCCTCGCGCCACCCGGCCCTGCCGAGCGCGCGCAGATTGCGTTCCACTTTGCCCGCGAGCGTATCCCGGAATTCGCGCCTGACACCGACGACGGCGCAGTGCTGGCCGGGTACGTCTCGGTGACGCCGTTGCGACCAATGATCGACGGCAGTCCGGTACGGTTGGAATTGCCAGACCAGTAAAAATCACGGCGCGAAGTTGGCTGATCACCCTTCGCGCCGTTTGCTTCATCGGTCAGAGAGTAGCGCATCCGCCGCCATCACCGCCGGCAGCGAAGCGCAGCAATGCACCTTGCCTCACGGTACATACGGCGGCAGACCGATGACGACAAAGGTCTGATCAGCGCGCTTCATCACCAGATATTCAAACACTGACCGCGGGGGAAATTCTTCTAGACTAGCGCCACAACACGGGCCAAACGTGAAAACGCCACCTTCAGGATCATCCAGTTGCACACCGATCAAGAAGTAATCATCACGCCATTGCAGACTGCTTACGATCTGCCTGACCTTGAGACACCGGTGAATGTTGCACATACCCTGCAATAGCGCCGGATAATCGGCAGGATCAACGTTGGGGACGTAGGCGATAATCTCATACGAACCGCCGAACAGCTCAACGGCAGCCGCATAATCACCGCGGTGCAAGCGATCAAAAAACTCAATCAAGGCTTGCTGGGCAAGCTGCTCGTCGGTGCTGACCGGCACAGGAGAAGCGGTCGCGGTTGGCGTGGGCAGTACAGTGGCAGTCGCGGTTGGCGTGGGGGAAACTGCAACCGGTTGTACAGTACAGGCGAGCATGTTCACGATCACCATACCGGCCAGCATAAGGGCTATGCGCCTATTCATAGAACCCGCCTACTGATCGTTTCTAATAATGTTATATGGTTCCGTTCCTCGATAGTCAATGAGCAGCAGCGCCACATTCAACGCCATGACTCCAGCCGCTCGTTTACCCTATTTCCACCTTGCCCCTCACGCCGCGCTGTCGTAGAATAGAAAGAGTAACCGCATTAAACGCCTGCGGGCAAGGATAGAAATGTTCTATGGCTATTCGACGCATTCTCCGCATTGATGACGCCGAGGATCGTAAGATCCTTAAGATGCAGTGCCGCCCGGTCAAGCTGCCCGATCGCAATCTCAAGCAGTTAGTGGCCGATATGTTCGAGACGATGCACGCGGCCAACGGGGTTGGGCTAGCTGCACCGCAAGTTGGCATTCCGATCCAGCTCTGCATCATTGAAATCCCAGCCGAATACGAAGAGCGCCCTGACGGCAGCCTCGTTGAAGTGGCGCCGGCAGAGCCGCATGTGCTGATCAATCCGCGCATCGTCAAGATGAGCGGCGAAGAGGTCATGCGCGACGAGGGATGCCTGAGCTTGCCCGGCTGGTACGGCATGGTGCCGCGCCAGACGTGGGTGACGGTCGAGTTTCAGGATCTGAGTGGCAAGCATCACCGGTTGCGCCGGGCCGACGGCTTGTTGGGTTGGGCCATCCAACACGAGGTCGATCATCTCAACGGCATCCTCTTCACCGAGCGCATCCGCGACCTGAGCACATTGCGCGACATCACCAAGGAGCGTGAACCGCAGCCGGCAGAAGTGCAGGGGTAATCCCACCTCACGGCGGGAGACGGGGAGACAGGGGGGTGGGGTACTAGCCACGAAAAGACACAAAATATCACAAAAAATTTTTTCTTTTTGTGGCCATACTTCGTCCGGCCCCCTCTCCCACCTGACGGCGGGTGAGGGGGAGCCGCGTAGCTTGCGGGCAAGGTATCGGCAAGCGCGAGGGAGCAGCGCCCCGATCTCACGGTGCAGGAGATCGCCAAGAGCGGGGATAACACCGGTTTACTGCCAAGGCACCGCGAGGCGATTGCTCGGTCGCACTAGCCAACTTCTTACGAGAGGCTTGCCACTTCCTCCCCCCAGCGGGGAGGGTTGGGGTGGGGGCAACATCCCCCGCAGAGTCGAGGAAGGAGCAACCAGCGATGGACGACCTCGTACAAACGGCGCTCTACTTCGCAGCACGAGCGCACAACGGCCAACAACGCTACGGCAGCGGCTTGCCAAAACTCGTTCACCTCAGCGACGTGGCGCTAGAGGTAGCGGCGGCGCTTACCGATGAACCGAACTATGATCAGACGCTCGCCCTCTGCTGCGCGTAGCTTCACGAAGTGCTTGAAGACACCGACGTTGATGAAACAAAGCTAGCGGCACCTTCGGTCCGGCCATTACCGCCGGCGTGCGCGCACTGACCATAGACCCCGCGCTCCCAGCGCCGGAACGCATGCCCGACAGTCTGCGCCGAATCGTGCAACAACCCCGCGAAGTATGGCTGATCAAGCTCGCCGACCGGATCAGCAACCTCTCAGCAAAGCCACCGGCCCATTGGTCACCGGAACGGGTCGCCGGCTACCGCTCCGAAGGCGAACTCATCCTCACTACACTCAGCGCCGCCAGCCCGCGACTGGCGGCCCGCCTGTGCGCCAAAATCGACCAGTATGGGGTACAATAAAGTTGCACTGGTGCAGTCTACCAAGCTCGATCCGTAGGTGAGGGCAATTGGTTGTTGGCTGTACCGGCGCGGTGAGGGGTTCGCCTCCCCAACCCCGGTTGGCGTGGCGTTGCCTACTGGCCCGGCGCAACGGCCATGCAACTCACGCTGGTCGAGCTACGTGACATCGTCTTACCCGCCGATCTCCGCCGCGCCTTCGCGCAAGTAGCGATTGCACGCCAAGAAGGGTTGGCGGCGCTCGAATAAGCACGCGGTGAACAAGCGGCGTTAGCCAATGCCGCACGCATGCTGGAACAAAACCCGTACCTCTTCCACCTGCGCGCTTTGCAGGCGATCGGAGAACGCGGCAACATGATCATCCATACTGGCGCCATTCCTCACAACGTTGACTCTCAAACCATATCCTATAACCAAACGTAAGGAGGCAGTATGCGGATAGCAGTGGGCAGCGATGAAAAAAACTACCTCACCGATGTCCTGATCGCCGAATTAGAGCGGCACGGGCATGAGCTGATCCTCTTTGGGCCACTAACCGGCAACAACGATCCGTGGCCCGACGTTGGGCGGGCCGTCGGCGAAGCGGTAGCCTCCGGGCAAGCCGATCAAGGGATTGTCTGTTGCTACACCGGCACCGGCGTCAGCATCGCCGCCAACAAGGTACCCGGCATCCGCGCTGCGCTTTGCCACGATGCGCAGACGGCAGCCGGCGCGCGCAAGTGGAACGACGCCAATGTGCTGGCGCTGAGCCTGCGCCTAACTACCCCCGAACTGGCCCGCGAGATGCTCGATGCATGGTTTGCCACCGAATGCCCGCCGGAAGAGCAGGCAACGATCGACCGGCTGCGCGCGTTTGACCGGGTGGCTGGGTAGATAAGGGAAAAGTAACGCTTGAGCGCACGGCTCCCGCGCTCCTATTGTCATTGCGAGGGGGCGCAGCCCCCGAAGCAATCTCCTGCGTCAGCGCGAACGATTCCTGAGAACACCTGTCCCGTGCTCGCGGGGGATTGCCTCGCCGCCTCCGGCGGCTCGCAATGACAAGAGGAGCGTGGCAGGCATCGCCTCGCCTGTCATTGCGAGGGGGCGCAGCCCCCGAAGCAATCTCCCGCGTCAGCGCGAACAATTCCTGAGAACACCTGTCCCGTGCTCGCGGGGGATTGCCTCGCCGCCTCCGGCGGCTCGCAATGAAGGCGAAATATGCCCCGCTCGTCACACCCAGACCCATGGTATAGTACAAAAGGCAGTACTTTATCAAGCAATGCCCCGGTTATAGTGCCGGGGCATGTATGTTCAAGGCCACATATCGACTCAGTCGCGAGGGTATTCCTGCGCGCCTGCACTATAACCGGCGATACACCACAGATATCCTCCATCCAAGTATGTAAAGGAGAACAGTATATGCAAAGCAAAACGGTAATCGTAACCGGCGCCAATTCAGGGATCGGGTACGTTACGGCGCGCGAACTCGCCAACATGGGGGCGCGGGTAATGATGGTCTGCCGGTCGCAGAGCAAAGGCGAAGCGGCGCGCCAGCAGATCATAAAAGAAGCGCCCAATGCGCCGCCGCCAGAGCTGGTGTTAGCCGATTTCGCCTCGCTGGCTTCGGTGCGCCGCGCTGCCAGCGAGTTGCTCGATCGCTGCCCGCGGATTGATGTCTTGGTCAACAATGCCGGTCTGTTCGTCTCTGAGCCGCTAGCCAGCGCCGACGGCTACGAACTCACCTTTGCCGTCAACCATCTCGCCCCGTTCTTGCTCACCAACCTGCTGCTGGAACGGATCATCGCCAGCGCGCCGGCCCGCATTGTCAATGTCTCGTCGTATGCGCACGTCGCCGGTAATGTGAAGATCCCGCAAATCGCCTCGCCGCAACGCGGGAATATCTCGCAAGCATACGGCGACTCGAAGTTGTGCAATATTCTCTTTACCAACGAACTGGCCCGTCGCTTACAGGGCACCGGCGTCACCGCCAATAGTCTCCATCCGGGAGCAGTGGCCACCAACTTCGCCGCCGATGCCCGCGGCGCGTTTGCCTTCTTCTTCCGGCTTATCCGCCCCTTTATGCTCACCCCTGAACAAGGCGCGGCCACGTCGATCTATTTGGCCTCGTCGCCGGAAGTCGAGGGGATCAGCGGCGTGTATTTCAACCGCAAAAAACTGGCCAAGACCTCGGCGCGCGCCCAAGATGCGGCGCTGGCGCGCAAGTTGTGGGAGTTCAGCGAGCAATTGGTGCGCGAGAAGGTGGCGGTGGCGTAGGGGCAACGAATTTTACACGCAAAGACGCAAAGGCGCAGAGGGTTGTTTGGAAGAGGGGCCTCAAGGGGGCTTCATACCTTAGCTCACCTTAGCGTTTCGGCATTGCTCCGGCTCATTGCGGTTCGGCGTGGCGCTGATGACAGCAAAGGCGCAGAGGGTTGTTTCGGGGAAGAGGTCTCAAGCGAGCTATCAATTCCACGTGGCATTCCATTATCGCTATTTTGCCAACCACAGCCCTTTGCGCCTCTGCGTTCAAGAATCTCCTCGTTGCAATGGCAACACGACCTTCACCGTCGTGCCACGGCCCGGCTCGCTCTGAAAATGCAGTTGGCCGCCGTGGCGAGCTACAATCTCGCGCGAGATGGCCAACCCCAAGCCGGTGCCGCCGCCATCCGGCCACGTAGTAAAGAACGGCTCGCCGAGGCGGGCGATGGTCGCCGCATCCATCCCGATGCCAGTATCGCTGATCGTCACCGTGATCGAAATATCATCACTTGCTGTCTGCACCGTCACCATACCGGCGCCGCGACAGGCATGGACGGCGTTCAGCAACAGATTGAGAAAGACCTGATTCAGTTCACCGGGACGGCAGAGCAACGGCGGCACATCACCGTACTCTTCGCGGATCACAATCCGCGGCCCGCTCACGGCGCGCACCATACGCACCGTGCTAGCCAAACCTTCGTTAACATCAGCCGGAACGAGCTGCGCTTCATCGGGACGGGCAAACGCGCGCAAGGCGCGCACGATCGCGGCAATCCGCTCGATCCCGATCTGGCTCTCGTGGATGGCGTCGGCCACATCGCGCCAGCCAAGCTCATCGGTGGGAGCAGTGCGCAGCGCGGGCAGCCGTTCGGCCAGAAAGGCGAGGTTGTTTGCAACATAGCCCAACGGCGTATTGATCTCGTGGGCCACGCCGGCCACCAACTGACCGAGCGAGCGCATCTTTTCCGATTGCACCAACTGAGTCTGAGCCGCTTTCAAATCGGCGTGAGCGCGCTCCAGTTGCTTGAGCGCCGATTCGAGCCGTTGGTTTGTCTCAGCAAGCTGAGCCGTCAGCGCCACCGTGGGGCCAAGATCGAGACCGAGCGCCATAATACCGGTGATCGCCCCATCCGCGTCGCGGATCGGCCATGTGGTATAACCGAGCAACAGCGGCGCAGCGCCACCACGCTGGTGAACGAGTTCCCAGTGCTGTACCCCGCCATCATTGATCGTCTGCGCAAGCATCGTCTGCGCTTTGGCAATGCTGAACGGATCGAGCAGCGTAACAAACTGGCGCCCGCACAGATCGGCAGGAGCCATCCCGAACAGCGCCGCCGCGGCAGCGTTGCAGTCGGTGATCCGCCCGCTTGGTTCCAGTAAGAAAGCGGCATACGGCGCTTGGGTTACGATTGCAGGCAACTCATTCATGGCTCTGCGCGGCCAGCCGGATACGGTAGAAATTGACGAGATGGCCCATTAATTCGAGCAACACCAGCCGGCCCTCTTCCATATACACCGCGATCCGCTGCGGCATTTGGCCGCGACAAAGTTGGCGTAAAGCTTGGGTATGCATTTCGATCAGATCACGCGGGCCGGCCCACAACAGACCAAGCCGCTCGCTCAAGACCCGCAACCGGTCAGGCATCGAACGTTGGTCGTGCAAGCCCCGCTGCTCGGCGGCCAAATCGAGCAAACTACGATAGGCAGCCACCAAATCGTCGAACGTTTCTGGCGCACTCTGCGCTAGCGGACTGCCGATCGATGCAGTGCTGATTGGCGGGGCCTCGCTCTCCCAACTGACCAGTTCGAGCGTGGTCAGGTAATCGGTTTGCAACTGGTCGAGCATCTGGCGCAACACTGCCATCTGCGCCTGCGCTTCGCTGGCGGCGCGTCGCTCGTTCACCGCCGTCTGATACTCTTGCGCCAACTGCTCAAGCTTCCGGCGCAAGGCGGCAATATCCCACGGCTTGGCCATAAAGCCATACACCGAACCAAGATTGAGCGCTTCGGCCAACGCCGCCGGATCGGTGTAGCCGGAAATAATAAAACCACGCGCATCAGGTTGCAATTCACGCGCCCGCGCCAGCAACTCGACCCCCGACATTACCGGCATCCGCTGATCGGTGAGGATCACAGCAACTGGCTGCTGCTTGAGAATCTGCAAGGCCGCTTCAGCATCGGTTGCCGTGAAGACAGTGAAGCGATCGCGCAATGAACGGGCCAGTGAACTGGTCACATTCGGATCGTCATCGACAATGAGCACTGCTGGGCGGTGTTCGTCACTAGCTTCAGTCATAGCGCGGCTCCTCGTCTATCCGATCGCATCATACCCTTGGTAATGAGGTAAGCCATTTCCGATCAAACAGATGGTAATGCAATGGCAATCACAACGGTGTAAGATTAGTAAGCTATCAACATCATAAGCGAACAATCAGGGTCTATTACGCGCAACGCAGGAGCCTTGCCGCCAACCGCATTGCATGACTATATTCATGCAACAGCCGAATCATAGATCTCACTAGAGGATCGGTCAAGCGCATGGATCCTGTAGATACCATTATCCCATGATAAAATACAGCCGTGCGGATGGTTACACGCATCGGAAAGCCCGATCAATATGCAAAACCGCCCCTACAGCGTACTCGTCATTGATGATGATCCAAACGTTCGCGATATTCTGAGCGATTTGCTCAAGCGCGAACGGTGTGTGGTACGTACCGCCGCATCAGGGATGAGCGGCATTGCCGCCGCGTATGAAGCTCTGCCAGATCTCATCCTGCTCGATGTGATGATGCCCGATCTCGATGGGTTTTCGGTCTGCCGGATGCTGCGTGACGATCCGCAGACGGCTGAAGTGCCGATTATTATGATCACGGCGCTTGATGATCGCGCCTCCCGGCTTGAGGGAGTCAAAGCCGGCGCCGATGAATTCCTCTCGAAACCGGTTGAGCTGAGTGAGCTGCGCTTGCGGGTGCGCACGATGCAGCGTATCAACCGTTACCGGCGCCTGATCGAAGAGCGCGAACGAGCAGCAGCGCACGAGCGCCAGCTTACCGAGCAAGCCAAGCAAGCGGCACAGGCGATTGCGGAAGCGTATGACCAGACCCTGATCGGCTGGTCGCGCGCGCTCGATTTGCGCGATAAAGAGACCGAGGGCCACTCACAACGAGTCGCGCAACTCACGATTGAGATAGCCAAGGCGCTGAATATTCCCTCCGAAGAGCAGATCAATATGTGGCGCGGCGCGATGCTGCACGATATTGGCAAAATTGGCGTGCCAGATTCCATTCTGCACAAACCCGGCCCGCTCACCGCCGAAGAGTGGGAGATTATGCGCCGCCATACCACGTATGCGTATGAGTTGCTCTCGCCGATCGCCTATCTCCGCCCGGCCCTCGATATTCCCTATTGCCATCATGAAAAGTGGGACGGCACCGGTTACCCGCGCGGCTTGCGCGGCGAGCAGATTCCGCTGGCGGCACGGATCTTCGCACTGGTAGACGTATGGGACGCGCTCACGAATGACCGGCCCTACCGTAAGGCGCGGACGCGCGAACAAGCCTGCCAGTATATTCGCGAGCAGGCCGGCAAGCATTTTGATCCGAATCTGGTTGATCTCTTCCTTTCGATCGCTGCGCCCGACTTAGTCGCGGCGCGTCAGCGATAGCAGCGGAAATTCATGAGTAAGGATCGTGATGAGCGATGGGCGGGTTTGGCTCCGCCCGTACATATCTTTCGCTTACTGCTCTGGAGCTAGAAAATCAACGGCGACGTACCCTTCGAGACCGTCGGGTGTGCGCACCGGTCGCCAGAGCCGGTCTTCACCGGGGACATCATCACCGATCTGTTCGAGGCGGGTACCGTCAGGCAAGGTTGCGATCGGCGGGTTGGCACGATTGGGTTGCGGTCGCAGGAACAGCCCTTGCCCGCCGGTATTCACCACGATAAAGAAACGTGGCGCCGGGGGCGGCGCAGGTTGCGGTTCAGGATTGGCTCCTTCATTGCCAAGCAGCAGGGTTGATTCACCGGTCGGTTCTGTCATCACGGTTGGCTGCGGCGCGCCCAACGGCGCTTCCCGCCGATCACCGCGCAACAGCGAGAGCGTCAGCATAAAAATCGCAACAATTAATACAAAGAGGACAAGGAGATAGATCCACCCACGCGCTTGCAGCCAACGCGGCAAATCGTGCCAGACGCTGGTGGTCGTTATGGCAGAGCCACGACCACCAACCGGCCTTGGCGGACGCCAGTGCGGATTCGGGGCAGACGCATCCAACCGCTCGGTGCGCGACGTCTCGCGCTGGGATGGCACTATCTCTGACCGGCGCTCGACTTGGGTAGCGCGCCGTTCGCGCTCTTGACTCATGCCCGTCTCCTCTATCAACCCTGTCTTTACGCCATGATAGCACATCTTGCCGCTGGCATGCGGCAGCTTGACTGCCGCACTCCACAGGCGCAACGCAGCTAACGCACTGCGCGCAAATAGGCAAGTAACGGTTGTAAATAGGGCTGAATCCCTTTATACGCCAGAATCGACGGCTCGACCTGCTGTAACAGGTTGGCGAGCACCGCGGCCCATTGCGGATCGGCAGCGAGCTGCGCTAACGGCGCGATATACGTGCGCACGGTAAACAACACGGCTGGGTGGCGGGCAAGGCGCACCAGCGTTTGCCGTTCGACCCGGTAGAAGACGCGCTCGCCGACATTTTCGGCGGTAATCGCCGCCTTTTCGCGATCGAGCGGGCCAAGCCGCGGCGAGAGGTCGAGATCGGGCAACACCACCAATGACCAGTTGCGCCGCCAGACCGGACGCGCCGGCTGGAGGCGCGCGATCAGTTGGTTAGTTGAGTCGGCCAATCGCTCGCTAAAGCGCGGCACCGGGCCGTGGATCGCGGCCATCGGCAATCCCATCTTGTCATCAAGACACCAGCGGTTGGGGAAACAGAGCTGGCCAGCGATCAGCGGATGACCGGCAGCTTCGTCAACTGCCAGCAAGAGCAGATCTTCGTGCACCTGCCGGCCTAGCCAATCGATCGGCCACAGATCGAGTTCGCCACCGAGCCGGATCGTCGCCGTCTGTCCAAGCAGCCGGTTTTCCCAATACATGTCAGCGCCGTAGCGCCTTACCACAAACCACTGCGGATAACAGCGCGCCAGTTCGGCCAACCCCCATTCCAACAGCTCCCATTGGGCCGGCAGACTGTCTGGATACGCTTGCACGTAGTAGCGGTGATCGACCTTTAATAACGCCTGTTTTAACCCTAACTCGGCGTGATAGTGGGCAGGATCAACGTGAAACACCGGCGCGCCGTGCAGCGGGTAGGCGTTGACCCGCAAGACATGCGGTGAGGGTATCACGAATGGATCAAACGGCCATGCTTCAACCATGCATCACCTCACTCGCCGCCCATGCCGCTAGCGCCCGAATGTGATCGGGTGTCGTCCGGCAGCAACCGCCGATCAAGCGCGCTCCGGCGTCGTACCACTGCCGGGCCTGCACTGCGAAATCGTCCACTTCGGCGAGGCCTATCCAGCATTGGCAAACGGGATCGTACACCTCGCCAGAGTTGGGGTAGACAACTACCGGCTTATCAGTGACCGAGCGAATGGCGCGGATCAGATCAGCGATAAAGCGCGGCGCCGTGCAGTTGATGCCAATTGCCGCCACTTGCGGATGGGCAGCGATCTCGGCAGCCACTGCAGTGATCGGCTCGCCGCGCGAGGTGTGCGCGCCATCGCGGGCGCTAAAGCTGATCCACGCCGTCAACTGGGGAAATTCGGGCAACAAAGCCACCAACGCCCGCGATTCATCCCAGCAGGGGATCGTCTCGCAGGCGAAGAGATCGGGTTCGGCGGCGGCCAGCGCGGCCATGCGCGGACGGTGAAAGTCGATCAAATCAGCCACCGATAAGCCATACTCGCCGCGATATTCCGAACCGTCGTGCAGATACGCGCCATACGGGCCGATCGACGCCGCCACCAACGGGCGGATACGCCCGATCCGGTTGGCTGGTTCGGCCCAGAAGGCATCGCGAGCTGCGCGGGCCAGCGCCACCGAACGCTGCAAAAGGGCAATCGCCTCGGCTTCGCTCAAGCCACGCGCCATAAAGCCGGGGATGGTTGCTTGATAGCTGGCCGTAATCGCCACATCAGCGCCGGCGGTGAAGTAATCGGTATGCACGGCTTGGATCAAGGCCGGGTTCTCGATCAACACCTTCGCCGACCAGAGCGGATCGGCCAGATCGCAACCGCACCGTTCGAGTTCGGTCGCTAGCGCGCCGTCGAGGATCAGCAGCGGGCGCTGCGCTAACGCATCAGCAATTGGGTTCATAACGGTATCCTTTGTTGGATATAGACACGCAAAGACGCGCAGGCGCAGAGATATTGATAATGTTTGGCGAGTAGAAATATAGTGTGATTCTGCTGATCTTTCCCTCTATCAACGACACATTACGTCTTAGCGCCTTGGCGTTCCTGCAAACCGCGCAGCATACAGAACTTCACCACCTCGTGCCACGCCAGCGTCGCACAGAGAAACACCCCCAGCCAGCCATCGCGCCAGCCGCCAAGCTGAATATAGCGGCGGGTAAACTCACGGGCCGGCGCGCCGATCAGGTTACGCCAGCGCATGCGCCTGCCGGCACGGTAGAGCATAGTCGCTTCGGCGAAGGCGTAGCGGGCCTGCTTCTGCCACAACTCATCAAGCCGTTCGATGTTGAGGTGCAGCAGATGGCCGCGCAGCACGCCGGTTTCACCGCGCAGCGCAGCGACTTCGTGGACGGCGACGCGCTCATCGAAATGCGCTGCCTCACGGCGGAGCAGGCGCAGTTGGTAGTCGGGGTACCAGCCGCCGCCGCGCAAGCGCCGGCCAAAGAAGAGGTTGTAGCGCGGGATGCGGTAGCCGGCAATGTGGGCCGGCGGGCCGCACCGCAGCAGCATTGCCAACTCAACAAACAGCCCCGGCGTCAGCCGTTCATCGGCATCGATGAAGAGCACCCACTCGCCGCGACAGCGTTGCAGGGCAACGTTGCGTTGGGCGCTAAAGCCGCGCCACGGCTCGATCAGCACCTGCGCGCCGTGCGCGGCGGCGATCGCCGCGGTCGCATCGCGGGTCTGCGCATCGACAATGACCACCACATCGTCGCTGAGGCCGGCGACACTGCGCAGGCAGCCGGCGATATGCCGCGCTTCATCGCGGGCGATGATCGCAATTGATAGGCAAGCCATATCAGAATAACGTCCCTTGCTGCGGCCCGCTCTCGTCATCGGGAGTCAGCGCACGCTCCGGGTAGGGCAACCCGAGATGCTCGTAGGCGCGGCGAGTAGCAACGCGCCCGCGCGGCGTGCGCTGCAAGAAGCCGAGCTGTAACAAGAACGGCTCGTACACGTCTTCGATCGCGTCAACCTCTTCGGCCAGCGCCGCCGCCAGCGTGCTCAGACCGACCGGCCCGCCGTTGAACAACTCGATAATGGCACGCAGCAGCCGGCGGTCATTCTCATCCAACCCCAACTCGTCGATCTCAAGCTGGGCCAGCGCCGCCCGCGCCACCTCCAGCGTAATCGCGCCGCCGGCCACCACCTGCGCATAATCGCGCACCCGGCGTAAAATTCGATTCGCGATGCGCGGCGTCCCGCGCGCCCGCCGGCCAATCTCGCGCGCGCCTTCGGGACTGATCGGAACCCCCAAAATCCGCGCCGAACGGCTGACAATCTCGGCCATCGCTTCATCAGAATAAAACACCAAGCGATGCACCGAGACAAACCGGTCGCGTAACGGCGAGGTCAGCAGGGCCAGCCGGGTGGTCGCGCCGATCATGGTGAAACGGGGCAAGCTGAGGCGCAAACTGCGCGCTCCCGGCCCCTTGCCCACCACCAGATCGAGGGCAAAATCCTCCATCGCCGGGTAGAGCACCTCTTCCACGGCCCGGTTCAGGCGATGCACTTCATCGATAAACAACACATCGTGAGCCTGCAAGCTCGTCAAGATCGCCGCCAAATCACCGGCCCGCTCGATCGCCGGCCCGCTGGTAATCTTGATCTTGGCCCCCATCTCGTTGGCGATCACATTGGCCAGCGAGGTCTTGCCCAAGCCCGGCGGCCCGTAGAAGAGGGTATGGTCGAGCGACTCGTTGCGCCCGCGAGCAGCGGCAATCGCGATCCGCAACTGCTCAACGACCTTCTCTTGGCCGATAAACTCGCTCAGCGTGCGCGGGCGCAAGCTCTTCTCGACCTGCTGGTCGTCGCTGTCCGAATGAGGATTCACCAGCCGCTCGGCGCTCATGCCCATCCTTTCACCGCATTGTCGCACAGGTGTACGTATCTGGGCTGATTATACCATTGAATGAGGCAGAGAATGGTGAACGTGACACAGATTCACACGGATGCGACGGGTTGGCACGGGTTTATAATTCGGTGGAAATCCGTCGTACCCGTGTCTATCCGTGTCCGATTTCAACCATATTCCATGAGCCGCTCACCGATCAGGAATTCTCGTATAATGAGAATAGTTTGTCTTTACCCAGAGCACCTTACCTGATCGCCTATGCTTATTCACTGGTTCCGGCGCGATCTGCGCCTGCGCGACAATACAGCTCTGCGAGCGGCGGCGGCGCAGTCCGGCGGCGCGGTGATCCCGGTCTTTATCTTCGACGACGCGATCATCCGTGGGCGCTTTGCCAGTCCGGCCCGCACCCAATTCTTGCTCGACAGCCTCGCCGCGCTTGACGCCGAACTGCGCGAGTTGGGGTTGTATTTGGTGCTGCGGCACGGCGAGCCGCTCCCCACCCTGATGGCTCTTTTGCGCGAGAGCGGCGCGCGCGGGGTGACGTGGAACCGCGACTATACGCCTTACGCTATCCAGCGTGACAGCGCGATCAAGCGCGAGCTGCGCGCCGCCGGTTATCTGGCCGAGAGCTACAAGGACGCGGTGATCTTTGAGATGAACGAGGTAATGACGGCTGCTGGCCAGCCGTACACGGTCTACACGCCCTACGCCAAACGCTGGCGCGCCCGGTTTGAGAGCGAACCGGTGCAGGTACAAGGCATGCCCGCGCTGGCCGCCATCCCGTTGCCGGCGAGCGACCAACTACCGGCGCTGAACGAACTCTTGCCCGACGCGCCGGCTCGCGTACCCCGCTTCGCTGCGGGCGAGACGGCAGCCCTCGCTGCCCTCGAACACTTCATCCAACATGCCATTGCCAACTACACCGCCGCGCGCGACCTCATGGCCGCCGCCGGCACCTCGCGCCTCTCACCCTACCTGCGCTTCGGCGTCCTCTCACCGCGCCAATGTGTGGTTGCGGCACGAGCCGCGCCGCCCGGGCCGGGGCCAGAGAGTTGGATCGGCGAGTTGATCTGGCGCGATTTCTACGTGCAGGTGCTCTACCATTTTCCGCACGCGCTGCGCGGCAGCTTCAAGCCGGTCTACGACCAGATTGCGTGGCCGAACGATCCAGACCTCTTTGCTGCATGGCAAGCGGGCCAAACCGGCTACCCGATTGTCGATGCGGCGATGCGCCAGTTGCAACAAGAAGGCTGGATGCACAACCGCGCCCGCATGATTGTGGCGTCGTTCTTGACCAAAGACTTGCTGATCGACTGGCGGTGGGGCGAACGGCACTTCATGCGTCTGCTGATCGATGGCGACCCGGCGGCCAATAACGGCGGCTGGCAGTGGGCCGCCGGCACCGGCACCGACGCCCAACCCTACTTCCGCATCTTCAACCCGGTCAGCCAAGGGCAAAAATTCGACCCCGACGGCGCGTATGTGCGGCGCTATGTGCCTGAACTGGCCCGCGTGCCAGCGCGTTTTATCCACGAACCGCACAAACTGCCGGCAGCCGACCAGATCCGGGCCGGGGTGCGGATCGGGCGCGACTACCCGACCCCGATCGTCGATCACGCCACCCAGCGCATGCGCGCGCTCGAACTCTACCGCGCCGCCACCCGTCACGACGGCGCTGCCATGGAACAGTATGCTTGACGATCAGACCCGGCTCGAATTTCCGGCCAGCGGTCTGACCGACGTACCGCTGGTCTGGCAACCACAAGTCGTGCGCTGCGGCGCCGCCGGCCCCGGCGGACGCCCGCTGATGGTCTTGATCGACACCGGCACCGATCCTTCAGCCATCGACCTCACGCTGGCCCGCCGGCTCGATCTGCGCATCGGCGATTTCGCCCTCGGCTCCGATGCCGCCTCTGATGCAGTGCCTTTCACCGAGACGGTGCTGCCGTGGCTGCGCATCGGCGCATTGACGCTGCGCAACCTCTACCTGATGGCGGTTGACCTCAGCCATACCCCGTTCCCGGTGGACATCGTGCTCGGCTACAACGTCCTCCACCAGCTCAACCTCACCATCAACTACGCCACCCAGACCTTGCGCCTCTGCCACCCTGACCTCACCCCGCCGCCACCTAGCCCCAACGGCGCCACCCTGCCGCTGCGCTTCTTCGAGCACTTCCCGGCGATCACTGCGCGCGTCACCGCGCCACAACCCGCCGGTCTACTGCTCACCATCGACACCGGCTCGAACAGCGCCCTCACCCTCAGCCCTGATCTGGCTGCCGCAGTTGGCCTCAACGCGCGCG
>NZ_DAOTWH010000294.1:0-5614 GCF_034435895.1 Chloroflexus sp.
CGGCACACCTGCCGCTGCCGCTTCGCGCCGGGCCGCCGTCTTGCCGCCCATGCGCTCCATCGCTTCCGCCGGCGGGCCGATAAAGACCAACCCAGCCGCTGTGACGGCCCGCACAAAGTTGGGGTTTTCAGACAGAAAGCCGTAACCGGGATGGATCGCCTCGGCGCCGGTGGCCTTGGCAGCGCGAATAATCGCTTCGATGTTCAGATAGCTCTCTGCCGGCGATGGCGGGCCAATTAGATAAGCATCGTCGGCATAAGCCACATGGGGCGCATCGCGGTCGGCCTCTGAATAAACGGCCACGCAGCGCAGACCCAATTCGCGGCAGGCGCGCATCACGCGCAACGCAATCTCGCCGCGATTCGCAACAAGTACTGTACGAAACATTGCAGCCGCTCCTCAATGCTGCTTGCGCCGCTTCAACATTGTGCGGCACGGGTGCCAATTGTAGCATAGCGCGCCGTGTTACAGAGATGGCATCAGCCGGCCTAGCGCCTGTTCGGCAGCGAAAGCCGCCCGCAGCAGCAGCGGTTCGTTCCACGGGCGGGCCACCAGTTGCGCCGCGCGCGGCACACCGTCCTCACCCATCCCCGCCGGCAAGCTCAGCGCTGGCCAGCCGAGGAAGTTCCACGGCCCGGTGAATGAGGTCGGCGTTGGCACCCCCAACGCTGGCGCTGGGCCGGGTACAACCGGCGTGATTAGCAGATCGACATCGGCCAAGCGCGCTGCCACTCGCCGTCGCAACGCCGCTCGCGCTTGCTGCACCCGCGTCACATCAGCCGGCGAATAGATAAAGGCCGCCAGAATGCGGTGGCGCATAAACTCACCGTAGTCGTCGAGCCGGGTGCGCAGCCATGGCAGATGCAGTGCCGCCGCCTCCATCGCCAGTAGCGCCTGATTGAGCAAGCGCAGCTCCTCTAGTTCAGGCACATCGATCGGCGTTACGATTGCCCCTTGGCCGGTTAGGGCATCGGCAACGCGCTGCATCGCCGCCAACTCGGCGGGACCGGCCAGCGCCTGCCCGCTGCCGTCGGCAGTGACCAAACCTACGCGCAGGTTGCGCACGCCGGCCACCAACCCGCCAACGGTAAAATCGGGCGCCGGACGCAAGGTGCGCGGATCGCGCGGATCAGGCCCAGCGATCACGCTCAGCACCAGTGCCGCATCGGCAACGGTGCGCGTCATTGGCCCAGCATGATCCAGCGACCACGAGAGAGTAAAGCCTCCGGCCAAACTCACCCGGCCATGGGTCGGCTTGAGACCCACGATCCCGCAGTGGGCCGCTGGGATGCGGATCGAGCCGCCGGTGTCGGTGCCGATTGCGGCAAACGCCATGCCGGTTGCGGTCGCCACCCCGCTGCCGCTGCTGCTGCCGCCGCTATCACGCTGGCGATCGTAGGGGTTAGCCGTCGGGCCGTAGTGCGCATTGTTCGAGCCGGGCGAGTAGGCGAATTCTGACATGCGGGTTTTGCCGATGATCACCGCGCCGGCGGCGCGCAATCGCTCGACAACGGTCGCATCGGTCGCCGCCATCACACCGGCGCGAATCCGCGAACCAGCCGCCGTCGGGTAACCAGCTACATCGAACAGATCCTTCACCGCCACCGGCACGCCGTGCAGCGGACTGCGCACCTTGCCCGCTGCCAGTTCGGCATCGGCGGCGCGAGCATCGGCTAGCGCACTCTCGGCCATCACGATCTGAAAGACGTTCAACTCAGCATCATGGTCGGCAATCCGCTCCAACGCCTGCTCAGCTAGCTCCACCGCCGAGACCGTCCGCCGCTGCAATTGGCTGGCAATGCCAAGGATCGTCGTCGGGTCATCGCTCGCCGGCAGGCCGCCGTTGGGCGGGCTGGCCGCTGGCGGCAGGCTGGTCGCATCGAGCATATCGGGCAACTGTTCATGATCCACCGCGTCGAGCAGCCGTTCGACGTCAGGCAGGCGGCTGAGAAAGCCCTTTTCGATGATGCCGGCAAAATCGGATTCGGCGGCCGGAATGCCGGCGGCGCGCAATGCGGCCCGTAACCGGTCGATGATGGTGTCGTTGGGCATGCTATCCTCACGTTGTCGTCGTTAGCGACGAAGTAGAGACGCACGTCCGTGCGTCTCCCCACCGCCGTGCGTCTCTACATTATTTTAAACATTCGTGGGCGGCCCGCCGCCCGCTGTCGATCGCGCCATGCACTGTCTGCGGGTTACTGTCGTGGGCGGTGGCTTCACCGGCGAAATGCAGATTGCCTGCCGCCGCCGCCAACACTGGTCGTGCCCATGCCATTCCCGGCGGCAGATGGGCATACCCGCCGCGCGCATATTCGTCGGCGGCCCAGCGGTAGCGCCGGAAGCCGACACAGTGTGCCGCGACATCGTTACGGCCCAGCAACTGGCCCAGTTCCGCCAACCCCAACTCGCGCACCGTCTCGTCAGCTAAGCGGTCGAGCGCCGCCGCGCGCTCGGCGGTGACGTAACTGCAAAGCAGCGGCGCGGCCAGATCGGGATAGGCCGGCGTCCACCAGCGGGCAAAGAGGCCGTTGTGGGCGGCGTAGGCAAAGCCGGCATCCCACAGCGGCGCATCGAACCAGAAGAAGTGTTTCGTCGCCGGGCGCGTGCGGAAGGCGGCGATCGCCGCCTGTTTGCGGGCCGAGAGCGGCGGGTCGAAACGGATCATCCCGGCGGCCAGCACGGCTACCGGCACAGTAACGATGCAGCGTCGCGCGGTTATGATGCCAGCAGTCGTATCCACCGTCACCCGGTCGCCGTGATCGCGGATCGCCCGCACCGGCTGGCCGAGGCGCAGATCGAGATCGTGAGCCAGCCACGCCAAGAGGGTGTCGTACCGTTCGCGCAGCCGGAACTCGCGCGGTCCGGCCCGATCGACCCGCTGCTCGCGGGCCAGATCGAGACAACTGAGCGACTCGGCCTCGGCGCAGCAGGTCTGCGCCAGCACCACATCGGCAATCGCGATGGCGGTTGGGGTCAAACCGCGGTGCCGTAATTCATCGGCTAATGAACGATCGACAGCGCCATCGGGATAACGCGCCGCCAAACCGCCCCACACCGCGCGCGCTTGCGTAATCGCCTGCCGTGCCGGATCGTCCAGCGGCAACTCGTTGACGAGACGGGCCGGCGTGCCCCAGCGCAAGCCGTTATACCGATCCACCTCGTCAAGCGTCAACCCAGCCGCTTCCGCCAGCTCGACCGTGCTCGTCTGCGCGCCGTGGATCAGCTCGGCCCCCAACTCAATCGGGTACCTCCCGCAACTGCGCTCCGTCCAGATTCGTCCGCCAATCCGGGGCCGCGCCTCGACCACCGTCACCCGCGCGCCGGCGTCGTGCAAGGTGCGGGCCGCCGCCAATCCCGCCGCGCCTGCCCCGATCACTACCACATCGAGGCGATCATCAGCTCTTGTTCCGGCCATGCTTCCGTTTATCCCCCGTTCCCGGCTCTCGTATCACTTGATTAAAGGGTAAGTCTAGCTCATCATAGCCCAATTGCCCGCTCAAATCCCAATCGAAACGTATTTAATATCAAGATACTCATCAATCCCGGTTGGCCCGCCCTCACGCCCGATCCCGCTCTGCTTAACGCCGCCAAACGGTGCTTGCGCCGTCGAAGGGATCGGATCGTTAATCCCGATGATACCGTATTCTAACCCTTCGGCCAACCGCCAGACCCGGCTCACATCGCGGGTGAAAGCGTAGGCGGCCAACCCGTAGGGCGTATCGTTCGCCATCCGGATCACCTCCGCCTCATCATCGAAGGGGATGAGCGGCGCGACCGGGCCGAATGTCTCTTCGCGCGCGACGAGCATATCGCTGCGCGCATCGAGCAGCACCGTCGGTAACCAAAAGTTGCCGCCGAACGGGGCCGGGCCGCCGCCGGTCACCACTCGCGCCCCGGCGGTGAGCGCATCCTGTACGTGGCGCTCGACCTTACGGCGGGCCTGTTCATCAATCAGCGGGCCAATGTTCACTCCCGGCTGCAAACCGTCGCCAACGGTCAACTGGGCCACCTCGGCGGCGAACCGTTCAGCAAATTCGGCATAGATCGGGCGCTGGACGAAGATCCGGTTCGCGCAGACGCAGGTCTGGCCGGCGTTGCGAAACTTCGAGGCGATCGCGCCGCGCACCGCCGCATCGAGATCTGCATCGGCAAAGACGATAAACGGCGCATTGCCGCCTAACTCCAGCGATACCCGCTTCAGCGTATCCGCCGCGCGGCGCATCAGTTCCTTGCCGACTTCGGTGCTGCCGGTGAAGCTAATCTTGCGCACGCGGGCGTCGGCGAAGATCGTATCGGCAAAAGGACGCGGGTTTTGGCAGGTGATGATATTGACCACGCCGGGAGGCGCGCCGGCTTCGGTAAAGAGCTGGCCGAGCGCCAGCGCCGAGAGCGGCGTCTGCTCGGCAGGTTTTGCGATCACCGTACAGCCGGCGGCGAGGGCCGGCCCCAGCTTGCGCGTAATCATCGCGCTGGGGAAGTTCCACGGCGTAATCAGCGCCACCACCCCGACCGGCTGGCGCAAGACCATAATCCGCTTGGCGTTGGTCGAAGCCGGGATGGTCATCCCGTAGATGCGCTCAGCTTCGCCGGCAAACCAACTGAGAAAACTCGCCGCATAGGCGATCTCACTCCGCGCCTCGGCCAGCGGCTTGCCCTGTTCGAGGGTCATAATCGTCGCCAGCTCTTGCTGCCGTTCCAGCATCAACCCCGCCACCCGGCGCAACAGCGTCGCCCGCTCGCCAGCCGGAGTCGCTGCCCACCCCGCCTGCGCCGCCACCGCCGCCGCAATCGCCAGTCGCGTCTCGGCTACGCCAGCGTCGGGCACATACCCCAACACCGTGCCATTCGCCGGATTAACCACCGCAAAAGTCACGCCGCTCTCCGCCTCACGCCACTCGCCATTGATCAACAAGCGCAACGGCAGCGTCGCCAACGACCCTTCCACCGCTACGGTCATCGTTCGCTCCTTCCCAAGCTTGTAGGCGGTGCGGCAGCCAAACTGCCGCACTCGCTCATCGCATGGTCTATTACCCAACGACAAATGAACCTCATCTATTGTACCGCGCTTGCAGCAAGCGGTATGCCATCCATCCCCGTCCCCATGTTGTCATTGCGAGCCGCGCGCAGCGCGGCGAAGCAATCCCTCGCTTCTGCGGGAAGGATGCCGGCACGGACTGAATCGGACTCCTCTCTCCCGCGCCAGTGGGAGCGGGGCTGGGGGTGAGGGGACACGAGCACATCTCAAAGCCATCAACCACACCTATACCCATGCCATTCTGTCCGCCCTTAAACGGGGAAAGGCTGGGGTGGGGCAACCAAGAGTCACGAAAACACACAGAAGGCACAACAACATTGGATTCATGTTTTGTGTCTCTTTGTGGCTATTTCCTCAAAAACCCTTCGCGCCCTCTGCGCCCTTCGCGTCTTTGCGTTTGAATCCTCTGCGCCTTTGCTCCCCTTGCGCCCTCCTCTAGCGCCAATTCCTCCGCGAGTGCGGTATCATACACTCAGACATACTTAGTCTAATCGGCGCAGATTGCTATCGGGTCTGCGCCTCATGATCCGCCTATGAACCACACCCATCCCTTCCAATCGATCTACCGCCACGGCTTCG
>NZ_DAOTWH010000295.1:0-13294 GCF_034435895.1 Chloroflexus sp.
TGGGCCGCAGGCGCCGGCGTCGCAGTGGGCTGGGCCGCAGGCTGGCCACAGGCCGCCAGCATCGGCACGAGTAGCGTGAAGAGCGCTACCAGCGTCAGCAGAGTCTTGCGCATGTCTTCTTCTCCTGATCTACGACGATCGGATCCATTCAGAAGGGCTATGGGGGCGAGCATAGCCTTTCTGTTGTGACGCCCCAAATGGTACGCCTCGCAATCTGTGAGTCGGCGCGATTATAGCACATGTAGCGCAACCTTTTCAACGGTATCCCGTATGTTATACTGAAGTCGTTACACAAAGGATAGAAGCTATGTCACACTACTGCCGCTTCAGAATAGTGCTGGTTGGATACGGTGAATCGTCGTGAGTTCACGGTCATCGTGCCGTGAACTCGCTTTGTTTCTATGGCGGATATGTGCGTGAGGAGGGGCTATGACCATTCCAGTAGGGATTGCACTGGGGTTATTAGCGTGGTTCATCGTTCGGTACATTGCGTTGAGTTTCTACACCGTCGATCAGAACGAACGAGCCGTCAAGACCATCTTTGGCCGGGCCGAACGCTTGCCGGGGCCGCCAGTTGATGATCCGTTTCTCGAGTATATGCGGCCCGATGAGCGCGAGCGCTATCGCTATCCGCAAGTGCGGGTGATCCCTCCCGGTGGCCCGTACTTTAAGTGGCCGTGGGAGCGGGTCTATAAGGTGTCGATCGCGACCCAAACCATCAATATGGCGCTCGATTTGGAAGATCCAACCGCGAATCAGGGCGGCAGGGTGCTAGAAGCGGTTACGAAAGACCAGCTCAACGTTGGCTTGAAGGGCCAGATCCGCTATCGCGTGTCGGAACGGCATCTCTACGCCTATTTGTTTGGCGTAAAAAATCCGGTCGTGCATGTGATGGGCTATTTTATCTCGATCTTGCGCGAACGGATCGCCAACTTTGCCGCGCCGGCGACCGAAACCGGGCAGTTGAATGCAATGCCGTCCGAAAGCTCTGAAGTGACCGGCGTCTCGATCAACGATCTGCGCAAGAATTTGCGCGATCTCAACGAGCTGATGGATCGCGAGTGCTTGTCGTCGGCAGCGCGGTATGGGATCATCCTCGATGCCTCGCTGATCACCGAAATCGATGCGCCGTCAGAGGTCGAGTCGGCGATGGCGGCGATTAACACCGCCCATAATCAAGTGTCGTCAGACATTAGCCTTGCGCAGGCCGCTGCCGACCAAAAGATCGTCCAGTCGAAACGCGCAGTCGAGATCGAGACGCTCAAAGCGCAAGCCGAAGTGGAGCCATTGCTCGCGTTAGCCGAGCAGTTGCGGGCCTTGAAGGCGAGCGGTTCTGACGCACTGCCAGCCTATTTGCGCAATGTCCGGCTTGGTCTGTATCAACAGGCCGAGCGAGTGATTATGGAGGTGGATCAATGAACTTCTTGCTCTCCACGATTGTGGTGGCGTCGATTACGTTCGTCGCTGCGTTTATTCTCGCGCCGACCTTCTTCGGCTTGTTACGCTTGTTCGGCTTCTACACCATCGTTCACGAAGGCACCTGCCACGTCTATACCCTGTTCGGCAGCGTGGTTGGCGTCTTGCGCGAGCCGGGACTGGTGATTTTGCCGTTCCATCTGGGGATCAACGCTTTTCTGATCGGCTTCTTTGGCCGGCGGTACGTGATCGACATGCGGCTCGATCAGCGCTATCTGCGCAGCCAGCCAGTCAATTCGGAAGAGGGTGCGCCGATGGGGATCGGCGTTTGGTACGAGATGGCGGTGGTTGATCCGGTGGCCTACCTGTTCAAGAACGTCGATCCGCAAGGCTCGCTGGCGGCGAATGTGAGCAATGCGGTGGTGCGTACGCTCAGCAATATGCCGTTGGCGCAGATGCTGGAAAACCGGCACGCGATGAGCCAAGCGGTGCGGGCCGAGGTGTCGCCGAAAGCGGCTGAGTGGGGCTACCGGCTGGGGTCGGTCTACATCCGCAAAGTTCACTTCCGCGACATCAATATGATCCGGCAGATCGAGGCCAAGGTGGTAAACCGGCTGCGCCAAGTGACGTCGGCGATCTTGCAAGACGGCGCCAACCGGGTGAATATCATCACGAGCACTGCCGAACGGCAAGCGGCGATCGAGTTTGCCCGCGCCAAAGCGGTGCGTCCGCAAATCCTCGGTCAGGCGCTGGCGCGCATCGGCACTGATCCGGAAGTGCGTGATGCACTGTTTACCATTCTCGAGCTGCAAAATCTAGCCGAAAGCAAGGCGCGGGTGACGCTGGTGCCGTCGCAAGCTGATAACCGGATCATGCCAGCGTTGATGGCTGCGCAAGACGGGCGCCGGTAGGGTCGCTGCGTCGCGGCCATTACTAAACCATGACGCGGGGGCGATACCATGCCCCCGCGCCATGCTTGTTTTGCTAACAGCGTATTCGTCCCATTCATCACCCATTCTGCTCAAGGGCCTGTTCGGCCTGCATTGCCATCGCCCGCAGTTGTTCAAACAGCTCGATATTAAGCAATACCGCCGATGGATACCCTTTCTGGGTGATCACTACTGGCTGCCCACTCACCTTGGCTCGTCGAATGAGCGCTGCAAGGCTGGCCGCAGCCTGCGAGATCGGTACTACGCCTCCCTGCAAATCGATATTAATTGACCGTGCCATGTTTACACCCCTTTGGATTAGTGCCGGTGATAGTGTAATTGCATTGTATCACGTTGGATACAAGCTGTATAGATCAGATTTATACTGTCTTTGTTCATTATTATGCATAGAAACAGTGGTCATAGGTGTGTTTGTGCTGCCATGATTGACCAAGGCGGCTGGTCAATTTCCGGTGAAACCACTCGGCATTCCGAATCGTTGCTGCCAATGTAGACACTGCTTTAATACTCTACCAACGTCATTCTAACAATACCTTGCTATTGTATAGCCAAGCTCGAAATGAGAGCACGACCACTAAAAAGAAATAACACGATGATGCAAGGAGGACGGCTATGACGAACATCACCCGCTGGGATCCCTTCCGCGAGATGACCCAACTGCTTGACGATACCTTCTTCACCGGCTTCACTGGTGTGATGCCGCGCAACGGCAGCTTGGTGCCGGCGCTCGACTTGAGCGAGACTGCTGATGCCTATCACGTCGAGATGGCGGTGCCCGGCATGACCGCTGATCAACTCAACATCACCTTCGAGAACAATGTGCTGACGATCAGCGGTGAGATTACGCAGAGCAGCGATCGCAAGGATCGCCAATATCACGTCACCGAGCGCCGCTATGGCCGCTTCAGCCGCAGCATCCGCCTGCCCAATCAGATCCATCCGGATCGGATTGAGGCCCGGCTTGAGAATGGTGTGCTGACGGTGACGGTACCGAAGGCCGAAGAGATCAAGCCGCGCAAGATTGCGGTGAACGTCGCTCAATAGTCGTCGCGCCACGCATCACCGGTTGGTACGTAGGGACATTGCTTGGCAATGTCCCTACGTTCTTTGCACACACACCGTTCTTCATCGAGTACAATACCTCTATACCCCACGTGTTGGCGGAATCATGGCAGGGATGCCGGCTGAGCGATGCCTTCACTGGCAAGGAGACGGCATGAACGAGATTGATGATGAATTGCTGCAACAAGCCCATTATTGGATGCGCCTGACCCGCGCGCTTGATGATCGCGGCACCTTCCTGCACAAGCAGAGCAAAATTGTCGGCGGTTACTTTTCGCAGATCGGCCACGAAGCCCTCAGTGTGGCCGCGGCACTCAGCCTTGGCCCTAGGGATATTGTCGCGCCGATGCACCGCGATCTTGGCGCGTATCTGGTGCGCGGCCTGACCCCGCGCCGGATTGTGGCCCAGTGGTTAGGTCGCGAGACAGGAGTGACCCGCGGGCGCGACGCGAATTTGCACGGCATGGGTGATCTCAGCTTGGGGATTATCGGCTTTATTAGCCATTTGCCCGCCTCGACCGGCGTGATAGCCGGCGTGGCCCATGGCATCAAGCTGAAAGGCGAGCCGCGGGTGGCGATGTGCTTTTTTGGTGATGGCAGCGCTTCGCAGGGGCTGGCCCACGAGGCGATGAATTGGGCGAGTGTGTTTAAGTTGCCGATGGTCATTATCTGCGAAAATAATCAGTATGCCTATTCCACCCCTCTCAGCCGCCAGATGGCGATCGAGCATATCGCGCAACGGGCTGCCGGCTACAATATGCCGGGGGTGATTGTTGACGGCAACGACTTCGCCGCGGTGTACCACGCCACGAAAGAGGCGGTCGAGCGGGCGCGATCCGGCGGCGGCCCAACCTTGATTGAATGCAAGACGATGCGCATGCGCGGCCATGCCATCCACGACAATATGGCCTACGTGCCTAAAGAGCTGCTGGCCGAGTGGGAGGCGCGCGATCCGATTGCCCGCATCGAGGCTGAATTGCGCGCGCGCGGCTTGCTCGATGATGCCAAGCTGGCCGCGTTGTTGGCCCGGATCGAAGCCGAACTCGACGAAGCGCAGGCGTTTGCCGAGGCGTCGCCGTACCCTGACCCGGCAACCGTGACCGATGGCGTCTATGCCTAATGCGCTGGCAGGAGGAAGTCATGACGTGGGATCAAGGATTGCATAAAGCGACCACCGTACTGGCCGGCGAACAGGGGACGCGCGAGCTGACCTATCTGGAAGCGATCCGGGCTGCTTTGCGCTACGAGATGCAGCGCGACCGGCGCGTGTTGGTGATGGGTGAAGATATCGGCGTCTATGGCGGCGCGTTTAAGGTGACGCAAGGCTTGATCGAGGAGTTTGGCGAGGATCGGGTGATCGATACGCCGATGACCGAGCTGGCGATGATCTACGCCGCGATCGGTATGTCGTTCGAGGGCTTTGTGCCGGTGGTCGAGATGCAGTTCGCTGACTTTATCTCGACCGGCTTCGATGCGATTGTGCAATTCGCTGCCACCAACCATTTTCGCTGGCGGCAGCCGGTGCCGATCACCATCCGCGCCCCCGGCGGCGGCGGTCTCCGCGCCGGCCCGTTCCATTCCCAATCCAACGAAGCATGGTTTGTCCATACTCCCGGCCTCAAGGTCGTTGCGCCGGCCACCCCTGCCGACGCCTATGGCCTGCTGCTCAGCGCCATCCGCGACCCCAACCCGGTCATCTATTACGAGACCAAATATCTCTACCGCTCGCTGAAAGGGATGGTGCCGGAGGGTGAGGCGTTGGTGCCGATTGGACGAGCGGTGGTGCGGCGCAGCGGCGAAGAGTTGAGCATTATCGCCTACGGCGCCATGGTGCACGAGGCGCTCAGCGCGGCGAACGAACTCGAACGCGAGGGACATAGCATTGAAGTGATCGATCTGCGCACGCTCAAACCGCTCGATGAAGCGGCGATTGTGGCCACCGCGCGCAAGACCGGCAAAGTGCTGATCGTGCATGAAGCCAACCGCACGTGCGGCGTCGGCGCTGAAGTAGCCGCGCTCATTGCCGAGCAAGCCTTCGAGTATCTCGATGGGCCGATCACCCGGTTGGCGGCACCCGACACGCCGGTGCCCTATAGTCCGCCGCTCGAAGACGCTTACCGGCCCAACGCCGCCAAAATTCTCGCCGCCGCCAGTGAGTTGTTGGCGTATTAGGGGTTGGGGTGTGCGGCTAGGCATTACTCCCGTGCTCGCGGGAGATTGCCGCGCGGGGGCAGCGCAGCGCTCTGCCCCTCCGCGTGGCTCGCAATGACAAGTGGTGCGCAGGGAACCCGGCCCTGAAGGGCTGGGCTAGGGGTACGAAGCCCGCTGCGCGGGCTGGCGCCCTCATCCCCCCGCCCCTTCTCCCACCGTGCGGTGGGAGAAGGGGAGCCGCCGGATTGACGGCAACGACATTGCGGCAGCGGAACGCAGCAGCACCCCGCTCCCGCGCTAGCGCAGGAGCAGGGATGGGGGTGAGGGGAAACCAGCGCCCGCTTGCCGGTTGTCATTGCGCGGGGGCGCAGCCCCCGCAGCAATCTCCCGCTGTGGCGAGAACGAACGCTGAGCGGGTGCGTTCCGTGCTCGCGGGGAATTGCTTCGCCGCGCGGGGGCAGCGCAGCGCTCTGCCCCTCCGCGTGGCTCGCAATGACGGAGGGGGCGCGGCGGCTCGCAATGACATCGGCTCGCCCGCATCTTCGCATGCCGGCGGAATATGCTATCATAGCGCGGATGGTTATGATCGTCGCGCTAGGCGGAGGCATTGCCGCTCTAAGCTCCGCAATACGATAAGAAACCCATGGCCGCTATCGAACTGCATGCGTGGTATCGCCAATATCGCAAACTCAAAGAAGAGGCTGCTGATGCCATTCTGCTCTTCCGCTTCGGCGATTTCTACGAAACCTTCGACGACGATGCCAAGCTGATCGCGGAATTGCTTGACGTAACCTTGACGCGCAAAGAGTACGCGGTCGATAAGCGCGCCCCCAAAGATCAGCAGAAGCTTTATGCGCCAATGGCGGGGATGCCCTACCACGCCGTCGATCGCTATGTCAGCGAGTTGGTGGCGCGTGGTTATCGGGTGGCGATCGCCGAGCAGTTGAGTGAGACCGAGGCGATGCGTAACGATACCCGCCCCCGTTCGGTCTACGCCGCCGGGTTGACCCCGCTCGAAAGCAGCGGCAAGATGGTGCAGCGGGCAATTGTACGGATCATTACGCCGGGTACGGTGATCGATCCGGCGATGTTGCCTGACCGCACCAACAACTATCTGGCTGCGGTGATTGTTGAGGCCGACAAGGTGGGGTTGGCGTATGCCGATCTCTCAACCGGCGAGTTTGCTGCCGCCGAGTTTACCGATGCTCGCGCGCTCATCCAGTTGCAAGCCGAATTAGCCCGTCTCCGTCCCGCCGAAGTGTTGGTGGCGGACGATGAGGCGTTGCGGTTGCCGCATTTGACCCCGGTGCAAGCCCGTCTCAGCCAAGATTTGGCTCCGCTGACTAAGGAAGAGCGCGAGGCGCTGCTGCCCCACGAACGGGTGGCGCGCCGGCTTGACGGCGCCAGTGCGGCGAGTTGGACGCAGGGTGAAGTGACGGAGTGGCCAGCGTGGCGCTGGGAGTTGGCAACTGCGGCTGAGGCGTTGCGCGAGCAGTTGGCGGTGGCTTCGCTGGCAGTGTGCGGCCTCGATAACCGGCCCTTGGCGACGCGCGCCGCCGGCGCGTTGATCCAGTATGCCCAGATGACCCAACGCCAGCGTGTCAGCCAACTGCGCCATCTGCGCGTCTATCATACCGGCGCCTACATGTTGCTTGATCCGCAGACGCGGCGCAACCTTGAGCTGCTCGAAAGCAGCGGGCGGCAAGGGAATAAGGCGTCGCTGATTGGCGTGCTCGACCGGACTTGCACCGTGATGGGGGGGCGGTTGTTGCGGCGCTGGATCACCCAGCCCTTGATTGTGCTCGAACCATTGCAGGTGCGCCAGAATGCCGTGGCCCGGCTGGTGTTCGAGACGATGGCTCGCCTTGAGTTGCGTTCGGCGTTGGCCGAACTGCCTGATATGGAGCGGGCGCTGAACCGGATTGCGCAAGGGATCGCGGTGGCGACGCCGCGCGATATGGTGCAGTTGCGGGCTTCCTTGCGCAAGCTGCCTGCTGTGGCGCAAGCGGTTGAGCACCTCTTGCCCGATCTGCTCGCGCCGGAGATGGCCGGCGAACCAGCGCCGGCGCTCGATCTGTGCAGCGATGTGCTCGATCTACTCGAACGGGCGCTGGATGAAGACCCGCCGGCCCTGCTCGGCGCGTCAAACTATCTGCGCGCCGCCGAAGAGGGTGGCGAGCGTCCGCGCAGGGTGATCCGGCCCGGCTTCGACCAGCGGCTCGATGCGTTGATCAAGGCTAGCCGCCATGCCCAAGAGTTCATTGACCGCTTGGAGAGCAAAGAACGCGAACGCACCGGCATTCGCTCGCTCAAGGTGAGCTACAACCAAGTCTTCGGCTACTATATCGAGATCTCGCGCGCGGTTGACCCTAAGCTCATCCCGGCGCACTACGAACGCAAACAGACGCTGGTCAACGCCGAGCGATATGTCACCGAAGAACTGAAATATTACGAGAGTCTGCTGAGCGATGCCCGCCTGAAACTGGTCGATCTCGAACGCGACATCTTCCAGCGCCTATGTGACGAGATTCAGCAGCACCTCGACCGGCTGCGGGCAACGGCAGCGGCAGTGGCGCGGCTCGATGCGCTGGCGGCGCTGGCTGAAACAGCGGTGCGCGGGCGCTATGTGCAGCCGGCGCTACGCACCGATCGGGTGTTGCGCATCAAGCAAGGCCGCCATCCGGTGGTTGAACGTACTCTCAGCGAGCCGTTTATCGGCAATGACATCGAGCTTGACGGCGACAATGTGCAGATTCTGATCATCACTGGCCCCAATATGGCCGGCAAGAGCACCTTCTTACGCCAAGTGGCCTTGATCACGCTCATGGCGCAGATCGGCTCGTTTGTGCCGGCTGATGAAGCCGAAATTGGACTGGTCGATCGCATCTTCACCCGGATTGGCGCGCAAGACGACATTGCCACCGGCCAAAGCACCTTTATGGTCGAGATGACCGAAACCGCAGCGTTGCTGATGCAGAGCACACCCCACTCGCTGATCATTCTCGATGAAGTAGGTCGTGGCACCAGCACCTACGACGGCATGGCGATTGCGCGAGCCGTGGTGGAATACATCCACGACGACCCGCAGCTTGGTTGCCGGACGCTGTTCGCCACCCACTACCACGAGCTGACCGCGCTGGAAGGTGAGTTGGCGCGTGTCCGCAACTACCACATGGCGGCGGTCGAGCGCGATGGGCGGGTGGTCTTTCTGCATGAACTGCGCCGCGGCGGCGCCGATCGTTCGTATGGCATTCACGTCGCCGAGCTGGCCGGCATTCCGGCGAGCGTCATCCGGCGCGCGAACGAATTGCTCGCTGAGCTGGAAGGGTGGGCGGCTAAACCGGTGGCGGTGCGTAGCCATGTAGAGCCGGATAGCGTGACGGAACCGCCGGCGCCGGCAGCGCCGGCCCGTCCGCCAGTGCCGAGTATGCAACTCTCGTTCTTTGATCTCGCGCCGCATCCGGTGGTAGAGTACATACGGAGGCTGCGGATCGAAGAGTTGACCCCGCTAGAAGCGTTAAACCGGCTGGCCGAATTGCAGCGGCTGGTCGATCAGGGATAGAAACGGAGCAGGAAGTCTGTGCAGATCGCCCGCGACCTTACTCCCGGCTTGGCCAACCGGGCGACAGTGTTAACCATTGGCCGTTTCGATGGCGTCCATCTCGGCCATCAACAACTGATTCGCACCACGGTAGAACGGGCGCGCACGCTTGATATGCTCAGTGCGGTGCTGACGTGGGAACCACATCCGCGTGCGGTATTACAACCCGGCCAGCCGTTGCAACTGCTGAGTGATCTCGATGAAAAGATCGAGCAGATCCGGCGGCTCGAACCGGATCTGCTCATTGTTGCCCCCTTTACCGAAGAGATTCGCCGCATGGCAGCCGCCGAGTATATGGCACGGATTAGCGCTGCGCTGCCGGTGCGCGAGATCTGGGTAGGCGAAGATTTTGCCATGGGGCGCGGGCGTGAGGGTGACATCCCGCGCTTGATGGAGATCGGGCGAGGGTTGGGGTTTGCGATTGGCGCGCTCAGCAAATATACCGTCGCCGGCATTCCAGTCAGCTCGTCGCGCATCCGCGAGCTGGTGCTGGCCGGCAATGTGGCTGGCGCAGGCGCTTTGCTGGGGCGCCCGTTCGCGCTACGCGGAATTGTGACCCGCGGCGACGGGCGGGGACGCCAAATCGGCTTCCCTACCGCCAATGTGCAAGTCAGTCCCGATGTCGCCTTGCCGGCCAACGGTGTCTACGCCTGCCGGGCCTATCTCACCACCGGTGCAGTTGTGCCGGCAGTGACCAACATCGGCGTCCGCCCGACCTTCGACGGCACGCGGCGCATCGTCGAAGCGTATTTGCTCGATTGGGAGGGCGACCTCTACGATCAACCGCTGCGTCTTGAGTTGCTGATGCGGCTGCGCAACGAACGCAAATTCAACGGCATTGACGAGTTGGTCGCCCAAATCCATCACGACGTGGCCGAAGCTCGGGCCGTGTTAGGCGTACCCGTGCGGTAGGCGGAGCACCGCGGCGTCGTGCCCCGCCTACCGCGCCGTCCAACCCAAAGCGATTTCGTACACCGACCCAGTGATGGCGCCGGCGGCATCGGAACAGAGGAACGCCGCCAAGCCGGCTACTTCAGATGGCTCAATCAGACGCTTAATCGCTGCCGGTTCGAGCATCACCTTCTCGATCACCTGATCTTCGGGAATGCCGCGGGTACGCGCTTGATCGGCGATCTGTTTTTCGACTAGCGGCGTGCGCACATACGCTGGTGCGATCAGATTAACGGTAATCCCGTAGGGGCCGCCCTCTAGCGCTGCGGTGCGGGTGAAACCGAGCAAACCATGCTTCGCCGAGATATAGGCGCTCTTGAAGGGCGAAGCGCGCAGGCTATGCACCGAACCGATATTCACAATCCGCCCGCGCCCATTGGTCTTCATGCTCGGCCAGACATACTTCGTCAGCCGGAAGGGGGCGGTTAACATCACCGCGATCATCGTCTCCCACCGATCTTCGGGGAACTCTTCGATCGGATCAATGTGCTGAAAGCCGGCGTTGTTGATCAGCGCATCTACCCGGCCATACGCATTGAGTGCCGCATCGACGGCTTGCCGGCAGCCAGCCTGCGTCGCGAGATCGACCCCCACAAAGATACCGCCGAGCCGTTCGGCGATCGCCTCACCAGTCGGGTTGGGCAAATCAACGATCACGACCCGATAGCCATCGGCAGCAAACCGTTCTGCGCAGGCCAAGCCGATCCCGCTTGCTGCGCCGGTAATCAGCGCCACATGCCCGTTCATCGTTGAACCTCCTCTTACACACGCCCGTTGCCGCTATTGTAGCATAGCGCGGTGAGGCTGCGTCGCTGGGTTGGGGAAGCTCAAAGCTGCAAGACCGCGCGGATTGCCGCTACGATCGCGGGCGGCGGCTGATCGGCATTGACGTGATGCGCCAACCCGCGCGCCGCATAAAAGTCGAGCACGGGGGCGGTCGCTTGCTCGTAGAGCTGGAGGCGGGCGCGAATGACGTCGGGTTGATCGTCGTCGCGTTGCAGCAAGACACCGCCGCGGGCCAAGCATTGGGCGACGGTCTCGGTATCGTCGATATGCAACGTCACATCGCGCCCATCGGGGCTGCGGCAGACGCGGCGACCACTGAGGCGATGAATGATCGTCGCTTCGCTGAGATCGAGCACTATCACGGCATTGACTTGCCGGCCCTGTTCGGCCAGCAGCGTTTCGAGCATCTGCGCTTGGGCCACGCTGCGCGGATACCCATCGAGCAGGCATGGCTGTGCCGGAGGGATTGCGTGCAGCCACGAGCGCATCAGCTCGGCTATCAGCGCGTCAGGCGTCAATTGCCCGTGTTCGATCAACGCCCCAATCTGTTGTCCGATTGGAGTTTGGTCCCGAATCTCGGCACGCAATTGCTGGCCGGTGGCAATAATGGCCATCCCGGTCTCGCGTGCCAATTGGGTGGCGATGGTCGTTTTGCCTGCACCGGGCGGGCCGATCAAGAGAATCGTTGGTGCTGTCACTCTGATACGTTAATTCGATACGCGTGCAATCGCTTCATCAATGCCGCGATAGTTCGGGTTAAGGCGCTTGGTCTCTTGGAATGCGGCTAACGCCTCTGCGCGCCGGCCCTGCTCTTCGTACGAACGGCCTAACCCAAAATAGGCGCTGGCGTAGGTTGGATCAAGCTCAACCGCTCGCTTAAACATTGGTTCTGCTTCGACGTAGCGATCGCTGAGCAAGAGGCTCCAGCCGAGACCATTGAAAATCTCTTCTTTTTGATCGTCGATTTGGCGGGCACGTTCAAACGCCTCGATCGATTCAGTGTACCGCTCTTGGTACTGCAAAATCCAACCAAGCCCATTGTAGCCTAGCACCGAATAGTCTTTGCGTTCGATGGAAGCGCGATACGCCTCTTCCGCCTCTTGATACAACGTGTCTTGGGTGGCTTGATCAGTGCTGTTAAAGCCAGCGAACAGTTTGGCTTCACCCAGATAGCCGTAAGCGATCGCCGAATGGGGATTGCTGTCAATTGCTTGTTGGAAGTAGTCGATCGCTTCATCCCACTGGTCATCGTCGAAGGCGAGCCGGCCCAGCCCGAGCAGGGCGAGGCTTTGGTTGGGGTTTAGCTGGAGGGCCTTATCGAAGGCTCGGTGTGCCTCGCTAGCGTTGCCGTCAAAATAGGCAACCCAACCAAGACCGGCTTGGGCAGGGCTGAAGTTGGGGTCAAGCTCGAGCGCAGTCTTGAATTCAGCCTGTGCTGTTGCGTTATCGTCAGCAGCCAGATAGATGGAGCCGAGTTCGTAGTGAAAGAAGGCCAATGCTGGATAGCTGTCAATTGCAGCTTCAAGGTTGGTAATCGCTTGCTCAAGCACGTTCGGGTCGTTACGCAGCTGAAAATCTTGCCCGAAAGCCCAGCCGATCAGGGCTCGGGCAAAGGCGCGGTTGAGCGGATCGGCGGCGTCGAGCCGGTCTTCCGCATTGCCGATCGCAGTAAATGCGTCGTTCATGAGGCTATTGTTGCGGCTGGTTTCGGCATTAGAAGCTAGCGCTGCTGCGTATAACGCATAGCCAAGTGCGATCGAGTCGCTGACGGCGATTGCTGTTTCACCTGAATTGCGCGCCGTCACCACATCACCGAGCTGGAAGAAAGCGTAACCGCTGATGCTATGCCCAAGTGCCTGCGCTTGCCGGTCAGAGGAGGTCACTAATGGCGCAGCGGCAGCAATCGCATCTTCCCAGTTGCCCTGTGCCAACAAAGCGCCAGCTAGGCGGGCATGGGCGGTCAGATTGTTGGCATCGGCGTCAAGGGCCGAGCGATACGCGCTGATCGCATCGGCTAAGCCGCCGGGGCGGGCTAGCGCTGTGTCACCATCGGCAATCAATTGATTGGCTTTACTGACGACCTCTGGTTCGCTAGGACGAGAAAAGACAAAGGCGGCGATACCACCGCCGATGAGCAGCAGCACCACAATGATTCCCGCGATGATCCCAACCGGTGCGCCTTTGCGGGTGGTTTGGGCCAGTACTGTTGGCGCATTCAGCGGGTTGGGGGCGGGAACGGTTGGCGCGGCGCTGTAGGGTTGCGCGACTGGCGCTGCCGGCGCTTGCACGTACACTGGCGGGGGAGTAGGCGGTGTGCCGTAGGCCGGCGGCGGAGTGGCTGGGGAGCCATAGGCCGGCGGGGCGGGTGGCGGTGTGC
>NZ_DAOTWH010000296.1:0-16844 GCF_034435895.1 Chloroflexus sp.
GGGGAGCCGTACCGCATGTTTACCTCGCGGGCCGAATACCGGCTGTTCTTGCGTGGCGACAACGCCGATCTGCGCTTAACGCCGCTCGCGTATGAGCTGGGGTTAGTGGATGGCGCGCGGGCAGCAGTGGTGGAAGCGCGGCGCGCGCAGACCGAGCAGGCGGTGCGGCAAGCGCGTGAGCGGCGGCTCTTCCCGGCGGCGGCGATCAACGCGGCGTTGGAAGAACAAGGCATCAAACCGCTGAGCCAGCCGGCCACAGTGGCCGAAGTGCTAGCCCGGCCTGACGTGCGCTACGACCAGCTCCGCGCCGCCATCCCTGATCTGCCGGAACTCGCGCCGGCGGTGGCAGAGCAACTTGAGATTGCCTGCAAGTATAGCGGCTACATTGCCCGCCAAGAGCGGGAAGTAGCGCGCATGCAGAAGATGGAGCACCGGCGCATCCCGCCCGATTTCGATTACACCGCACTGCCGGGACTGCGTAACGAAGCGCGGCAGGTATTGATGCGGTTCCGCCCGGCGACGTTGGGGCAGGCCGGGCGGTTAGCGGGCATCAATCCGGCTGATGTGGCGATTGTGTTGTTTGCGTTGGAGCGGCGGGCAGAGGCGAGCGCAACACTGCCGCAATCGCCGCCACTACCCGTTCCAGATCAGCCTGTTCGATGATCAACGGCGGCAGCAAGCGCAACACGTTGGGGCCGGCGGGCAAAGCCAGCACGCCGTGATCAAGCAACGCGGCAATCACCGGTTGCGAACGGCTCTTGAGTTCGAGGCCGACTAGCAACCCCAAGCCGCGCACCTCGCGCACGGCGGGCAAATTGAGATCGCGCAGCGCTTGTAGCAACCACGCCCCCTTGGCCGCCGCCTGCTCAGGAATCTGCTCTTCGCGGTAAACGCGCAGGGCGGCGCGAGCGGCGGCGCATACCAGCGGGTTGCCGCCAAAGGTCGAACCGTGGGTTCCCGGCGGCAAAGGGCCAAACCGTTCGTGGATAGCGACAGCTCCCATCGGCGCCCCGGCAGCGATACTCTTGGCCAAAATCAGGATATCGGGCGTCACCCCGCTGTGTTCAATCGCAAACAGCTTGCCAGTGCGGCCAAACCCCGTCTGCACTTCATCCACCAACAACAGTGCGCCATTAGCCGCGCAAATCTCAGCCACGCCTTCGAGATAACCGTCCGGAGCGGGCCGCACGCCACCCTCGCCCTGCACCGGTTCAACCAGCACCGCCGCCGTCTGCGGGCCAACCGCAGCGCGGAGCGCATCGAGATTACCGTAAGGTACGTGGCTAAATTCCGGCACTAGCGGCACAAATGGCTCGCGATACTTGCTCTCCCATGTCGCGCTCAGCGCCCCCATCGTGCGGCCATGAAACCCGCGCATGGTCGCGATAATGCCGGGCCGCCCGGTGAGCAAGCGGGCAAACTTGAGCGCCGCTTCAACCGCTTCAGCCCCGCTATTGCAGAGAAAGATGCGAGACGGGAAGGGCAAGGCCGCCGCTAACTCGGCCAGATACGCGGCGCGCACATCATTGGGGAAGATTTCAGGGCAACTGATCAGTCGTTCAGCCTGCTCGCGGATCGCGGCCACAATCGCCGGGTGGCTATGGCCGAGGTTGGCCGCACCCTGACCGCCCACGCAATCGATGTACATCCGGCCTTCGGCATCGTACAGATGCGCGCCTTTGCCGCGCACAATCGCCAGCGGGCGTTTGGGGTACAGGCCGCTGGTATACTGCGCCTCTTGGGCAATAATATCGGCATTGGTCACAAAGGTAGGTGTCACTCCGGTCTCCTTTCCACCAACCCGGCCCGCTCAAGCGCGGCGCTGATCAAAGGCCAGATCGCGCGATGATCGGCCACATTCTGGTCGCGGCGGGTGCGAATCTCAATCAGATGCAGACCACCGGCCAAACTCGCTTGCAGAGCGGCTTGGGCCGCCGGCCAATCGGCGGCCAGCGTATAACGGGCGCCGTGCAGAGCAGCCAACGGCGCAAAATCGATCCCGTGCGGGGTGCCAAACAACAACTCAAACTGGTCGGTCTCGCTGGCCTGAGGCAAAAACGAGAAGATCCCGCCGCCATCATTATTGATCAAGAGAATAGTAGCGTTGAGCTGATGCAACCGCGCCGCCAGCAAGCCATTGGCATCGTGCAACAGCGAGAGATCGCCGAGCGCCATCACCAACGGCGTCGCGCCGCCGGCAGCCAAACCGAGCGCGGTCGATACCAAGCCATCAATCCCATTCGCGCCGCGATTGCCGAGCACCGCCAGCGGCAGCGCGCGCGGGCCGAGAAAACTATCGCAATCGCGCACCGGCATCGAATTGCCGACGAACAGCGTCGTACCGGCAGGCAGCCATTCGCCGAGGCGAGCAAACAACCCCGGCTCGCTGATCGCCGGCTGGGCCAGTAAATGCTCTGCCATTGTCGCGCGGGTCACCCGCTCGGCAGTTAGCCATGCCCGCAACCACAGCGTCGGGCCCTCGCGTTGGGATGAAGCCAGCGCATCGGCCAGCGCCATACAAAACCAATGCTCATCGACCGGCAGATGCTCGGCGGCGAGACTAGTCGGTTCGCGCCAACCGGCCCCACCATCGATCACCAGTTGGCGGGCCTGCGGATGGCGCTGCAGATAGAGCAACACCGGCTTGCTGGTCGGCATCGCGCCAAACCGCAGCACCACTTCCGGCGCATACGCAGCGGCAAACCGCTCATCGCGCAAAAAGGCGTCGTACGCGCCGAGCACCACATCATCGACATGGCGGCCATAGCGCACGCCAGAGAGCGGATCGGCCAAAATCGGGAAGCGCAAGCAATGGGCCAGCGTCACCAACAGCGGGCCAAGATCAGGCGGGCAATCGGGGCCGGCGATAATCAACCCATGCCGGCACTCAACCAGACTGGTCGCCAGCGCAGCCAGCTCGGTACCGCCGAGCATCCGGCGCGCCGGCGCCACCTGCACCGGCGTAACCGGCGCGGCCAGCAGCGACGCCAGCAGCGCGCGGTCGGGCACCAACGGCTCGCGGAAGGGCAGATTAAGATGAACCGGCCCAGCGGGAGCGCTGCGCGCTGCCCCAATTGCTCTGCCAAGCGTGGCGCGCAAAAATGGTACGAGCGGCGTATGCGGCACCGGCAGATCAACAAACCAACGCACATTCCGGCCAAAAATTCCAATCTGGTCAATTGTTTGCGGCGCGCCATTATCGCGCAGCTCAGGCGGACGGTCGGCGGTGAGCAACAGCAACGGTACGCGGGCAAGATTAGCCTCAACAACTGCCGGCAACAGATTCGCCACCGCCGTGCCCGACGTGCAGAGCACTGCTACCGGCGCACTGCGCGAGCGGGCCATACCCAGCGCAAAAAAACCGGCGGAACGCTCATCGAGATGCATCCACACCCGCAGATGCGGATGGCGCGCAACTGCCAGCGCCAACGGCGTACTGCGCGAACCGGGACAGACCACCACGTCATGCACCCCGCTCGCCGCCAGACCATTGGCAATCGCTGCCACCCAATGGGTCAGCGCATAAAGATGGCTTGAAACATCGCTCATCATTCATCCCTTGTCGGCCCTCACCCCAGCCCCTCTCCCACTAACGTTGAGGGCGGCCAGACCATGTGATCGATTGCAACCGTGGATCGCTGTGCAATACTGTAAAGTCCCGTGCTGCACTCCCCCTCACCCCTCCCCCGCTGGGGAGGGGTGGGGGCAAACCAGCGCATCCTAACGCCATCAACCGTATCTATGCTCATCTGTTCTGCCCGCCCTTGAACCCACTGGTGCGGGAGCGTGGAGCGTAGGAACGTTGCGGCATCGCACAGCCAAAGATGTTGTTCGCCCCTCGCGCCGTACCGGCGGGGCAAAGGAACCATATGAGCGGGAACAGACTCTCGCACTAGCCAATCATCTCTTCGCCTGCCCCCAGCGCCCCTAGCATAGCGCGCAACTTAATGCGAGTTTCGGCCAACTCCCGTTCCGGATCAGAAGCGGCCACAATCCCGCAGCCGGCAAACAAGGTCGCCTCGCGGCGGCCAATCAACGCCGAACGCAGCGCCACCGCAAACTCACCATCGCCGCGGGCATCGACCCAACCGACCGGCGCAGCGTACCAACCGCGATCGAGCCGCTCGCGAGAGCGGATCCACGCTAGCGCCGCCGGGCCGGGTTTGCCGCCGACGGCGGGAGTAGGATGCAGCCGGCCAACTAGATCGAAAATATCGTAGCCGGGCCTGATACATGCCGTCACTGGCGTAAAGAGATGCTGGACATTCCGCACCTGCATAATCTCAGGCGAGTCAGACGCTTGCACATCGTCACAATACTCAGCCAGCGCCGAGCGGATCATCTGCACCACAAACGCATGCTCAGCGCGATCCTTCGCACTCTGCAACAGAGCAGCGGCCAGCGCCGCATCTTCAGCCGGCGTCTTACCGCGGGGAGCAGAACCGGCCAAAGCTGAAGCGGACACCCGGCCATCACGGAGAGCGACCAAACGTTCGGGAGACGCGCCGAGAAAGGTACGACCGCCGCGCGCGACGGCAAACACAAAGGTATGCGGATAATCGCGGCGCAACACATCAAGCGTGGCCGCAGTATCGAATGGCTCGGCCCCCCGTAGGCGGACAGCACGTGCCAGCACCACCTTCTCAAGTGCACCGGCGCGGAGATCAGCGATCGCATCGGCGACAATCGCCTTCCATTCGGCAGGATCAAGCGACACATCCACCTGCAAATCGAGCGGCGGACGGCGGGGACGCCACGGCAACCCGATCAAGGCCTGCAAACGGCGAGCGGCGGCGGCGCCAAGTGAGAGCGTCGAACTACGCTCATCAACCATACCGTTCACGGTGAGGGTCGTCACCTCACCTTGGCGAACGATCAGCAACCGCGGCAGCACCAGCAGGGCATGGGGATAATCACGCCACAACTCGCTAGCCGGCTGAGCGGGATCGAAGCGAAACCCAGCGATCGCCACCGGCCCCTGCACCGGCACATCAGGGTCAACATTAATCACCGCCTCAGCCACCAACTGCCGCCACGCTGCGGCGCTAGCGGCGAACCGATCAATCTCAGGCGGCGGGGTAAAACTCCATGCAGCGCCGAGACCGGTCAACTCAAAACCGGCAGCGGGCACGCTCCAAAACAACCGATTATGGGTTACACCGGCGCCACGGGCAAAGAGGGCCAACGGATCACGCAACCCAACTTGGGTCGTCACACTCACCAACACCGGGCGGCCTAAGGCGCGCGCGCGCCGGCGCGCAACCTCGGCAGCCGCCTCCATGCGCGGCACTTCTCGCAGTGCAGCGGTTGTCACCCGCACACCCACTAATGGATTTGACATAATAATTTACGAATGATAGCGAGTCACACCGAAATAGCGCACTCTACAGCTCGACTCACTACATAGTAACACGTTTCCGGTCACGAATTTAAACCGCAAGCGCGCCGTTCGTGCGCTCCAGATTTGATCAAATCGCCAACATTAGTTAAAATTTACCAATACCGATTCGCCCGGAACATGTCGCTATTATCATGCAACAACTACTCAAACACTACGTCGCGCCGTCCCAATTTCCTCCGGCCACCATCACCTTCATCACCTTCCCGCTGATCGATACCATCCCGGAGGAAACGCTGCTCCAACTGAAACAAGAACAAAACCGGACGCAGGCTGCAATCACCGCGCAGTACACTGGCGCCGAGCAACTCTATCACCTCTACCAGCTCGTCCAGCATCACTTCGAGCGGCTCGATGCGCTGTTAGATCAGGACATTGCCGGCGGCCCGCAATGGCTGATTGAACCAGCGATTGCGCAGATAGTCAGCGATGCGTTAGCTGAATTCAATGGCCGCTACTACCGGATGTTCGGCTACTGCATCATGCCCAACCACGTTCATCTCATCATTGAGCGCAGCAATGCGGTACCGATGTACCAATACTCGCTAGCCCGGCTGATCAAGCGTTTCAAAGGCCAGACCGGCCGGCACGCGAATGAAGTGATCAATCGCAGTGGCTCCTTTTGGCACCTCGATCACTACGAATACCCAATCTACCGGGCGGGAGAAGCCGAGCGCGTGCTGACCTACACCCAGCACAACCCGGTGCATGCCGGTCTGGTATCGCATCCGCGCGAATGGCCGTACCGGTTTGACATTGCGGAAGAGTGGCGCGAGTGGTGAGGGTTTGCGAGAGCATGGGTAGGAGAGACGGCTCTACAGGCCATCTCTTCTGATTGGAACCCACGCCTTCCGCGAGGGAGGGCGACCTTCGACATCGGCGCCCCAGCCGCGAATCCACGGTAACATCTCTTTTGGTTCGGCAATCTGCGCGCGCCAGATCAGTGTGCCATCAGGTTGCGCTTCAACCTGCTCGGAACGGTGCCAGCGCGTTTCTTGCACCCGGCGGGCAACGCGCGCATTGAAGCGCAGGACGCCGTCGACCGGTTCGTGGTCGCTCGTCCAGATGCCCCACGCGCTGGATAGATACTCACGTGGATCGAAGCTGGCCGGTATCTGATAGCTCTCGCGGGTGAGTTCGGCGCGCCGGATGCGTTCGATCTTGAGCGTTAACATGCGCGCTGGCAGCCATCCGCGTTTGTGCTGAAGCTGGGCTAAGCCAATGACGTGCGTGGTTTGACCAATCGCGTACGGTTCGATGAAGTATGGACTGAGCAGGTATTCCGATCCCTTCTCGCCGCTATCGCTCTGATGCCAGACTTTTCTTTGTGCTCTGAAGCCCAAGCTTCAGTGAGGGTCTCTAGCACGCTCAGATAGACCGGATCATCCCGTTGGGCCGAATCGTCCATGATGTCGGCGGCCTGTAGCACATGCTGGCTAATGCGCTGCGCCCAATGCCCAATCGCATGGCCGAGTTTGCGCAGCGCGGCAGCCGCATGCCGGTTTTGCCGATCCATCCGTGTGGCTAGCAGCCGTGCTGCGAGATGCACGGCCATCGCTTCGTGCAGGTTCAGGCGGAGATTGATGAGATCGGCATTGCGATCAATCTTGAGCCGGCCATCCGGTTCTTCATAAATATGCTTTGGCGCATCGGCCAGATTGCGCTTAATGGTTGAACGATCGACCCCTAATCACTAGGCAATCTCAGCTTGCGTCAATCCTTCAGGATGGGCAAGGAGCAGTTGTTCGAGCTGCAACAGGCGCTCGGCTTTGTTCGCGGCTCGTTTCATTGCTCGCTCCTAGGTGCGCTCGTTGGGTAGGCTATGTACAGCATAGCAGGTCGTTGTTGCACCTAACGCAACAGGTTGGATGGTTTCAGTATAAAATGAGTGTGTGACATGTACGGTCACATATTGAACGGATTTTGATAACAATTTTATTCTCTCCACCCCGCCCCAAATCTTGGTATACTACTTAGTACACCGTACTGTCCCCCGGAAAGGAGCGAAGTATGGCGGCGCGCCGGATTCTGCTGACGCTGATTGGCCTATTGAGCGTGGTGATTCTGATCGGCAGCCTGAGCGCCGGTGTGTTGACCGTTTTGCTGATCACAAACCGGCCCGTTGATCAGAAGCTGCTGGTGGTGGGGCCAGAGCGCCGGTTGGCGCTGGTCGATCGCCATGGCACGGCGCAGGTGCTGGCGGACGATCGCAGTCCGGAGTTGTTCCGTTACCCGGCGTTGGCGCCTGATGGCAGCCGGATTGCCTATATTAGCCAGAGTGGTAATACTAGTGTGTTGCGGGTGATTGATCTGCGCAATGGCGCGCGGGTGGAACTGTATCGCTCGGCGACGAATCCGCCGCTCTATATGGTGTGGTCTCCCGATGGTCGCTATCTCTCGTTTTTGTCGAACCGCGGCGGCGGTGGGTTGGGGATGCATGTCGTGGTGGCGGATGGTTCGCGTCCCGCTGAGTTGGTCAGTGTCTCGCCGACGTCGCTCTATTTGGCGTGGCAGCCTGATAGCACGGCTTTGCTGGTGCATATTGGCGGTTCAACCTTTGAAGATGGCCGCTTGGTGACGGTGCAACCCGGTCGTTCGCAGCCGTTGTATGAAGTTAGCGATCCCGGCTTTTTCCAGACGCCGGCATGGAGTGTTGATGGCCAGAGTTTCTTTTATGTGGCGCAACCCCCGATTGATGGCCCGCCGGCAGTGGAAAAGGTTGAGAGTGTGTTGACGCGGGTGAAGGTGGGTGAGACCCAGCCGCAGGCGTTGGCCCGTGAGCCGCAGGCGGCGATTATCTTTGGCCGTTCGCCGCGCAGTGATGAGATTGCGTACACCACGATCGGCCCCAATGGGTTTGGCCCGCTGAAGCTGGTTGCGCTCGATGGCAAGGTCTATACCTTGTCGGCGCAGGATGATAATGTCGTTGCGTTTTTCTGGTCGCCGAACGGTGAGCAACTGGCGTATCTGACCCCAGCCGGGCGGACATCAAATGGTGCAGTGCAGTTGCGCTGGCAGTTGGTCAACCGCACTGGCGGCGCGCCGCGTGCGTTGACGACCTTCGCGCCTTCACAGGAGTTTTTGGCCCAAATTAATTTCTTTGATGCCTACGCGCTGTCGTTCGATCTCTGGTCGAGCGATGGCCGGGCCTTGGTCTATAGCGCGCGTGATGGGGTGTATGTGCTGGATATTGGCCGCGGGATCGCCAGCCGGCGCAGTGACGGCGTGTTGGCGATGTGGTTGCCGCCGGAGAGGTAGGGAGTGGGGAGTAGGGAGCAGGGAACTCTGCATCACTGTCTTCCCTACTCCCTGCTAACGCAAAGCGCGAATCACGAGATTGCTGAACGTCGCGGTGGTGGCGTTGCGTTCGGCACGGGCCAGCAGGCCGTATCGCGCGTCGGGCGGCGGGGTGGCGCTGGTGACAATGCTCACTACTTGATCGTTGATCCGCAATTCGATGCTCTGGCCTTCGAGCCGCGCGCTGAGGCGGGGGCGTTCGGTGAAGGTGAACGCTTCTTCGGCGAGGAGGGTGCGTTGGTCGCCGTTGCGTTCATCGCAACGGAATTGGCCGCTAGCCGGATTGATGATAAAGCTGAGGTAACGCTGTGGGTCGTTGAAACGCAGTATCAATCCGCCCCAATCCCCGATGACGCTTACGTCCACTTCAATCACCATATCGGCCCCGATCGGCGAGGTGCGGAAGGCCCAAATGTCGCCGAGGCCGGCGTTGGCTTGAATGCGATAGGCGCCATTGCCTGCGCTGACGCTCCAGCCGTTGCCGCTCGTAATCGGCCAGTCGCTGTTGGGGCCGAAGTTAGCTTGATAGACGATCGGCCCGCCGGCAGCGATCGTCGTGGGTGATGGCGCAGCAGTAGGTGATGGTGCGGCGGTAGGTGATGGCGCAGCGGTAGGTGATGGTGCGGCGGTAGGTGATGGCGCAGCGGTAGGTGATGGCGCAGCGGTAGGTGATGGCGCAGCGGTAGGTGATGGTGCGGCGGTAGGTGATGGTGCGGCGGTAGGTGATGGCGCAGCGGTAGGGATGGGTGCATTCTCTAGCTCTTGCACCGTCATTGCCCCCTGAAGTTGTCGCCAGCCGTACCAGCCGAGGAGGGTCAATGTCAGGCCGCCAACTGCTGCCGTTAACAGGGTGCGGCGCGAAATGGCTGGCTCACCCGTAGCGGCTGGCACTTGATACTCAGCTTCCAGCTCGGTAATCAAGGCCGCGCAATCGCGGTACCACGGATTGATGCGTTGCAGTTCACGCAACGTAGCTAACGCCTGTAACCGTCTGCCGGCGGCGAGATGGGCTTGCGCTTGCGCGTATAACTCGGCTTGGTAATCACGCTGTGCCGGTGTGACTGGCGCGATTGACGGTCGCCGCCGGCGCAGGTTCTGATACGCCTGATTGATCCGGCGCGCGCGGCGGGCAGCATATTCTTGCTCAGCCGGTGAAGCGCCGGCATACCGGTCAGGATGGTAGAGGCTGATCTGTTTGAGGTACGCCTGTTTAATGTCGGCTGGCGCTGCGCCGGGCCGGATGCCGAGGATGGCGTAGTCGTCAAGTTGTTCAAAATCGTCGTTCACGCAACCCCCTTTTGCGCCGGGCATTATAGCATGCCGCCAGTTCCTGTGCTGGCAGGTGTACGCTGTCATTGCGCAATTATTGATGGTACCATAAAAAATGGTATCATGCGATATGTTCGCTCATTGCAATCATCGAGGATGCCCCTATGCCGAATTATTGGTTACTCAAGACCGAACCAACTGTCTACAGTTTCGCCGATTTGGTGCGGGAAGGCCGTGCGGTATGGGATGGCGTAGAAAACAATGTGGCCCTCAAGCACATGCGCGATATGCGCAGTGGTGATGAGGCGTTGATTTACCATACCGGAGACGAGCGGCAAGCGGTTGGCTTGGCGCAAGTGGTCAGTGATCCCTACCCTGACCCGAAACAGAACGATCCGCGTCTGATGGTGGTTGATGTTGTGCCGGTCAGGTTGCTGGCGCGCCCGGTGACTCTAGCGGCAATTAAGGCCGATCCCTTCTTTGCCGATTTTGCGCTGGTGCGGCAAGGCCGGCTGTCAGTCGTGCCGGTGACGGTGGCCCAATGGGAGCGGCTGCTGGCAATGGAAGAACCGGCAGGCTCATAATGGCATCGGGCAAGTTATGGTATACTTCACAGCACGAATAGGAATGTGCTCATCGTGATTGCCGGCTCGGCTTGAACGCCAGATGCGGTGCTGCGCATCATGCTTTGCCGGTGTAGGGTAGCGCAGTCAGCCAAAAACAGTATTTCTTCCCCATATTTGGATTGTCTCTCGTTTGCTAGCGTTTGGTAACGCTATTGTTGTCATGGGGCTTGCCCGCTTCCCGTCCGGGAAACGGCTCATCTGGCATAAGAACTGTTGCCTGCATCTCTACGACAATACTGCCGCCATTGAAGGAAGCAGGGAGCGCTGCAATGGAAGCAGCTACGATTCTGGTGGTTGATGACGAGCAACCGATTGTCGATCTGGTGACCAGTTATTTGACCAATGAGGGCTTTGTCGTGCATCGGGCCTGCGATGGGCCCAGCGCGTTGGCTCTTGCGCGTAACGTGAAACCCGATCTGGTGGTGCTGGATGTAATGCTGCCCGGTCTTGACGGGATCGAAGTGTGCCGGCAGTTGCACCGCGACACTTCGGTGTATGTGTTAATGTTAACGGCCCGCGCTGATGAGATCGATAAGTTGATCGGCTTGTCGGTGGGGGCCGATGATTATCTGACCAAGCCCTTTAGCCCGCGTGAGCTGGTGGCGCGGGTGAAGGCGATCTTGCGCCGCAATCGAGCGTTGCGTTCGGCTGAGACGATCCAGCGTCCGGTGCTGCAATTTGAAGGGTTGTTGATCGATCCCGAGCGGCGTGAGGTTGAGCGCAACGGGGTGCGGGTTGATCTGACGCCGCGCGAGTTCGATCTGCTCTACGCGCTGGCCAGTTATCCGGGGCGGGTATTTACCCGCGAAGAGTTGCTGCAACGGGTGTGGGGGCCTGATTTCGCCGGGATTGACCGCGTGGTTGATGTGCATATCGGCACGTTGCGCCGGAAACTGGATGATGATCAGCACGGAACGCCGTTGGTGCAGACGGTGCGCGGCGTGGGGTATAAGTTTGTCGGCGGCGCGCGATGAAGAAGTGGTTGCATCAACTCCGCTGGAAGCTGTTTATCTCCCATCTGATTATTGTCTTGATGGCGTATGTGGTGTTGTTGGCGGCATCGAGCGTGCTGGCGAGCCTCGGTTTGACCGGTTTTGCGCCACTGACTCTTGGCTCGGCGGCGGCGGAAACTGGGCAATTGGGCGCCAGCGCCGCCAACGCGGCGCTTGAGTTGAAAGAGCAGGTACAGTCGGTGATCCAGCAGGCGTTGCTGATCAGCGGGTTTGCCGCGCTAGCCGCTTCGGTCGTGGTGAGCCTCTTCGTCTCGCGCCGGATCGTTGAGCCGATTCAAACCCTCTCACATGTCAGCCGGCGCTTGGCGCAGGGATTTTATCGCGAGCGCACGAGCATTCAAGCCGATGATGAAATTGCCCAATTAGCCCAAAGCGTGAACCAGTTGGCCGATACGCTCGATCAGACCGAGCGCCGGCGTTTAGCCTTGCTGGCCGATGTCACCCACGAGTTGCGCACGCCGTTGGCAACCATCGGCGGGTATATGGAAGGCTTGGTTGATGGGGTGGTTTCGGCGAATCCGGCGACGTTCAACCTGATTTTGCGCGAAACCCGCCGCTTGCAACGCTTGATCGAAGACCTTGAACTGTTGTCGCGGGTGGAAGCCGGGCAGTTGCCGGTGGTGGCCCGCGCTATCGATCTGCGTCCGGTGCTAGAGGCGCAAATCGCGCAGTTTGAGCCGCTGTTTAGCAGTAATCAGGTCAATTTATGCCTCGATGCGCCTGAACACTTGCCGCAAGTCTGGGCCGATCCCGATCGGGTGGCGCAGGTGGTGATCAATATTCTGGCTAACGCCTATCGCTATACGCCGTCGGGTGGAACAGTCACGGTGCAGGTGCGCGCTGATGATCATGAGGTGCGCGTGGCTATTATCGATACCGGAATCGGTATTGATGCCGAACATTTGCCGCACCTCTTTGAGCGTTTTTACCGGGTTGATAAATCGCGCGCGCGCAACAGCGGCGGCAGCGGGATTGGGTTGGCGATTGCGCGCCACCTGATTTATACCCAAGGGGGCGAGATTTGGGCCGAGAGCGATGGGATCGGTAAGGGGTCGCGGTTTATCTTTACCCTGCCGCTTGCTCCGCAGATGGCGGTCGTGCGGGTGGAATCGGTGACAACGGCTGATGTAGCATGAGCGCAAGTTTCTGGATTGGCCTCTTTCAGCTTTTTCTCGTGGTTGGCGGCGCATTGGCAGTGTCGCTGTTCATTATCGACCGCTTGTTCCCGCCAATGCGGCAGGTGCAAGGTTCGGTGGAACCGTACAACCTCCGCACGCCGGTCACGCGCACGGCGACAGTGGTCCCACCGCCGCTGCAATGGCCGCTGGCGCCGGCATGGTTGCCGCAATACTGGCAGGAAAATCTGCGCTTGGTCGGTCCGCTGCTATTGATCTGGCTATTGAGCGTGGTATTGCCGGTTGTGTTAGCCGTGCCACTGAACCAGATCAGCGTCTTAACCGGATTTCCGCTCGGTTACTATATGGGTGCGCAGGGAACGCTGATCTGTTTTGTTGCCCTCACCTTTGCCTATAACTGGCGGATGCGGCTGCTCGACCGGCGCTTTGGCATCGATCCGGCTGATTCTCCGGAGGAACGTCTTACCCGCCGGCGCTATTCAGTGCGGTATCTCTTGTTCGCGACTGGCTTGTTCGGCTTGATGGGCCTGTTCATTATCCTTGAGACGTGGTTTGGCTTGCCGGCGAACCTGATCGACTGGAGTTTTCTCGCGCTGGCGATCGGTCTCTACGCCGTGATCGGCATTCGCTCGCGCGCCGATACGCTCGATGCCTATTATGTCGCCGACCGTAAAGTGCCGGGAATCCTCAATGGCTTAGCTACTGGCTCGGATTGGATGAGCGCCGCTTCGTTTATCAGTATGGCTGGCGCACTCTATTTGCTTGGCTTCGAGGGTCTCGCCTACATCACCGGCTGGACGGGCGGGTACGTCTTGTTGGTGCTGCTGCTCGCGCCTTACCTGCGCAAATTCGGCCAATACACGCTGGTCGATTTTATCGGTGCGCGCTATCCCGGCGCCGGCGCGCGCGTGATCGCCGCCGTATCCAGCATTATCATCTGCTTTACCTATGTCACTGCCCAAGTGACCGGGATCGGCATCATTATGAGCCGGTTTCTCGGTCTGAACTATATGGTCGGCGTGATTGTCGGCTTGGCGGCGGTGTTGCTCTGCTCGTACCTCGGCGGCATGAAGGCGATTACGTGGACGCAAGGCGTGCAGGGGATTATCCTCGTCTTTGCGTATTTGGTGCCGGTGACGTGGCTGGCCTATAAGCTGACCGGGGTGGCGCTGCCGCAGGTGATGTACGGCGAGGCGCTGAGCAATATTGCCCAACTGGAACAGGCGCAGGGCTTGTCGAGCTATGTCGCGCCGTTTAACGATTGGTCGATCTGGAATTATCTCGCCCTGAGCCTCTGTCTGATGCTGGGTACCGCCGGCATGCCGCACATTCTGGTACGCTTCTACACAGTGCCAACAGTGCGCGATAGCCGGAGCAGTGTGGCATGGGCGTTGTTGTGGATCTGCGTACTCTATTTGACGGCGCCGGCGTATGCAGCGTTTTCGCGCTGGGAGATTCTCGGTTCGGTGGTTGGCCAACCGGTGGCCGAATTGCCCGATTGGACGAACCGGTGGGCGAGTACTGGCTTGCTGACGATCGCCGATGATCCCGATATGGGGGGGAATGGCGATGGCGTGTTGCAGTATCAGGAGTTGCAGATCGACCAAGATTTGGTGGTCTTGGCGACACCGGAAATTGCCGAGTTGCCGGCCACCGTGGTGGCGCTGGTCGCGGCAGGCGGCATGGCGGCGGCCTTAAGCACTGCCGATGGACTGCTGATGGTGATTGCATCGGCAGTGGCCCACGATATTTACCATCGCACCCTCAACCCGCGGGCCGGTTCCCGCGAACGATTGCTCTTAGGGCGGCTGGCGATTCTGGTGGTGGCGATTCTGGCCGCCTTGACGGCGCTGCAACGGTTGGCAATCATCGTGCAGTTAGTGGCTTGGGCTTTCTCGTTTGCCGCCGCGACGATCTTTCCGGTGTTGGTCTTGGGTATTTTCTGGCGGCGGGCGAATAGCCGCGGCGCAGTGGCCGGGATGCTGAGCGGTTTTCTGGTGACGGCTAGCTACATGGCGCTGACCTACCTCGCGCCAGAGTGGGCCATTTTGGGGATTTCCAGCTCGGCAGCCGGTATCTTTGGCATGCCGGTCAACTTTCTGGTCACGTGGCTGGTGAGCCGGCGCGGCCCGCCCCCTGACTCCGAAGTGTCGGCGTTGGTTGATTATGTGCGTTATCCGTGATTAAGGCGATGAGGAAGCTGGGGTTTTTAGCAATCAGCAATGCTTGCCGCTGAGGGCGCAGAGGCTATGTGCGGCAACTATGCCTCTGCGCCCTCGGTGGTTAACGGTTGCTTCTATCGATCGCTGATATAGTGCAGGCGCGCCGCTACCGCCGCACCAGCGGTATGAACAGCTTGCCATCCCGCTGGCTCCGCTCCAGAACCCGCCGTGCAGCGTGTACGCGCCGCCGCTCAGCGAACCCGCGTCCGCTTGCCCAATCGTACTACCCAGCGCGTCAGCGCCTCCCGTGCTGAACGTCGCGCCGCCGCCATCAATGGCGCTCCACATCAGGTTGTCCCCGCCGCCGGATTGGGCCGCTGCGTGCGGGGCGATAGCGACGACCAGCATGAGGGCCAGCTCCGCCGCGAGCGCGCTCGCCACCACATAGCGTAGTGTATGACGACTAGCCAGTGTGTGCGCCGCGTAGCCATCTCGTTCTGCATCACCGGCCTCCTTGCGCGCGTCGCCGGCCCAGCCAGAACGCACTCGTGCCACAGAGCACTCCTGCCGCAAACCACACCCCATCAGCGACCGGGCTAGTCGCCGGCGCAGCGACGCGCGTTCCTGCGTGCTGTTCCAGCGCCGCGAGGCGCGCTTCCAGTTCGGCAATCTGCGCCGCTTACTCTTGCGCCACCTGATGCAACCCTTGAATTGCTGCCAACGCCACGCCGTCGGCGTCAACCGTCGCAATGTGGGTATCGTCCGCGCCGACGCCAAACGCTGCGTAGAAATCCTGCGCCGTCGGCCCGATATGGCGAATCGTCGCCTGCTCGGCGATATAGTTCCACGTGTGGATGGGGAGGTTGGCGACCCGGGAGAGAATCGCGCGTGCGTTCACGTTGGCAAAGTTCTCCTTCGCGGCGCGGTCGCTCGCATTAGTCCACACCCCGCCATTCGTCAGATGCGCGCCGATCCACGTGTAGATAAATCTCTCGGAGAGCGCGCCGGTGCTCGGAGTAGCTTTGCCGAAATAAATGCCGCCCGACGCGCGGACAATGAACGAATTCGCAACCGAACCGATAAAGGGTTCATTGTAACTGTCGGCCCACACAAACATGCCGGCCGCATTCGCTTGGCCCCGACGTCCGGCTACAAAGCTGTACGCACCCTGAGCGGTATTGCCCCGTCCCCCGCCGGCGGTGGCGTAGGCGCCGCTGGCAGTGTTGTAGGTTCCCCCGCCGGCGGTGGCGTAGGTGCCGCTGGCAGTGTTGTAGGTTCCCCCGCCGGCGGTGGCATACGGGCGATCACTTGCTGATCCGGCATCATTGCCTGCTCGGTTGCCGATCCCTCCCCCCACCGTGCCATAGTCGTCAGTCACCCGGTTGGCACAGGGGGCGCTGCCCGTACTGCAATCGTTCGTTGTGCGTCCGCCGCCGCCGATGGTCGCGCCCGCTATGCCGCTCGTCACCGTGTTCGCGCTCGATCCGCCGATCAAGTTGGGACTGGTCGCGTTCGGCTCGATCCGCAAGGTGCGCGCGCTATTCACCTTGATCTCCAGCGCCACGTTATCGGTCGTGCCGATAAAGTTGGTTCCCACTGTGGTGCCGCTGTTGCCAGCCAGCGCCCAAAAAGCCGTCGTGTCGTTGTCGCTCGCGCACATCCATGCGCTGCCGTTCCATTTAGCGACTTGGTTGGCCGCACAACTCTGCGGCAGTTGGTAGCTCGCGGAAAGGCTGAACTAGTTCCCCGTCAATGCCAGTCCCGCCCCGGCTGTGTGTGGTGTCGTTATCCACTCCATCGGCAAAGCCGGCCGGCACGCCAGCCAACCCGCTCCACGGTGCGATCGTGGCGTAGAGCGCATACGGCGTCGCCGTCACCGCTTGGCGCGGGCTGAGTGTGGTGGAGCTGCCGGAGCTGGCGCCGGGCCGCACCCGAACCTCCAG
>NZ_DAOTWH010000297.1:0-6946 GCF_034435895.1 Chloroflexus sp.
CACCAGCCAGCCCCGCCGGGCAACCAGCCGGCTCGCCGGGTGGCGCCGGCACATCGCCGCCGGTAGCGCGCCAACGGGTGATTGCTTGCCCGCAATGCAATGGTCGCGGTTCGATCCCGTGCAAGCGCTGTGCCAGTTTTGGTCGCGTCGTGCAGCGCAAGTTGATCGAGTGGTCGCGCCGGGTTGTGCGTGATGAGGCTCAGAACGATCTGCTGAATGTTGATGAGATATGGTTGCGCCGCACATGCAAAGCCGAATTGGTACATAAACACCGGGTGGTTGGGCACATTCCGCCCGAATGGCTCCAAATCACCGAAGTGAAAGCGATGATTGATCGCCAGCGGCAGGCCCTCGATAACGATAGCCGCATTGTTATGGCGGAACTGCAAATCCATTTTATCCCGCTGACCGAGATTGAATTCGATCTTGGCCGGCCAGAGCGATCCTACCGGTTGGTGATCTATGGGTTCGAGAATCTGATTCCCCCTGATTGGCGCCTGTTGCACTGGGAGCGGATTCTCTTTTCTGCCGGCATCGGTGTGCTGTCGCTCTTTTTGATGATCAGTTTGGTCTTTCTGACTCTGTGAAGATTCACGTTGCAACTGTAATGCCGTTGCAATCCAACGGCATTACGGTTGATGATGGGAGCTGCGTGCAACCCGCTCATTAGAGAATATGCTATGCAAACTGCGCAGTTGGCGTCGGCGTTGTTGAATGAAGCGCGCAAGACCTTGGTTGGGCAAGAGGAACCATTGACGTTGCTCCTGACGGCATTGCTCAGTGGCGGGCATGTCCTGCTCGAAGGCCCTCCCGGTACGGCGAAGACGCTGATGGCCAAGACGTTGGCCCAGATGATCCAAGCCGATTTTCGCCGTATTCAGTTTACGCCTGACTTGATGCCATCTGATATCGTGGGTACGCAAGTCTTTGATCTGAGCAGCAGCCAGTTTCGCCTGCGGCAAGGGCCAATCTTCACCCAAGTGTTGCTTGGCGATGAAATTAACCGCGCGCCGGCCAAAACCCAGAGCGCGTTGCTTGAGGCGATGGAGGAGCGGCAGGTGACGATTGAAGGCCAGCGCTTGCCGTTGCCGGAGCCGTTTTTTGTGATTGCGACTCAAAACCCGATTGAGTTCGAGGGGACGTACCCCTTGCCTGAGGCCCAGCTTGACCGCTTTCTGTTTAAGGTTGTGATTGATTATGCTTCACGCGAGGTTGAGACCGAGGTCTTGCGGCGCTATCACCTCGGCTTCGACGCGCACCAGTTAGCTGCTGCCGGCTTGTGCCCCATTGTGACGCCGGAGGCGCTGGCTGCCTGCCGGGCCGAGATTGGGCGGGTTCAGGTCGAGCAGGGGATTCTCGATTACATTGTCTCGATTGTGCAAGCGACACGCACCAGCCCTGAATTGTTGGTCGGCGCATCGCTGCGGGCCGGCGTGGCGATGTTGCTGGCGGCGAAGACACTGGCGGCAATTCACGATCGTAGTTACGTGACGCCTGATGAGGTGAAGATGTTGGCCCGTCCGGTGTTGCGCCACCGGATTATCCTACGGCCAGAAGCCGAGATTGAAGGTCTCAATGCTGATATGGCGATCGGGCGCATCCTCAATCGGGTGGAAGTGCCACGGTAAGGCGTTCTGGCAAGCAGCAACTCGATCGTTGCTGGTGGGTGGTTGGCATACAGAGTCGCTGTATGCTAACCACCCATCAGCATTTCTGGCGAATCCGCGCATTGCGAGCTGGTTCATGAAAAAGAAGAAAACAATGGCAAAATGGTAGAAGGACTAATCACCGCGCAACGCCTGATCATCGTCTGCATTGTGCGTTTTACAACCGTAACGAGGTCGTATGCTGTTCCGCAGTTCCATCCGCTGGATTGTGCGCCATCCGTGGCAGATGTTGCTCTGTATTTTGGGCGTGGCATTAGGGGTGGCAGTCGTCGTAGCGATTGATCTGGCCAATGCCAGCGCGCGCCGCGCTTTCCAATTGGCCGGCGATACGGTGGCCGGGCAATCAACCCATCAAATCATTGGCGGCCCAGCCGGCCTGCCCGAAACGGTCTACCCCGAACTCCGGCGGCGCTTTCCTGCCTTGGCCGCGGCGCCGATTGTCGAGGGGTACGTGCTCGCTCCCTCTCTCGGCCCCGGTGTTTACCAGCTTTTTGGGATTGATCCGTTTGCCGAAGCGCCCTTCCGGCCCTATCTGGCTGGCGGCGGCGCGGTCGATGTGGCGGCGTTATTGGTTGAACCGGGAGCGGCGCTGCTGGCGCGCGCTAATGCTGAACGGGCTGGTTTGCAGCTCGGTGATGCGTTGCCGATCCAGATCGGCCCGCGCGCTGCTACCGTGCAGGTGGTGGGAGTGCTGGAACCGGCTGATGATCTCAGCCGGCGCGCGCTGGCCGGGATGATTGCGGTTGATATCGCCAGCGCGCAAGAGTTGCTGGATAGTGTCGGGCGGTTAAGCCGGATCGACCTGATCGTGCCGGAGTCATTTGATCTGGCGCTACTGGCGCCGCTGTTGCCTCCCGGTGCGACGGTGCAACCGGTGGCGGCTCGCGCCGGCGCGTTGCAACAGATGACGGCTGCTTTCGAGCTGAACCTCACTGCACTCAGTCTCTTGGCGTTGATTGTCGGCATGTTTCTCATCTATAACACGATGACGTTCAGCGTCGTGCAGCGGCGTACCCTGTGGGGGACGCTGCGCTGCGTGGGGGTGAGCCGCGGCCAATTAGCCAGTTTGGTCTTGGCCGAAGCGTTGCTGATCAGCATATTGGGTGTGGCCGGCGGGTTGGCCTTGGGTGTAGTGTTGGGGCGCGGCTTGGTCGGCTTAGTGACGCAGACGATCAACGATCTCTATTTTGTGGTCACGGTGCGCGATCTGAGCATTGAGCCGGCGGTGTTGCTGAAAGGCGCAGGGCTGGGGGTGGCAGCAACTTTGCTGGCGGCGCTGGCCCCGGCGCTGGAAGCAATGTATACCCCGCCGCGCACTGTCTTGCGCCGTTCGAGCATCGAAGAGCGGGTGCGGCGGGCAACGCCGCGCTTGGCCGGCGCTGGCGTTGGCTTGCTCGCGATCGGCGGTGTCCTGCTGGCCATGCCGGCGCCTGCCGGCGCTGCCGGTCTCTATGTCGCCTTTGGCGGCCTGTTTGCGGTGGTGATTGGCGCGGCCTTGCTCACCCCGCTGGCGCTCGTGGCGCTGATGTCGCTGTTACGTCCGGCGCTAGGCCGGGTGTTGGGGTTGCTAGGCCGGATGGCGGCGCGCGATGTGGTGGCGAGCCTCTCGCGCACCGCGGTTGCCGTCGCTGCCCTGATGGTTGCGGTGTCGGTAACGATTGGCGTTGGCATTATGATCGGCAGCTTCCGCCAAACGGTGATCAATTGGCTTGAGCAAAGCCTTGTCGCTGATATCTATCTCTCGCCGCCAAGCAATGTCGCCAACCGGATCGATACGACGCTTGATCCGGCCTTGCCGGCAGCGTTGGCGGCGCTGCCGGGGGTTGAGTCGATCACAACCTTCCGCAGTGTCCAGATTGATTTACCTACGGGGCCAACAACATTGGTGGCGGTGGATGGAGCGACTGCGCAGGGCCGGCGCGCGTTGCGCTTCCAACAGGCTGGTGATGCGGCGACATGGGCCGCGTGGGAAAACGGCGCGGTCTTGATCTCAGAGCCGCTCGCCTTCCGCACCGGGTTGGGAGTGGGTGATACCTTAACGGTGCGTACCGATCGCGGCTTGCGCAACCTGCCGATCGCCGGCGTCTATTACGATTATGCCTCTGATCGAGGCGTGGTGCGGATCAATGCCGCTGCCTATCGCGCCTTGTGGGACGATCCGGCGATTTCGTCGCTGGCGATCTATGTTCGCGATGGCTACGATGTTGATGCGGTGATCGAACAGGTGCGGGCCACGAGCGCCGCCTACGGGATGGTGTTGGTTAATTCAAGCCGGGCCTTGCGTGAAGGGACGTTAGCGGTCTTTGATCGCACCTTTGCCATCACCTCAGTGCTGCAATTGCTGGCGACGATTGTCGCCTTTATTGGGATCTTGAGCGCCTTGATGGCATTGCAACTCGAACGCAGCCGTGAATTGGGTGTCTTGCGCGCAAACGGTTTAACCCCCGGCCAATTGTGGGGCGCAGTGCTGTGCCAAACCGGTCTAATGGGGTTGGCGTCTGGGTTGCTGGCCGCGCCGTTGGGGCTGGCGCTGGCGCTCGTGTTGACGTATGTGATCAATAAGCGTTCGTTTGGCTGGACACTGGAACTCGCCGTTGATCCGGCCCTGTTTGGGCAAGCGTTAGCAGTTGCGATCGGGGCAGCCTTGCTGGCCGGCATGTGGCCGGCGCTGCGCATGAGCCGGATCAGTCCGGCAGTGGCGTTGCGCGATGAGTAGCGGATTGCGCCTCGGTCTGGAGTGCAGCAGTGTGACTGCCGCCATATTTCAAAAGCAGACACCTTCGACCATTGGTATAGATATGGTGAATATGGTACGATACTGCTATCATCCGCGTTGAGTGAGGAGTTGAATATGAGCGATCTGCGAGCAGCTTTTGAACGCGCAGCGAAAGAGGTGCAGGAGTTGCCGCGCCGTCCTGATAATGAGACGTTATTGCAATTGTATGCGCTCTACAAGCAGGCAACGATTGGCGATGTGCAAGGATCGCGGCCCGGCGTGCTGGATATGACTGGGCGGCTCAAGTATGATGCGTGGGCTAAACTCAAAGGCCTCTCGGCCACCGATGCGATGAATCGCTACATTGAATTGGTTGAGCGGCTCAAGCAAACGATCAAGTAAACGACCATCCGCAAGCAAACAATAAACCGGTGAACGCCACTGTTCACCGGTCTTGTTTCGTTGCCAACGCCTTGAGCGACGTGGCGTCTACCGTCTAGTAGCGGCGGCCAAAATTGCCCCGCGGCGCGCTGCGCGGCTTGTCTTCAGCCTCATTCACGCGCAGATTGCGCCCGCCAACCTCAAGGCCGTCGGTCGCCCGGATGACGGCGGCGACGTTATTGGTCGCGATCTCAACAAACCCGAAGCCGCGCGAGCGACCGGTATCGCGGTCGTTAATCACGCGCGCACTCTGCACCTCGCCGTGCGGCTCGAAGATCGCACCCAGCTCAGCATCACCGACACTCCACGGCAAATTCCCGACGAACAGTTTCACTAACATTGCACACACTCCACAGAGACTTGGTTTGGCAGACACATTCGTGGCATACCAAAAACCGGCTATCACAAACCTCTCGTACAGCCGCCGCCGATAGATGTATCGGGCGTTCGCTCCGGCGATCGACAACGTCCCTACTTCGAGCAATGAAGCACTGCCGATCGACCTAAAGCTTGAGAGTTCTCTGATGCCGGTCTCGCAGCACACGACGTTGATTGGCCTATCTACTATACCACACTTTTCTAGGATTGCAAGAGGGCAGTTTCGATCAGTCGCAGGAACGATCCATTTTTGCCGCAACAAAGCTACGATGCTTGGGGTTGAAGCGCAAGCATGAACGGCAGGATAAGCTATGACCACGGCGTCAGAAGCGGTGCTGGCCCGCTATGCCCGGCGTAATTTCTGGTTAAATGTGCTCGATGGCAGCGCCTTCACCTTTGGGATCAGCCTTGTGTCGCGGTTTACCGTCTTGCCACTGATTGTCGAGCGGTTGACCGATGCGCGCTGGGTGCAGGGACTAATCCCGGCGATCTTTTTTGCCGGCTGGTTATTGCCGGGATTGTTTACCGCGCCGTTGGTAGCAGCGCAGCCGCGGCGCAAGCCGTGGGTGCTGCTGGCGACGATCGGTGAGCGTTTGCCCTTTTTGGCGATGGGGATTATTCTGCTCATGTTGCCCGATTTGCCGGCGAGTGCGTTGCTGGTGATCGTGTTAACGCTGTACGCCATCTTCGCCACCAGCGCCGGTCTCACGTCGATTGCGTGGCAAGATCTGATTGCGCGGGTCATTCCGGGCCACCGTTGGGGGGTCTTCTTTGGCTTGCAGGCTGGCTTAGGCGGTCTGCTCGGCATTGGCGGCGGCGCGCTGGCAGCAGCGATCTTGGCCCAGCAACCCTTCCCGCAAAGCGCCGGCATTCTCGCCTTGATTTGCTTTGCGGCGATGGTGGTCTCGTACCTCTTTCTGGCGCTGACAGTCGAACCGGCCCAAGCGCCGGCGCCGGCTCGCCCGTTTCATGTCTTTCTGCGCGGCTTGGGGCCGCTCTTGCGGCGCGATGTTGCGTTCCGGCGCTACCTGTTTTGCCGGATGGCGATTGCGCTCGGCTTGACCGGTCACAGTTTCTTGACGGCGGCTGCGCTTGAGCGGTTTCAGGCGCCGGCGGCTGAGATCGGTCTGTTTACCAGCGTGATGCTGGCTGCGCAGGCCATAGGTAATATTGGCTTGGGGGCGCTGGCCGATCGGTGGGGCCACAAACAGGTGTTGGTGTTGTCGGCGGGGATGGGGATGGCGGCGCTGGTGTTAGCCCTCATTGCACCGGCAAGTGCGTGGTTTTACCTTGTCTTTGCCTTAGTCGGTGCGTCACAAGCTGGCTACCAACTCTCTGGTTTCACCCTTGTCTTTGCCTTTAGCCCGCCAGCCGAACGCACCACCTACATCGGTGTCGCTAATCTGGCCTTGGCTCCGGTAGCGGCGTTAGGGCCGGTGGTGGTAGGGCTTGTAGCAACGGTGACCGGTTATGGCGTGATCTTTGCCCTGCTTGCACTGGTAGGGGTGATTGGTATGGGGTTGTTGCATTGGCACGTGGCAGCGCCGGCTCGCGCCGGGCAAGCGCCGGCAGCGTGATAGACTCTATCCCCAGCATCCCTCTTGTCATCGCGAGCCGAGCGGAGCGAGGCGAAGCAATCCCCCGCAAGGGCGGGAGGATCCCGCTCAGGCGCGGGGTGTCGCTGAAGCGGGAGCTTGCTTCGGGGGCTTCGCACCCTCGTAATGACAGGCGGGGTGGAAGATAC
>NZ_DAOTWH010000298.1:0-6477 GCF_034435895.1 Chloroflexus sp.
CTAACCGTCACCGCCAGCGCGCCAAACGCGCTCGCCACAATCAGCGGGTTACGCCCATACCCGCGCCGGGCCAGCCACTCGGCAGCGGCGCGGATCGCCCCCCATCCGGCCAGCACAACCCCAACCACCAACGGCGCGATGACCAGCACAAACAGCGCCACCGCCAGCAGCCGCCCTAGCCAACCCCCGGCCCATAGTTCGCTAACCATGCTGGCAAATTGGCGTTGCCAAAAGAGGGTCGCCATCACGATCGCCACGCCGGTGTAGATCGCGCTCAACAAGCCATAGCCGGCGAAGATTCGCTCTTCTTGGTTGAGCGCTGCGCCGGCGCGCAGCTTTTGCCAGAACGGGCCGCCGATAAAGGCGAGCGCCCGGTTGCGCAGATTCGGCAAGCGCAAAGCGTCAACCAGAATGAAATAGCCATCGAGTTCAAGCAACGGGTTGAAGTTCAATAGCGCCGTCAGGTACGAAGCAGTCGCAATCCGGCGCATCCACACCCCGGCGAGGGTGTCAGGCACGGCCCATGCAATGATCGCGGCAATCGATCCGATCAGCAAATCGCAGAGCGGGCCGGCTAGCGACACCAGAATGCGCGCATGGCGCGGTGCGAGCCAAATGTCGCTAGTATCGACAAATGCTGCCGGCATGCCGAAATAGAGCATAATCCCCGATCGCGGCACATGCCGGCCAAAGTGTTTCACCGCCAAGCCGTGGGCCATTTCGTGCAAGGTGAGGGTGATAAACAGTGCAATGCCCAACATCAAAAAGTCGAGCGCAAACTGTTCGCCGCTGATCAAGTCGCTGCCGCTCACGCCCGGCAAAAAGTAGCAGATCACGCCGATCACAGTGATAATGCCGAGCAGGCCGGCAAAAAAGCGGTTGAACAGCCAGCGCCCAATCCAGCGGTATAATACGTCAAACAGTGTGTCAGCGCCGGCAAATGCAAAACTGCGCCCATGGGTGAGGCTGAGGAGGCGTTGGCCCAAGCCCTCTGCCGTGCGCTGTTCGAGCTTGGTGCGGAGGCGCTTGTAGATGCCGGTTGGGGTGTCGGTCAGAAACCCCTGCGCGCGCAGCGTCTCGACCAAGCCGGCGATGGGCAGCAATTGCTTGAAGCGCAGAAAACCCATCGTCGCTAATTGGGCAATCGTCCGGCTGCCGTCCATTGCCTGCCAAATCTCACGCTCAGCGGCGCTCAGGCGCAGGTAATGCCCGCTCGGACTACGCAGCACCGTTACCTGCTGACCGCCTTCGTTCAGCGTCTCTTCGATCACCCCCTCGATCCGCTGGGGCCGGTATTGGGCCGGGTCGGCGCGTTGGCGCAATATGCTCCACACGCCGCCTTCGCCGGCTGGGTGGGTGACCAGCCGGCGTTGCAGGTTCTGGTAGAGGGTGTGGCGCTGGTCGATCGGAGCAGTTACCTGCTCTTCGAGCGTAGACCATAAGCGGCGTTGTGGGCGCAAGGTTTGTGCCATGCCGGTTCGAGGAATTCCTACATGAGAATGCGCTCTTGACAAGATAAACGTTCAATCGGTGTTGCCTCTACATCATAAGAGGGAAGTTGCGATTTGCCAAACCTCTTTTTTCTTTTTTTATTGCGCAATGGCGAAGCCCCACAGTACGCGGTGCATCAAGGCATTCCTCCCGCCCTCGCGGGGGATTGCTTCGCCGCCTGCGGCGGCTTGCAATGACGACCCCACCTGTCATTGCTTTGGTCGGGCGACACTCAGCGCAGCGGGGTGTCGCCCGACCAAAGCAATCTCCCGCTTCAGCGAGAACGAACTGCTGCCACAGGGCAAACAAGACCCAGAGGCGCTCTGATCGGACAGATGTATCCGGTTGGGAAGGGCGCGGGGAGTAGACCCCGCAGACCGCAGCCGCTTCAGCGATGGCAATCCTTGCTATCGAGCGCGGCCGTCTCACAGCCGCACTCCATAACCGGAACATCATTGACAGTCTCGCCGAACATGGTACGATGCTAGTATGAGGACTAAACGCATTGTCATTACTGGAGCGACTGGCTTAATCGGTCGCAAATTGGTCGCCGAACTCCGCAACGATTACGAGCTCGTGATCTTTAGCCGTGATCCGGCCCGTGCTCGTTCGTCGCTGCCCGGCGCTGCCGACTATGTAGCATGGCAACCCGCCGAGCAAGGGTCATGGTTTGCGGCAATCAACGGCGCATGGGGCGTCGTCCATCTCGCTGGCGCGCCGATTTCATCCGGCTTGCTCGGTATGCGGTGGACACCCGAGTACAAAACAGAGATTCGCAACAGCCGGGTGATCGGCACTCGTGGCATTGTCAACGCGATGGCGGCGGCTCAGCAACGGCCAGCCGTGTTTGTCTGCGCGTCAGCAGTTGGCTACTATGGCTTTTATCGCGATAACACGCCACTCGATGAGAACTCGCCTCCCGGACGCGATTTTCTGGCGCAGGTCTGCGTGGCATGGGAAGCTGAGGCGGCCAAAGCCGAAGCGTTGGGTGTGCGCACGGTGATGCTTCGCACCGGTCTGGTGCTCGATCCCGATTCGGGGGCATTGCCGCAGATTATGCTACCGTTCAAGCTGCTCACCGGCGGCCCGATTTTGCCCGGCACGCAGGTCTACCCGTGGATCCATCCGGCTGATGAGATCGGCTTGATCCGCTTTGCGCTGGAAAACGAGCGCGTGCGCGGCCCGCTCAACGCCGCCGCTCCCGGTGCGCTGGCCAACCGCGATTTCGCCGCTGTGGTCGGCAAAGTGCTCGGTTCGCCGTCGTGGTTGCCGGTGCCTGAGTTTAGCCTGCGTATCGCCCTCGGCGAAATGGCCGATCTGGTGGTCAATGGCCAAAACGCCGTGCCCCGCAAGGCGCTCGATCTGGGGTATCAGTTCCGCTTCCCCACCCTCGAACCGGCTTTGCGCGATTTGCTCAATATACCGCGTTGAGGTTGTAGCGCACAGACGCTCGCTATCAGCGTCTGTGCGTTACCGCGGACACTCCGATCGAATCTTATCAACTTCTTACTTGCTTCTAACCCAAGATTAAAATTGGCGCGCGATGATACCCGCAGCGATGGCGACGGGTGTCGCCAGAAGCAGAGGAGGTTTGATTATGAATGTCAATCGGCTGGCATTGATCTTTGTCTTTTTGCTTGGCATCTTTATCGGCGTCGCCGGCGGCGGCGCCGCTGGCGGCGTTGCCGGCTATCTCGTTTCGCGCCAAACCGTCGCGCAGGTCTCGGCGACGGTAACATCGCTGCGGACGCAACCGGTCGTGGCGACAACGAATAGCGCCGCTACGCCTGCCCAATCGCCAGCAGTGTCCGATGCAGTGGTCGTCAGTCTGTCGGATGCGATGGTGGAAGCGGTGAAGCGGGTGGCTCCAGCCGTGGTGACGGTCACGGTTGAGAGCAGCACCGGTCGCGGCAGCGGCAGCGGTGTGATTATCAGCAATGATGGCTACATCATCACCAATAATCACGTGGTTGATGGCGGTCGTCGCTACTTTGTGCTGTTCGCCGATGGCGTGCGCCGGCAAGCCAATGTGGTTGGTACTGATGCACTCAACGACATTGCGGTATTGAAGGTTGATGGCGAGGTGCCCGGCGTGGCGGTGATTGGCGATTCGGCAGCGTTGCAACCCGGCGAGACGGTGCTAGCGATCGGCAGTCCGCTCGGCAACTTCCGTAACACGGTGACGGCTGGCGTGGTCAGCGCGCTGAACCGTTCGGTTCCCGGCAGCGGGATGGAGGGCTTGATCCAGACTGACGCGGCTATCAATAGCGGCAATAGCGGCGGCCCGCTCATCAACTTGAAGGGCGAGGTGGTCGGTATTAACACGATGGTTGTGCGCAATGAGCTTGGGTTTGGTTCGAGCGCGCCGGTCGAGGGCTTGGGCTTTGCGGTGCCGAGCAGCATCTTCTCAAACGTGGCCGATCAGATCATCCGCACGGGGCAGGTGCGCTATCCCTTCCTCGGCATTACCTATCTGATGATTGACGGTGAAGTGGCGGCCCTGTACAATCTGCCGGTACAGAACGGCGCGTTTATTAATCCCGGCCTCGGCGGCCAGCCCGCTGTCTTGCCCAACACCGCCGCGGCGCAGGCCGGTCTGCGCGAGGGTGATATTATCACCGCCGTCAATGGCCAACGCCTCGATCACAATACCTCGCTGCGCCAATTGCTGTTGCAGTACCGGCCCGGCGATACGGTCGAATTGACCATCCTGCGTAACGGCCGAGAACAGAATGTGACAGTGACGTTGGGCGAACGCCCCAGCAATTTACGATAACATCCTCATAATCGGTGACAACACCCATCGCATAGCCATCGGTTCACCGTCCCCACCCCGCCCGCTGCAGCCGGGCGACAAATTCGCTCAGCAGCAGGGCGGTGGCCCCCCACACCTTGTACCCGTTGAGGGCGAAAAACGGCACGCGCATGCGCGTGCCATTGCGTTCCCAAATCTCCTCGCGCACCGTCGCCGGATCAAACAGCACAGCTAGCGGCACCGTAAACACGCTCTCGACCTCTTCCGGGTCGTGGTTCGGCTCAAACGGCGTTGGGTACGCCCCCACGATTGGCGTCAGGTAGTTGTTGCTCGGCGGGATGTAGAAGGTAGTCAACGCGCCGAGCACTTCCACCTGCACCGGATCAACCCCAATCTCTTCGTGCGCCTCGCGCAGCGCCGCGCCGGCAGCGCCGCCATCGCTGGGATCGATCCCGCCTCCCGGCAACGAAACCTCGCCGCGATGAGTAGTGACGCGGCTCGAACGCACCGTGAGCGGCAGGTGCAATTGATCGTCGCGCGGAAAGAGGAGTAGCAACGCCGCCGATTGGCGCGGCGTGACTCCCGGTGGCGGCGTGAATGGGCGCAACGGCGCGCCATCAAGCCGGCGCAGGATCAGCACCTCTTCAAGTGGCGGCGGCGGCCCGGCCAGCGCCTGCCGGATCAATTCAATCTGTGTGCGCCAACGCATAATGCTCTCCATCATCGGAATTCATTGTCCTCTATTGTACTGCGTTCTTGCTCTTCGCCCCATGCTTCGCTTGCCGTCTCTGCGCTTCTCCGCTACAATCCAACCATCAGCACCAGTATTTCCCACGAGGAGGCGCGCGTGTACAACCTGCAGGAACAGATTCAGGCCGATCATGACTATCTGATCCACTCGCTCACCCATCCGACGGCGCATCAGAACCCGAAAATTTGGGTGGCTGGCCGTGGATCGATTGTAATCGACGCCGAAGGGCGCGAGTATATCGATGGCCTGAGCGGGCTGTGGAATGTGAATGTCGGCCATGGGCGCGAAGAGCTGGCCGAAGCCGCTTGCGCGCAGATGAAGCAATTGGCCTATTATTCGTCGTATGTTGGTTCGACCAATCTGCCCGCTATTCAGTTGGGGCGGAAACTGAGCGAACTCTTTTACCCCAGCATCAACCACTTCTTCTTCACCTCCGGCGGCGCCGAGAGCACCGAAAGCTCGTTTAAGACGGCCCGTTTCTACTGGAAGGCGGTTGGCAAGCCAGAGAAGGTGAAGTTCATTTCCCGCATGAAGGGCTACCACGGCGTGACGATGGCCGCTATGAGCGCCACCGGCTTGCCGGCTTACTGGCCGATGTTTGAGCCGCGCGTGCCCGGTTTTATCCATATCGAGTCGCCTTACCCCTACCGTTTTGTCAATCCGACCCCGCACCTCAGCGATGGCGTGGCCGCCGCCAATCTGCTCGAAGAGGCGATCCTGCGTGAAGGACCGGAAACCGTCGCCGCCTTTATTGCCGAGCCGGTGCAAGGCGCCGGTGGCGTCATTCCGCCCCAAGACGACTATTTCAAGCGGATCCGCGAGATTTGCGATTACTACGAGGTGCTGCTGATCAGCGACGAGGTGATTACCGGCTTTGGCCGCACTGGGCGCTGGTTTGGGCTAGAGCACTACGGCATCGAACCCGACATTGCCCAATTTGCCAAGGGGATCACGTCGGGCTACATTCCGCTTGGCGGCATTGGCGTCAGTGACCGCATCTACGAAGCTATCGAGTCGGTTCCGCCCGATAAGCGCTGGATGCACGCCTTTACCTATTCCGGCCACCCGACCGCCTGTGCGGTGGCGTTGGCCAATATCGCCATTATCGAGCGGGAAGGGCTGGTGCAGCGCGCCGCCGAAGTAGGCGATTACATGCAGCGCCGGCTGCAAGAGCTGTATGCGCTGCCGCACGTCGGCGACGTGCGCGGCAAAGGCATGATGGCCGGCATCGAGCTGGTGGCCGATACCGCCACCAAAGCGCCCTTCCCAGCCAGCGCCAATGTTGGCGTGCAGGTGCAGAAAGAGATGACCGCGCGCGGTCTCTTCACCCGCGTTGTCGGCGATACCATCTGCCTCGCCCCGCCGTTGGTCACCACCTACGAGCAGATCGACCAAATCGTCACCATCATCGCCGATGCCATCGCGGCCACCATCGCCGCCACCCGGTAGGAGTACAGCGCGCTGTGCCCACAAGGCACAG
>NZ_DAOTWH010000299.1:0-14803 GCF_034435895.1 Chloroflexus sp.
ATGCGTCGCCCCTACTGCGGCCCCCAACCCCATTCCGTTGGCGCCATCGTTGGTTCGTTCAAATCTGCCGTAACCCGTCACATCAATGCGTTGAACCGCACCCCCGGCATCACGGTTTGGCAACGGAATTATTATGAACGTATTATCTGCTTGGAACAGGCGCTCAACCGCATCTGTAACTGCATTGTGGCCAATCCGTGCCGTTGGCAACGCGACCGCTATCTATAACGACGCGGAAATGGCACTGTTTTTGAGGAACGATCATGATTACCTACACCGTCTCAATGCCGGCCCCTCATTCCCATCTGTTTCATGTGCGGATCGAGATTACGCGCGCCGAAACCGGCGATGTACAGTTGTCATTGCCAGCGTGGACTCCCGGATCGTACATGATCCGCGAATTTGCTCGTCACGTGCAAGAATTTCAGGCCGCTGACGGCGAGGGGCAAACGTTGCCGTGGCGTAAAGTTCGTAAAGATGGTTGGTTGGTGGCGGCAGGCCCGGCGACGCGCGTGGTGGTCTCGTATAAGGTCTATGCGTTTGATCTGACGGTGCGCACCAGCCATCTTGATGGCACGCACGGCTATTTCAACGGCGCGAACGTCTTGATGTACGTTCATGGCCATACCCGTGAACCGCTGACCCTGCATGTTGATCCGCCAGCCGGTTGGTTGGTGACGACCGGTTTGGCGCCGCTGCCATCTGATCCCGCTTACCCGCACCGTGCTTCGTTTCAGGCCGTCGATTACGATGAGCTGGTGGATTGCCCGGTTGAGTGCGGCGCCCACCGGCTGTTGTCATTCACGGTTGATGGCGTGCCGCACCGGATTGCGATCTGGGGACGCGGGAACGAAGATGAAGCGCGCTTGCTTGCCGATACGCAGCGAATCGTCGAGGTGCAGCGGGCGATGTTTGGTGGGTTGCCGTACCGCGATTACACCTTCATTCTCCATCTGACCGATGGCCGCGGTGGCGGGCTTGAACATCGCAACAGCGCAACCAACATGGTTGATCGCTGGACGTTCGCCGATCAGTATGAACGCTATCTGAGCCTGACCTCGCACGAGCTGTTCCATGTGTGGAATGTGAAGCGGTTGCGACCAGCGCTGCTTGGCCCGTTTGATTATCAAAACGAGAACTATACCCGCCTGCTCTGGTTGATGGAGGGAGCGACCAGCTATTACGATGATCTGCTGCTGGTGCGAGCCGGCCTGATGAGCGAAGAGCGGTATCTGCAAAAATTGGCCGATGAGATTGTGCAATTGCAGAGCCAACCCGGTCGCCGTCTGCAAAGTCTAGAGCAGAGCAGTTTTGATGCGTGGATCAAGTTCTACCGGCCTGACGAAAACAGCATCAATACCAGCATCTCGTACTATCTAAAGGGGGCGCTGGTCTGCTGGATCTTTGATATGGCGATCCGCGCGCGCACCAATGGCGAGCGGAGCTTCGATGATGTGATGCGCTACCTCTACCAACGTTACCCGATTGAGGGGCCGGGTATTCCCGAAGAGGGAGCGGTACTGGCGGCCATCGAGGCGATCGGCGGCGCTGATGGTGGCCTGCGCGAGCTGTACGAGCGATATGTGACCGGGGTTGAAGAACTCGACTATGCGGCGGCGCTGGCCGTGGCGGGCCTTGAACCTCGTTGGCAGCACCGGCGTCCGCGGCCAGACGGGCAACCGCCGGCGTGGTTGGGGGTCAATTGGCGGAAGCAAGGCGAACGCACGCTGGTGGCTGCGGTGCGGAGTGACGGCCCGGCATACGAGGCGGGGGTGTACGCCGGTGACGAACTGATCGCGATTGACGGCTGGCGGGTGAATGAAGAGCGGCTCAACCAGCGCCTGCTCGAACGGCGACCCGGCGATACGGTGCGGTTGACGCTCTTCCGTGGCGATGCGTTGATCGAGGTGCCGGTGACATTGGCCGTCGCGCCGTATGATATGCTATCGCTGGCGCCGGTGGCGGCGCCAACGGCGCAGCAAGTGCAAATGCGGGCCGCGTGGTTGGGGCGAATCGTGTAGGTACAAGTGCAATGGATGGCGTGCGGCAGTCTCACTGCCGCTTTGAGCAAGAACCGTTTGACAGCAAGGTGCGACAATGACTTCCGTCGAAACCCTGAAAGCAATGGCGGCGGCGGCGGCGGTTGCACTCGTGCAGCCGGGGATGGTGGTAGGGTTGGGGTTCGGCAGCACAGCGGCGCATGCCACGCGCCTGATCGGCGAGCGATTGGCTAGTGGCGCTTTGCGTGATATTGTGGGAGTGCCGTGCGCCGAAGGGACGGCGACGCTGGCCCACGAGATGGGCATCCCGCTCACCACGCTTGATGAGGTGAATGCGGTCGATCTGGCGATTGACGGCGCTGATGAGGTTGATCCGCAGATGGCACTGATCAAGGGCGGCGGCGGCGCGTTGCTGCGCGAGAAGATGGTGGCGCAGGCCAGCCGCCGGGTGGCGATTATCGTTGATGAAAGCAAGCTTTCGCCGGCGCTGGGTACGCGCTTTTATCTCCCGATTGAGGTGGTTGATTTTGGTTATCGGGCAACGGCGCGCTGGCTTGAAGCGCAAGGCGGCAGGGTGCGCCTCCGTGTGCGCACCGATGGCCAACCCTTTCGCACCGATCAAGGCAACCTGATCCTCGATTGGGCCTGCGGCCCGATTGCTGACCCGGCGGCGCTGGCGGCGCGGCTGGCAGCACGGGCCGGCATCGTCGAGCACGGTCTGTTTGTCGGCTTGGCGACCGATCTCTTTGTCGCCGGCGTCTCAGGCGTGCGCCATCTCACGCGCTAAGATGCGGTACAATAGCGCGGTACTGTAGCGACGTACGATGGCGCTCTCGCGTTCTAGCACTAAATGGCAGCTTGGTTCCTTTCAGATGGGTTATCACGCTCGAAGGGGGATTACCGTGCCGCTTTGCGGCATCTCACCGTGACAGAAGCTAGGAAAGAGTGCGCGAACTGCGTTGGTGGTGTCTCTATTGCGCTATTGGGATGGTAACGTACTGCTACAAAGCCGTTGGTCTTGTGAATACGTTGGATGTATTGTATGCGGTTGGCGCCTTCAATTCTCACCGCTGATTTTACCCGCTTGGGTGAACAAATTGCTGCGGCCTGTGACGCAGGCATTGATTGGATCCACCTCGATGTGATGGATGGCCGGTTTGTGCCGAATATTAGCTTCGGCCCGCTGGTAGTACGCGCCTTGCGCCCGCTGGCCGATCGCTACGGCGCGATGCTCGATGCGCATCTGATGATCGTCGAGCCAGAGCGGTATGTGGCTGATTTTGCTGCTGCCGGAGCCGACCTGATCACGGTTCACGCCGAAGCTACGCCGCATGTGCATCGAGCCGTGCAGATGATCCACGATCTGGGCAAGAAGGCGGGTGTAGCCATTAATCCGGCGACGCCGCTCAGCATGATCGAAGAGATGATCGATCAAGTTGAGCTGATCTTGCTCATGACGGTGAATCCCGGTTTTGGCGGCCAAACCCTGATTCCCCCGATGTTGGGCAAAGTGCAACGCTTGGCCGCGCTGGTAGGTGATCGGCCAGTCGAGATTATGGTTGACGGCGGGGTGCATCCATCGACGATTGCCGCCTGTGCCGCTGCTGGTGCGACCGTGGCTGTGGTTGGTTCGGCAGTGTTTGGCCCGCAGCCGATCCCTGACGCCATTGCCGCCTTGCGCGCCGCGCTGGTCGAAGCGCCGCCGGTGCGCTAAAAACCGCTCGCTTGTTGTTGTGACCGTTATACTCAATTCGTTTACAGGTGATGTATGTATCTAGCCGGCGACATTGGCGGCACCAAAACCATCCTTGCCTTGTTCGATCAATCTGCCGGGCCGCACCATCCGCTGGTCGAACAAACCTTTCCCAGCGCGCGCTATCCGAGTCTGCGTGCGATTATTGCCGAGTTTCTGGCCCAACACCCGGCGGCGATCACCGGCGCCGCTTTTGGCGTCGCCGGCCCCGTGGTGGCCGGCCGGGCCAGCATTACCAATCTCACGTGGACGATTGATGCTGCCGAGGTGAGCAGTGCATTGGGAGGCGTGCCAGTGCGCTTGCTCAACGACCTTGAGGCGATCGCGCAGGCGGTGCCGATCCTTGAGCCCGACGATCTCGCGACCCTCACTCCCGGCGCACCGGTAGCCGGCGGCGCGATTGGCGTGATCGCACCGGGCACCGGCTTGGGAGAGGCATTCTTGACGTGGGATGGCGCTCGTTACCGTCCGCACCCCTCTGAAGGCGGGCATACAACCTTTGCGCCCCGCAATCAGGTGGAAAAAGACTTGCTCGATTATCTCCACCAACGCTTCAACCACGTCAGCTACGAGCGCGTCTGTTCGGGGATCGGCATCCCGAATCTGTATGCCTTCGTGCGCGATCGGCTACTCCAGCGTGAGACACCGGTAGTTGCCGAACAACTGGCCGCAGCGGTTGATCCGACACCGATTATTGTGCAAGCGGGGATGGCAACCGAAGGGATGTGTCTAGTGGCGCGCACGGCACTTGAGTTATTTGTGGATATTCTCGCCGCCGAAGCCGGTAATCTGGCGCTGAAGGTGTTGGCGACTGGCGGGGTGTATATCGGCGGCGGCTTGCCGCCACGGGTGCTCTCGTTGATCCGACGCGAACGCTTCTTACAGATCTTCCGCGATAAAGGTCGCTTTAGCGACTTGCTGGCCCACGTGCCGGTGCATGTCATCCTTGAGCCAAAAGCCGGCTTGCTTGGCGCAGCAGCCGCAGCGATGACTTGACATGGTGGTTATTTTAGTGTATAAATAACACTAAATTATAACCGGAAGAGAGGCTCGATCATGCAGGATGAACGCCCAGCTCTCTACGATGTCAGCAAGTACCAGTTACCGGCAGTAACGGTTGATGTCGTCATCTTCAGCTTGATCAATCGCACCTTGCATGTGTTATTGGTGCAACGCAAGCGCTGGCCATTCGAGGGGCGCTGGGCGATTCCGGGAGGGTTCATCCGGCTCGATGAGTCGTTGGAAGAGGCGGCGCGACGCGAGCTCGAAGAAGAGACCGGGGTGCGCGATGTGTACCTCGAACAACTGTATACCTTCGGCGATGTGCAACGCGATCCGCGTCACCGTGTAATCAGTGTCGCCTACATCGCACTAGTGCGTGCCGATGCTCAGAAGATCCGCGCTAGCGACGAAAACAGCGACGTGCGTTGGTTCCCGGTTGATCAGGTACCGGCCCCGCTGGCCTTCGATCATGACCAGATTCTGGCTTATGCCCGCTCGCGCTTGCGCTCGAAGCTCGAATATACGACGCTAGCGTTTCAATTATTGCCCGAACTCTTCTCGATCCTTGAATTAAAGCACATTTACGAGCAAATTCTGGGTGAGAAGCTCGATAAAGGCAACTTCTACCGCAAAATCAAAGAGGCCGGCATCCTCGAAGAAACTCCCTATATGCGCGAGGGGCGCGGTCGCCCGACCCGCCTGTGGCGCTTCCGCCGCGATCGGCCCGGCGACAAACAGTTTGTCTTTCGCTGGCGCGAAGACCGCCGCGAGTAAGCTGGCTCGCTAGGTTGGCTCGCTATGATACCCCCTGTAACGCAAGGTGGTATGATTCAAATAGACAACTAGCAGCTCCGCGAAGCGAGGCGCGTTATGCGTATGCTCGAAGTGTTGATTGTAGGCGGCGGGGTGATGGGCGCGGCGACAGCGTATGCGCTCGCCCGGCGCGGACGGCGGGTGCTGCTGCTCGAACAGTTTGCCATCGGGCATGCGCGCGGGAGTTCGCACGGGTTGTCGCGTTTGATCAGCTATGCCTATCCCCAACCGCACTACACGCAACTGGCCATCGCTTCCCGGCAGGCATGGTCTGATCTCGAAGCCGATGCTGGCCAACGCCTGCTCATCAAGGCTGGGGCGCTCGATCTTGGCCTAGCCGACCTGCCACATCTGCGAGCATGTGCCGCTAATTTGGCAGCTGCCGGGGTGACGTTCGAGCAGGTATCGGCGCCTGAACTGCGCGCGCGCTTTCCCCAGCTCTCGATCTCTGATCAGATCATGGGCTTGTACCAGCCTGATGGCGGGGTGTTGCCGGCTTCGCGCTGTGTGGCGACATTCATAGAACAGGCGCGCCGTTATGGCGCTGCCATTGCAGTGGGGGTGCAGGTCGATCGGATTGTGCCGGATGGGGCAGGTATCCGGGTTGATGCTGCCGGCGCGACCTATCGTGCGCAGCGGGTGGTGATTGCAGCCGGCTCGTATACGCCGGTGCTGCTGCGCAGTCTCGGCGTATCATTCCCATTGCTTGTCACCCGCGAGCAAACCGCCTGTTTTCTGCCTCGTGATCGGGCGTTGAGCAAACTGGGCTATCTGCCGGTGGTGATCGATCACGACAATGGCACTGAACCACCGCTTGTCTGTTTCCCCGATCTCGGAGAAGGGGTGAAGGCCGTGCGCCACGGTGTTGGCTCGCTGGTGCATAACCCCTACGAACCGCCGCCACTCCCCGATCCGGCTGAGAACGAACGGATCGCGCGCCGGCTCGAACAGACGCTGCCCGGCTTTGCGACCCGGCTGGTACGCGCCGAGACGTGTCGCTATACCCATACGCCTGATGGCGACTTCCTGATTGATCGCCATCCCGAATATAGCCAAATCATTATTGCCGTTCCCTGCGCCGGCCACGGCTTTAAGTTCGCCCCGTTAATCGGCGAGATTGTCGCCGATCTGGCCCTGCAAGGCACAACGCAGTACGATATTGCCCCGTTTCGGTTCGACCGGCTCCGCAAGCGGTATCCGGTAGAATTGGCGTAAGCGGCTATATGTCAGTGCGAGGGCGCGGAGCGCCCGCAGCAATCTCTCCGTTGCCCCACCCCAACCCTCTCCCGCTGGGGGAGGGAGTCGGGCAAGACATCTGATGGCGACCCCGGCCCTTCAGGGCCGGGCTAGATTGCGAAGCCCGCTGCGCGGGCTGCTGACTCTCATCCCCCCCGGCCCTTCTCCCACCTGACGGCGGGAGAAGGGCCGGGGGTGAGGGTAAAACGGCGCATTCCGAGGTCATCAACCGTTCTATGCCCGCCGGCACGATCCGTCGTCGCAGGCGGGGTTGCCGCCAAAAAGGTAGCGGTTGCGGGCGACAAAGTCGTAGATTGGCCCAGCCACCATCAGCGCGCCGGGCAATCGCATCAGTTCACCCAACCCGCGCAACGCCGGCAGCCGCAACAAAAGTTCGCGCACTGCTTCAGCTCCGCGGTAAATTGTCCCGTCTGGCCCGATGACGTGCAGTTGCCCCATCGCTTCCTCGTGGCTGATCTGCGGAAACCGCTCGCGGGCAGCCGGGCTGTTAGCGTCAAGCAATTCAATTTGGCGCTGCTCGTCATACGCCGCGACCCATTCGGCTTGTTGGCGGCATATCCGGCAGTTGCCATCGTAGAGCATAGTATAGGGCATGCGGGCAATCCTTTCCGCTTAATATGGCACAATGGCCGTCACCACCAGCGCTAGTACGAGGATGCCGATGATCACCGCGCTCAAGATGCGAAACCATTGTTGGGAGCGTTTGCGGCTCATCTCAATGCCTCCGTGTGCGATGTTGCAAGGCTCTGCTTGTATTATATCAATTCTGCGATCCATAGATATGTGCGGCAGGTTGACTGCCGCACTCCATACGAGAGCTAGCTGGTGATCGCTTGCAAGACCGCTTGCGTGACAGCCGCCACTACCGCATGGTGCCGGTAGGGCGGCGGGGTGCGGCGCGGGTAGGTGCGGTTGCATAACACGACAATGGCGAGTTGTTCATCCGGGATCCCAACCATGATTGGGCCAGTAAACCCGCTATGACCAAATCCGGTCGCGATGGCCGGCCCCAGATATGGTCGCCGGAGCATCCAGCCCAAGCCGCTGACCGGTTGCCCGGCACGTTCGGTTTGCGGTGTTAGCGCGGCGCGCGCCGTTTCTGCGCGCAAAAGTTGCAGGCTCTCCCATGCCCCTTCGCACAGGAAGAGTTGTACAAGGCGCAGCGTTTCGCTAGCAACGCCAAACATGCCGGCATGGCCGGCGACGCCGCCGAGCGCGCAGGCGCTCTCGTCGTGGGTGACGCCATGGACGAGACCGCCGCGCCATGCCTCGTCCCATTCGGTAGGGGCAATGCGTGGTTGCCATTCCACCGGCGGGCGGAAACGAGTCGCTTCCATACCCAGCGGTGCGCAGACCAGCTCGCTGATCGCTTGGTCGAGCGGGCCGCCATAAATCCTTGCCACTAGCTCGCCAAGCAGGAAGGTGTTGAGGTTGGCGTATTCGGTTACGCTGCCGGGCGGGTGTTTGGGTGTCGCCGTATACACCGCTTGCCGGATCGCATAGGCGCCGGCGCGGGCCAGCGGCGCCATTTGCACGGCCAACCCGCTCTGATGGCTGAGCAAGTGGCGTACAGTGATGCCGCCAGCCTGTAGCTCCGGCAGCCAGTGTTGCGCGGGCCGGTCAAGTGGCAGCATTCCGGTATCGTGCAAGCGCAGCGCCGCGGTCGTGGTGAAGACTTTGGTCAGTGAGGCGAGATCGTAGATGGTATCAAGAGTCACCGGCCTCGTGCCGGGATCGTCGTACATCGTCGTGCCGTAGGCAGCGGCGTGGATGAGGCGATCATCCTGTGTGACCAAAACGACCGCGCCGGGGAAGATGCGTTCGTGAATAGCAGTTGTGATGATGGTGTCGATAGCTGGGATCATAGCAAAACTTATCATAACGCGAACCGATTCCGCCGTAGCGCAATTTCCACGAGCCAGAGCGCCAAGGCGAGGCTGGCCAGCAGCGGCCAGAGTGAGGTGACGGTGGATGGCATAGGCAGCGTAGAGGTCTCTGCTAGCGCCGGTTCTAGACTGCCGCCGGTGATGGCGGCGATCTGTTGCAAGAGGACTTCCCCCTGCGCTGGATCGGTAAGCGCATATTCAGCCGGGGGCGACAACACATAGCCGATGCTGCGCTGCAGCGTCTGCCCGCCGGCGAATAAGGCAACGGTGATCTGATACGGCCCGGTTGTGGTCAAGGCCAGTTCACGCGCATACGTGCCCGGCGCTATCTGCGCCAAACTGACACTCTGTTCGCTGCCGTCGGGCAAGGTGACGCGCGCGCTGGCTTGCGCCAAATCGATCGGCGACCCTCCCGCGGTCTGCGCTGCAACCACCAGCCGCGCGCCGGCAGCCGTTGGTTCCACCCGCACCTGCAACGGCCCACTATCGGGTGTGGGCAGGGTATAGCGCACGATCTGGCTCCAGAACCGATCGTATTCAGGCCATCCCGGCCAATTCGCGGCCCACGGCGCCGCGGCGCTTGCCGTCCATGCCACACTGCGGCCCAAGCCGTATTGCCAGACCGCCAGCAATGGATCGTCTGCCGGGCTTTCGAGTACGATAGTGGCTTCAGGACGCGGTTGCAGCGCGATGTAGCCATCAAGGTTCGGCAGCGCGCGCGGATCGAGGTTGCGCACCAACGGATGCGGTTGCTTGAGCAACACCGGTACCGGTTGTTCCACCGTGAGTTCAGCGCTGGCAATTTCGCTCTCTTGCAGCGTGATGCGCGGCAAGTCGGCGGCTTCAGCCACAAAATAGTAGCGTCCATTGCCCCACTGCGCCAATTGTTCAAGCAGCTCGGTGTCAGAGTCAAGCCCAATCGCGATGGTGGAAAGGGTGATCTGCGCGGCGCGAGCGGTCTCGATCAATTGCTGATAGCGCAGATAGTTATTAAAGTAACTGCGTCCGTCGGTTAACAAGACGGCATGGCGCGCGCTGTGCGGCTCGGCAGCTAATGCCGGCAGCCCAACTGCCAGTGACCGTTCGATGTTGGTGCCGCCACCGAGCGGCATAGTCGCGATCTGCATTTGCAAGGCAGCAACGTTAGCGCCTTCACCCACCGTTTGGAATGGCACTGTCCACAAGGTGTCGGTATCGAAGGCCAGCACCCCGATCCGATCATCCGGTTGTAGCGCGGTGAGGGCAAGGATGGCCGCTTCTTTGGCCATGTCAAATTTGCTCACGCCAAACGCGGCGCTCATGCTGGCCGAGCGGTCGATGATTAGCAAGAGCGATACCGGCGCACGTTGCGGGCGCGGCGGCGGCTTCATCGCCAGCGGCAGCGCCTCGGCCAGCGGTGTCTCGGTGTAGCCGCCGAGAGTGAACGACTGGTTGCCGCCGAGCACCGTCAGCCCTTTGCCTTCGCTGCGCACGATTTCGCGCAAGGCTACCATCTGCTCGAACGACAACTGGTTGGCCGGCACATCCACCAGCACGATGCCGTCATAGGCGGCGAGCTGGTCGAGGTTTGCCGGCAACGCGGCTGCCGGCAGGCGTTCCACGAGCATACCCGACTGGCGCAGGGTTGCGGCGAGTATGGCGCCGCCATCGCGATAGCCTTCTACCAGTAGGATGGTTGGCGGCGGCATCACCAGCGCCGTTGCCGCCGCAGTGTTGTTGGCGGTGAAGGTGTCGTTGCCCGCCGGGATCACTTCCGCGCGGAGACGCACGACTCCCGGTTCGCCGGCGGTATGGGTGGTGGTGAACTGGTGCTGATCGGGTGGAATAAAGATGGGTTCTTCGCCGAGCAGTTGCTCATCGACCCATACCCGCAGCCGGGCAGGCAGCGGTTCGGCGCTGTGCAGAGCGCGGTAGGCGGTCGTGATTGCGATCTCAAACACCTCACCGCTGCGGAGCAATGCCGGCAGGTCGAGCCGGGTGATCGCAACTTCCGGTATGTTGGGTGGGGCGACGTAACGCACATCGATTTGGATACCGGCCTGCGCAGCGCGGTGCGCTTCAGCCAAGACATTGCCACTGGTATGCTGGCCGTCACTGATCACAATCACTCTGCCGCCGGCGGGCAACAGTTGGCGCGCCATCCGTAACGCGGCGGCGAGATCGCTGCCGGCGCTATCGGGCAACCGATCACCGCCAGCCACCACATTGGCGCCAAACGCTAGCAAGCGCGTGGCCGGGCCGGCGGCATTGGCGATAGCTTGCGCCTCGGCGCGGATGGCTGCCTGCCCCTCCGCCGTGAGGCTCGCCGATTGATCGTAGAGCACAAGGAGCGGGCCGGTTGCCGGCGCTCCCGGTTGCTGCCAGATCGGATCGGCCAGTGCGGTGATCAGTAAGGCGACAATCAGCATTCTGATCCCGACCACCGGCCACGGTAAGCGCCGGCCTGCCCGCCGCCAGATCAACACCAATGCCGGTAACGCTAGTAAGAGCCAGAATAGATGAGGAGATTGCCAGATCATCGCGCCTCCGCTTGGGGCCGGCGTTGGATGTACAGCCATTCGCCAATCAAAACGATGATCGCGGCAATGATCAGCCACGACCACAGCGGTTGCGGTGTCGCGGCGCGGGTGACCGGCGTCTGCGCCGGCGCTGCGCCGATAGCGGCGCTGACAAAGCGCGGCGTTGGATCAGCTTCGCCGATGGCGCCGGCATTCACCGGGAGCTGCGTTTCACGCAAGAGTTGTTCGCCGGCCCACTCTTGCACACGGTAGACTCCGGCTTGGCTTGGCTCGATAGTGGCCGGAATGGCTGGCTGCAAAGCGATTGTCGTTCGGTTGCCGCTGGGGTCAATCACAGCCAATTGCGTTGCCCGAATATCGGCTTGGTAAACCAACGGCGCGCCGAGTGTCACTGCTGCCGGCGCGGGAGGCGGGGTCAGATCGCGCACGGTGCGGGCAACCAGCAGCGGAAAGGCTAACCGCGTTGTGAGGGGATTGTTTGAGAGATCGAAGTTCCATACCGCTACCTCGCTGCGCTCGAATCTCCCGCGTAAGATCAATGGAATGCCGTCACTAAGCGCAAGCGGGGTTAACCATGCCGGCTGCTCGATTGCGGCAATGCGCCCCCAAGCGATCCCACCTAGATTGATATCGCGTAACAATGCTTCACCGGCAGGGGTGATGGTGAGTGTCGTTCCGGCAGGAGTTGGGCCGTTGTTGGGGAGTAACTCGCCAACCGGGGGATTGATGATCAGCATCGCTCCTGCGAGCCAGCGTCGCGGTTGCGTGTTCACAAAGATCGTGAGATCGGCAGCGGGATCAGGCACAAACGCCGCCGGATCAACAGTAGTCAGCCGCACTTCCGGTATCGCCTGCAAGGCCCGCACCAACGCCGGTGCGTCGTCGGCAACCAGCACGACGTTGATCGGGCGCTGGCCGCTAACATTCACCACCGCCGCATCGTCGAGCGGCAAGCCATCGTTGCCGTTCAATGCCAACCGGATCTGTTGCGCCGGGCCGGGTAATGTCCATGCCAATTCCAAGGCTGCGTCGGGGCGAATGTTCACCGGTTCAATGCGGCTGAGCCGTTCGTCAACCAGCAACCGCACATTGCCGCGGAACGGTTGATTGCCATGGTTCGCCAGTCGGGCGTAGACATACACCGCACCGGCGTTGCCTGCTCGCGCAGCGAGGGTGACGACAGCGCGGTTCGGTTGAGCCGTCCCGAGTACTTCGATCTGAAGCGGCAGTCGCAAAGTGGTGAGATCGGGTTGCGGTACAGCGCCGTCGGTCAACCAGACCACCCGCGCGCCGGGTTGGTCGAGCAAGAACGTTTCGGCGATGGTCAGCGCGCCGGTGACATCACTGCCGGCGCCTTCGACCGTAATCTGCTCGACCGCCGCTAATAAACGGGCCGCATCGGCACTACTGCCGCGGTCAATCAGGCGCGCTTGCGGCCCGGCGCTGATCAGCACGACCTGATCGGCGCCGCGCATCTGCCTGATGAATGTTGCGGCGCGCTGGCGCGCGCGTTCGAGCCGGGTATTGCCGCCTTCGCGCAGGGCCATACTGGTCGAGGTGTCGATCAAGATCGCGGTCGCGCGCACTGAACCCAGCCACGGCAAGGGGAATTGGGGTTGGGCCAAGGCTAACCCGATCAGCAACGCTGCCAGCAGGTGCAGCGCCAGCAACAATGTCCACCGCAGCCGCCGGCGCCGGCGGGCCGCCGGACGAGGCGGGATCTGTTGCCAGATCAAGAGCGAAGGCACGACTGTGCGCCGCCGGCGCGCTTGCCACAGGTGCAGTATAACGATCACCGGCAGCGCCAGTAGGGCGAGTAATCCTAGCGGGGCCAGTATTGTCATAGGGTTCCTGAGATCAATATGGTATTGCTAGTCACCTCTTGTCATTGCGCGCCGCCGGACGGCGGCGAAGCCATCTCCCGCGAGCACGGAACGCACCCGCTCAGCGTTCGTCCGCGCCTCAGTAGGAGATTGCTTCGCTCTGCTGCGCTCGCAATGACAGCGGTTGATGGCTGTGCGAGGGGCCAGGTCACCCTCACCCCCGCCCCCTCTCCCGCATTGCGGGAGAGGGGCGCTGTTGCCTTCCGCGCGAGCAGTGCCTGTCCCTCCCAAGCGGCGGTTCCCCCGCTCCCGCCGTGCGGTGGGAGCGGGGGCCGGGGTGAGGGCCAGCAGCCCGCGTAGCGGGCTTCGTAACCATAGCCCGGCCCTTTAGGGCCGGGTGGCGGACAGCTGTTCTGTCCGCCCTTGAACCCAGCGGGAGAGGGGGAGCGCCTCCACTCTCCATTTGTCATTGCGCGCCGCCGGACGGCGGCGAGGCCATGACAACAACCGCACACCCGCTCCCCGCTGCAGGGTATCCCCCTCTCCCGGAGGGAGAGGGGCCAGCGCCTCTCTACCCCAAAAACCGGCGCATCCGCAAGAACGGGATGATTTGCCGTTCGAGCGGCCAATTCACCATCACTGGCGCGTAGGCGATCCCGCTGGCGGCGCAACGTTGGGCCAGTGCGGCTCGCCATGCTTGCGCCGCTGCCCGGTACGACGCCAGCGTCTCGTCGTCGAGATCGAGCGCCAGCCGTTCACCGGTCTCGCTATCGACCAGCTCGAGCGGGCCGTGCAGGTTGGGCGCAACTTCGGCCGGGCTAAGCAGGTGCAGCGCTATGACTTGCCAGCGCGGGGCCGGTAAATACTGAGCAATTGTCTCGATCGGCATGGGGGTTAAGAGATCGGAAATCACCACCGCCAACCCGCCTTGTGGCCGCCGCTGCGCCACTTGCTGCGCCGCCTGCGCTAAATCGGTCTGGTGGCCCGGCGCCAGCGCGCGCAGGCTGCGAAACAAGCCCACTGCCAACGCTTTGCCGCGGGCCGGCCCAAAGACCGGCGTCGCTGGCGCGCCGGCTACGACCGTGACTTGATCGCCGTGCGCCAGCGCCAGATACCCGATCGCGCCGGCTAGTTGGATTGCCAACCGCAGCCGGTCCGGTTCGCCCGTCACCATGCTGCGCGACGTGTCAACCAGCACCCTCACCGCCACCTCTTGCTCGATTTCGCCTAGCCGCACCAGCAGGTGTTCTTGGCGGGCGTAGGCATGCCAATCGAGATAACGCAGGTCGTCGCCATGTACGTAGGGCCGATGGTCGTTGAAAATGGTGGCTGGCATCTGCTGGCGGCTGGGGTGTTGGCCTACGATCGGCGTGCCGCGTAGCGTGCGCTGCGCTTGCAGACTCAGCCGTTCGAGCCGGCGCAAGAAGGCTTCGTCAAACAGGGGCGGTTCGGTTGTGGCTGGTTTACGGCGAAAAATAGTTGCGAACCACATCACGTACATCCGTGGGAATGCGCAGCGGATCGTCGGCGGCTTGCACGGGGCCGCCGGCGGCGCCGCCGCTCGACCGGATCAACAATCCACCCGATTGGTTGCTGCCGGGTTGGCCTGTGCTCGGCCCCTCAGCCGGCACTTGGCCGGTTCCGTTCGTCTCAAGCTCAAATGGTCTGCCATCTGCGCCTGACGGGCTAAACGCTTGCTCGCGGCGCTGGCTGCCGGGAGCATTGCCGGCCCCGCCGCCGCCGCCATCAG
>NZ_DAOTWH010000300.1:0-7012 GCF_034435895.1 Chloroflexus sp.
AGCGCGCGGCGCCCACCGCACCCGCTGCGTCGCCGCGATCAAACGCTGCAACCCCACCGGCGTCTCAGCTAGATACACCGCCCAACGTATCATTGCCCTTGCCTTTCCACCAATGACCTGATACAATGTAAGTGTATCGCCTATGATACACCAACTGATCAACAACGGGCAAGACAGACAACAAGGGAGGTCATTGGTTGCGCGCAACAAACGCACCAACACGCCAACTACCACTCACCCCGGTGCGCAGCAGGGAAAACAAAAAAGCCCCGCTCTGAAGGGGTCTGAAACGTTTCTGGGTCTTGCACAACCCAGCGGCGAATCTCCACGAAAACAAAAAAGCCCCGCTCTGAAAGGGTCTGAAACCTTCAGTATCGCACACGGCGGAAGTAGATTGCAGTTGAACGCCCCAAAACCAAAAAGCCCCGCTTTGAAGGGGGCTGAAACCAACTCACTTCTCGATCAGACCGACTCCCCCTCATGTGCAGAAAACCAAAAAGCCCCGCTCTGAAGGGGTACTGTAAAGCCGGCCGTGCGGCTATCCCTCGTCCGCAATCACCGCACCGTCCTTGTGAGGATCACCCAGCTTCGGGTTCCGCGATTCGGTGATGGCGTACCCTGCGGCGGCTGACTATGGCCAGTGCAGCGCCCGTTACAGCGCCGTGGCGCAATTGTGGTTGTTTTTGGGGTTGGCGAATTATCGCAATGGGTTCGTGTGGCGGTACTTCTACCGCGATCCCGGCGTGATGCAGGCCCATCTTGAGATGTACGGCGGCGCGCAGGTGTATGTGCCGGTTGTGATGGCAGCGAGGGAATAAGGTTGCATCGCACGCCTTGCGGCAATGACCCTCGTTACGGCACCGTTTCTCGGTTGCAGTTCCACCTGATAAGGAGGTTGCTGATGAAACCTCGAATCCGTCCGCTGATCGTTGGCACTGCCATGCTCTTAACAGTATTGTTGATCGCGCAAGCGGCGACGGTCGCGGCGCCACCAGCGACCGTTGCGGCGTCACCGGCGGCGTCGCCTACACCGGCTACGGTCACGCCACATCCGCTGCTGAGCGACATCCGCATCCGGCGGGCGCTGGCATACTGCACCGACCGGCTCGCTCTGATTCGGTCGGTCTATTCTTTCTTGAATGCGACTCAGCAGCAGGCGTTGGTCACGGATACGTTCCTGCCCAACGATCACTGGGCCTACCACGCGCCGCCGCCAGAGTTTACCTATCCGTTTGATCCGGCGATGGGCCGGCAATTACTGGCAGAAGCCGGTTGGACACTCGCCCCCGGTTCGACCTATCGCACCAACGCAGCCGGCGACGAATTGGCGCTGTCGTTGACTACCACCAATGCCCAATTCCGCCAGACGTGGGCGGCGATGCTCGAAGCGCAATGGCGCGACCACTGCGGCATCCGGCTGGTACGCGAGCATATCCCGGCCTCAACTGGTTTGGCGCTGAGAGCGGGTTACTTCGCCGCGATTTTGAACTAGGTGCGTTTGCATGGGCGTGGCAAGCTGATCCCGGTGGCAGGACGCTTTACGCTTGCGATCAGATCCCGACCGCAGAGAATGGCTGGAGCGGTCAGAACTATATGGGTTGGTGCAATCCTACGGCCAGTAGCGCCATTATTGCCGCCAATAACACGTTGCTGCGCCAAGACCGGATCAATCACTACGCCATTGTCCAAACTGAATTTGCCCGGGATATGGTCTCACTGCCGTTGTTTAATCGCATCAGCAGTGAAGCGTGGAGCCGGCATCTGTCTGGAGTTACGGCCAGCCCAACCGGTTACAGTCTCGCTAGCGCAGCCAACTGGGAACGCGATGATGGCGGGACGACGATAGTGGTTGGTTTTACCCAGCAGCCGGACAACCTGTTGGAAAGAGCTTCATGGCAAGCAGTGACATTTGATGCTAGACACTTGGCGAAAGGCGTGTACTACACCGAGTACCACTATGACTATCAACCTGTCTTGCAAGACGGGTTGAGCACGATCGAGGCGGGTTTAGCGCAAAATGCGACTGTCAATGTTACTGCTGGGGATCGCGTCTACAGCATTGAAGCCGAACCGGTCACGCTCGCAGCCGGGGTGAAAGTGATTGACGCTGACGGCAACGAGGTGACGTATAGCGGTACGGGCACGATTGCCACGAAACAACTCACCGTCCGCTACCGGCTGAAAAACTACCGGTGGAGTGATGGCGTTGCCGGGTCGTTAGCCGACATCCGGCTTGGGGTACAGGCTGAGTGTGATCCGGATACATGGCGGCGGTCTTCGGTTTGCGACGCCATCCAGCAAACCACGTTCGGCCCCGGTCTTGAATACACCATAACCTACTTGCCCGGTTATCAATTCCCGTTGTACCATTTGCTGCCATTCGGTGTCTACCCGGCGCATCAGGTATTGAGCGATGGTCGCGTGCTGGCCGATGTGCCGCCGCGCGAGTGGGCAACGCTGCCCGAACTGGCCGAGCGCCCGCTCAGCTTTGGTCCCTATATGCTGGCCGAGTGGGTGCGCGACGATCACATGACGTTTGTCGCGAATCCGTACCACACTCCCGCACCCAAGGTGGGCCGGATTGTGATCCGGTTCTTCTCTTCTCAAGACGAAGCGATTGATGCGCTCGTGAATGGAGACGTTGATTTCCTGCCGGCATACGCCTTATTTCCCAATCAACGTCTGGCTGATGAAGCGGCGACGGGCCAGATCAATGTCGCTTTTATCCCATCACCGACGTGGGAACATATTGACATGAATCTCGACCGCTACACGGCAGTGGTAGCACGCCCGCTCCCGCCCGCTGGCGGCGTTATTCAGACGGGTATGAATGCGACCATTACCGTGCCAAACGGTGCTGTAAACGAAACGACAACCTTTGTCTACAACCATAATGCGATGCCAGTCCAGCCCTTCAGCGGGGCAGAAAAAGCGGTGAGCGGGTTCTCGTTGCAGGCGGTTACCGCCAGCGGCCAATCGGTAACGCAGTTTGCCGTGCCGATCACGATTCAGATTGACTATACGGATGATGAACTTGCCGCGCGGTCGATCCTAGAAGAGACCTTGAATGTGGCCTATTGGGATGGCAGCAGGTGGCGCAATCTGTTGCCGTGCGCAGGATGTAGCCACGATCTGGCCGCCAACCGGATCATCGTCGTGATCGAACACCTGACCGAGTTTGCGCTGAAGGGAGTGGTCGAGCGCGCGCGGCTCTATCTGCCGATCATCAACCGGTCGTGAGGGTAGCTGTGGAGGCAGCGTCTACGTCGCGCTGCCTCCACCCGGTTCCGATCGGGTTAGTTGGGAGTAAAACACCGTAGGTCGTGAGCATAGGTAATGGCTTCTCAATCGCTTATGAACGAGATAGCAGCGATAAAGGAGATTGCCATGGTCACTGACATGCAAACATCCAAAGCAGACTTCATAGACACCCTCATCAAACTGGGTGGTGTTGCGAATTTCTTGATAACGGTCGTTTCATTTGTGCTCCAAGTTGGCGGTGGCTAGATGATCCTGAAACGCTCCGGGTTGTTTCAGGAGTCGCTTTTGCGCTGTATGCTGGCAGCACGTTTTGGTTTGCCTTCAAAGCGCGGCATGTCACTTCCACGTGGCGATGGAGTAGTTTAGCAGTCCTCTATGTGTCGACGATGTTCTATTTTACATGGGTGGGAACATGGCTAATAGCGCCGGCGACGAAGCCGATCATCATTGATGATATGACCGGTATCTCGGTGTGGAACTACGCAGCACTTCCCGGATCGTCAGTAGCTATCCGCGGGGTGACTGACAAAGAGACCTATGCGATGCAGATCGATTACATGGTGGCAAAAGATGGCTGGGTCAGTCTTTATCGTGAGATTAGTTCAGGGGCTTTTGCAGGCACCAAAGCCATTGGATTTTCGTTCAAGGGGAACGGCGCCCCCCACACACTTGAGCTCAAATGAGTCCGCAAACCCGATGCAAGCGGGTGCAGCGCCATCTTTGGCATGCTCTGGAATCAGGCAACGAATACTGCGGATTGGAAGTATGTCGAAGTTCCCTATAGCTGGTTTGTATGCTGGCGCGACACCGGCTGTCTACCGGGTGAACTGATCGAACCGGGCGATCTTTGGAAGATTGATATTGCGATTTCTAACAAGGTGAATGACACGCCGGGTAACGGCACGGTGTTCACTGGGCCTATTCTGGCGATTCTAGGAGAGAGGGTGGGTGTTTTTAGCGGGGTGCATGGGATACAGATGAACACGGATCGACACCAATGTTGCAGTCATCTGTATTCTGATAATTGCTTCACTGCTCAGAACGACTCGCAATGGCTCACGTTCACCCACCAGAGATCTAACTGTATGGGGCGACTCGTTTGCGAGCGACGCCAAACTTGCTCTTGTTTCGCTTGGCGGGTTGGGTGCGAGTGAAGATCGATGGCTGAGCCTTTCTCTTATGGGTTGCGCTCAAGAGCCTGCGTAGCGCAAGGATCTTCTATCCCTTCCCGCCCACCCTCTGATCATCTTCAATGCTGCGCTCTGGTTGGGCTTTGGCGCACTAATGGCGGACGATCGGCATCCGGCCCTGCCTCTGGCGCCGTTGCTCAAGGTGATGCTGGCTATGATTTTGCGGAATGTGGCTTGGCCGGCTCATTGATGGTTGCTGAGGCGGGTCGCGTTGATTGCGCGGTGATCGCGTTGCACTTGCTCGCCGTGGCGTTGTTGGCAAAGGATCGGACAAATGGTATTGGCGTTCTTGGTGGCGCTGGCTATGCAAGTGCAGATGGGCAGATGACTATCACGTGGCATTCACTTCGGCTTGATTCAGCAAAGGGTTAGTCAAAGCCGGTTTGGGCACGCCATAAGGCGCAGGTTCCGGCGCTGAACGCGATGGGTCGAGATACCGTGGAATCGCGGTATTGACCAGCAAATCATACCCGTACTGTTCGACCAAGCTGATAAACAACTCGGCGATCTGTGGGTCAAATTGAGTACCGGCGCAGGCGCGCACTTCCGCAATGATCTCTTCAGGGGTGCGCCCCTTACTATAGGGCCGGTCGGAAGCCATCGCCGCGACCGAATCGCACAAATTCAAGATTCGCGCCTCAAGCGAAATCTCCTCGCCGGCTAGCCCATCCGGGTAGCCTTTCCCATCCCGGCGTTCGTGATGTTGGCGCACGAATCGGCGATATGCTGGGTCACTTTGGAACTGGCCAGCAATTCGGCGCCTAAGATGGCATGTGCCTTGATGTGATTATATTCTTCTGGTGTAAGCTTACTCGGCTTAAACAAGATCGAGTCGGGGATCGCGATCTTACCGATGTCGTGCGGAAAGGCTGCCCAGCGTAATTGTTGCAACTGTTCGCCTTCCAACCTCAAGGCGCGCCCCAGCAGCCGTAGAGCGCGACCTGCGCGGCGTGGTTGCCCGAATTCGAGTCGCGGGTATAAATGCGCGATAAGACTTTGTTTATTCGCCAATGGGCTGATGATGAGCATGAAAACAGGTGATGTTTGGCCGATGAAGAAGGAGCCGCAATGGGCCCCTTAGAGGTTGAACCGTTGTTTGGCATTCCTGCTGTCACTTCGGCTAATCGGTGAACGAACAGTACTGTTAGTTGTTCCGGTAACAGGCTGACTAGATGTTCATCATGGCGCCTTTCCCTTCCACCGCCAACTTTCTATCAGGAAGGTTAGCCCCACCAGCAAGAGCAGGCCGGGGAAGAAGAGACGCGGCATCAGGAACAGGATTCCCAATCCAAACAACCAGATCGCGTTGCGCATCCCGGCAGCGATAGCGCCGCGTTGGAAGTGAAAGATGAGTTGGGCAATGCCAAGTACCATCAAGATGTTTGGCCAGATCATCGGCGGCAGCCGGAAGATGATCGGGATCAATAAAGCTGCCGCGATCAGCAATAAGGTGATGCCCAATTCACGCTCGCCACTCACCGATTTAGGTTGAGAAGGAGCTACAGGACGCGCTTGCCCGCTTCCCTGCACCGGCTCGCCGCAATAGACGCAAAAACGGGCGTGACCCGGATTGACAAACTTGCAGTGCGGGCAGGTGATGGTTGAGGCATTGCCTCCCGGCAGTTGGACAGTTTCACCTGTGGCGACGCGCACCGCTGCGCCGCATTCGATGCAGAAGCGGGCATCGTCGGGGAGGGTGGTATTGCAGTGTGGGCAGTGCATAGCGCCCCCTTTCTGAGCCAATACGCAAGGATGCAGGGCATCGCCAAACGATCGTTTGGGCAAGAATATCGCGTTTTGTCGTTGGCACTAGCTCGAACAGCATTAACGGTCTCTGCTATGGAGTGCGGCAGTGCAACTACCGCACTCTCGTTACTATGACGCTGACGCACCGGTTAGGGTTGCGCAAACTGGCGTAAGCAGGCCAGCGCTTCGCGTTGCATACGTGCTGGCGCGTCTTTAAGGGGCGGATCGTTGGTGGTGGCGCTGTAGAGGTACGACTCAACCCCAAAGATGGCGCAGCGCGCTGCCAGTGTCGGCGGCAGACCGGGAGCGGTGGCGGCTTGCGTCGCAGCGGCGGCGCGGGCGGGTTCAGCTTGAATGCTGGGATCGGCTAACAGTTCGCGGCGGGCCGGCAACCGGCCCAGCGCCGCGCTTAGCCGCAGTTGGATAGCTGGCTGGTAGAGTATTTCCACGAGCGCCGCTACGTCCGCTTGGGTAGCCTGCCCGTCGCGGTGGCGCAGCAACAGGCTGCCGCCGATCAATGGTTGAGCCGGATTGCCGTTAAAGGTAGGCAACGGTGCGATCCCGATCTGGAAGGTGTCGCTGAGGGCGCGGTAGGTGGGCCATGCCCAGTCGCCATCGATCGCATACGCGGCAAACCCTTGGGCCAGCAGCCGTTGACCGCGGGCATAGCTGTCGCCGTTGCGCGGCGCCGCTCGGTACAGATCGCGCAACAGGGTGAGCGTGGCCGTCATTGCTGGCGTGTCGAGGGTTGGCTCAGCGCCGTTGGGGGTGGTAAAGGCGCCGCCGGCAGCGTAGAACCACGGCGCTAGCCAGCG
>NZ_DAOTWH010000301.1:0-3148 GCF_034435895.1 Chloroflexus sp.
GAGCGTCGGCCAGCGTCGCCAGCGACAGGCCCCCCGTTCCCACCTGCGCCGGCGCAGCCGCATCGGGATCGAGACCGTGCTGGGTGGCCTGATCGAGCGGCAAGTTGAGGGTGGTCAAGCCGCGCGGCACATCAGCCTGCGCCGCCTGATTCGTTTCATCCGCCGTCGGGTACGGCAGCTCTTGCGCCACCTGCCAGCGTTCCAACACCGGCCCTAACACGCGCGTATCGCGCACGAATGGAGCGAAGCCGGGCAGCGAGCCAGTGTGCGGCAACTCGGCAATATCGGCAGCGTTATAGATCGGTTGCAGCAGAATTTGTTCGTAGGTCTTGGTAATCAGGCGCTTCTCAAACGGAACGCCCTTCAGCGTCTTCTCAGCCGCTGCCCGCCATTCCTCGTATGTCGCGGGCGCGAACATATCGAACAACGGAGCGCGCTGCGCCGTCTCCTGCGTCTCTGAAGGCATGGCCATACTCCTTGCCGGCAGCCCATACCTAACCCTCGATACCGTTAGTATACCAGCAAATCGAGGGTAAAACGGATACGATAGACCGGATCGTCATGAAGTGAAAGACTGGTTGCCTAACCACAGGGTATCTGATTGATGCTGCTTGTCAATAGCTCATCTTAGAGAAGCGAGTTACAGTTCAACAACCGGTCAAAATTGGGAAGGCTCGCTCTTGACAATCGCGCCAGCGCCGCGTATAGTGCGATGACGATAGTAAAACCATGTTTGAGCAGACATTCGTATTGAGATGGGAACAGTTCAATGGGCGAAAAAGTGGTGATCGTTGAGTCGCCGGCCAAAGCGCGGACGATTCAGAAATATTTGGGCAAAGGCTATAAAGTTACCTCCAGCATGGGCCATGTGCGCGATTTGCCCAAGAACGGGCTGGCGATCGATATCGAGCACGATTTTGCCCCTTCCTACGAAATCGTTAAGCCAAAGGTCGTCACCGAGCTGAGCCAAGCGGTGCGCAATGCCGATGCCATCTATCTGGCGACTGACCCCGACCGCGAGGGCGAGGCGATTGCGTGGCATATTACGCAAGCGGTCAAAACGCCAAAGAAGACACCGGTGTATCGGGTGGTCTTTCAAGAGATCACGCGCAACGCGGTGCAACAGGCGTTACAACAGCCACGCCAGATTGACCAAAATCTGGTTGATGCCCAACAGGCGCGGCGAGTGCTCGACCGGCTGGTCGGCTACCAACTGAGCCCGTTGTTGTGGGATAAAGTTAAGCGCGGGTTGAGCGCCGGGCGGGTGCAGTCGGTGGCGGTACGGCTGATCGTCGAGCGCGAGCGCGAGATCGAGCAGTTCCAGCCGCAGGAATATTGGACGATTGAAGCCGATCTGTTGAAAGAGGCCGGCATCGCGCCGCGTGATCTCTTCCGGGCCACGCTGATCGAGCGCGATGGCAAGAAGCTGGAGAAGTTTTCGATCGAGCGGCGCGAGCAGGCCGAGGCGATCGTGGCTGATCTGCAAGGCGCGACCTATACCGTGGCCAAAGTGACCCGGCGTGACAAGCGCCGGTCGCCGGCGCCGCCGTTTACCACCAGCACCTTGCAGCAAGAGGCGGCCCGCAAGTTGGGCTTTAGCGCCAAGAAGACCATGACGCTGGCCCAGCGCCTCTACGAGGGGGTGGATATTGGCGGCGAAGAGGGCACGGTTGGTCTGATCACCTATATGCGCACCGACAGCGTGCAGGTGGCGGCAGAAGCTCAAGCCGAGGCGCGCGAGGTGATCGGCAAGCGTTTCGGCAGTGACTATCTGCCCGACCAGCCGCCGGTCTACAAGACCAAGGCCAAAGGCGCGCAAGAGGCCCACGAGGCGATCCGGCCCACCAGCAGCGCCCGCACGCCTGAACAGTTGAGCGAACGGCTGGAGCGCGATCTGTGGCGGCTCTACGATCTGATCTGGAAGCGGTTGATCGCCTCGCAGATGGCCCCGGCCATCTTTGACAGCACCACCGTTGACATTGCCGCCCAACCGAGCGTGGCTGGCGCACCGCCCTACCTCTTCCGCGCCACCGGCTCGGTGCTCAAGTTCCCCGGCTTCCTCGCCGTCTACAACGTCAGCCTCGATGAAGGCGAAGAGGATGAAGACAGCGAGCGCCGCTTGCCGCCGCTGGCCGAGGGCGAGAACTTGCAGTTGGTTGAGCTGCTGCCGGTGCAGCACTTCACCGAACCGCCGCCTCGTTACACTGAGGCCAGTCTGGTGAAAGAGCTGGAACGGCTCGGCATTGGCCGGCCTAGCACCTACGCCAGCATCCTCTCGACCATCCAAGAGCGCGAATACGTCGAGATGGTGGATAAGAAGCTGATCCCGACCACGCTGGGGCGGGTCGTCACCGACTTGCTGGTCGAGCATTTCGGCAACATTGTCGATTATGATTTCACCTCGTCGCTCGAACAGCAGCTTGACGATATTGCCGAAGGTTCCAAAAAGTGGGTGCCGGTACTGCGCGAGTTTTATGGCCCCTTCCGCTCGACGCTCGAGACGGCGCAACGCCAGATGCGCAACGTCAAGCGCGAAGAGATTACGACCGATCTCGATTGCCCGAAGTGCGGCCAAGCCAAGCTGGTGATCAAGTTTGGCCGCAACGGCGAGTTTCTGGCCTGTTCGCGCTACAACCGGGAAGGCGAGAGTGATTCGTGCGATTTCACCAGCGATTTTCACCGTGACGAAAATGGCCAGATCATTCTCGACAAGGCCAGCGCGCCAGAGACGAGCGATGTCTTGTGCAATGTCTGCGGGCGGCCTATGGTGATCAAGAAGAGCCGTTTCGGCCCCTTCCTCGGCTGTTCGGGGTATCCCGAATGTACCAATACTCGCCGGATTGGCCGCGATGGCAAGCCAGTGCCGCTGCCGGAACCGACTGGGGTGCCGTGTCCGAAGTGCGGCGAGGGTGAGTTGCTGCGCCGGCGGGGCAAGTTTGGCCGCCCGTTCTACGGCTGCTCGCGCTACCCCAAGTGCGACTACATCACCAATTCGCTCGACGAGGCGCAGGCTGGGGTGGCGGTCGAAGCTGCGCTAGCGCCGCCTCCCGCTGCCGAGAAGCCGGCGGCGCCAGCCCGCAAATCTAGCGGTAAGACCCGCAAATCGGCGTAGGGGCGTAAGGGCAGGCAGTAAGGGCAGGTTTTAAAC
>NZ_DAOTWH010000302.1:0-9415 GCF_034435895.1 Chloroflexus sp.
TAGGGGCGACGTATGCGTCGCCCCTACCGCGGCCCCGTCCGTTGCCCCGTCCGTTGCCTTGGCATCCGCCGGCTTTGCTACGGATGAATCATTGGTCAAAAAAATAACACCGTGGACATGATTAGGCATCACCACAAATTTATCTAATACAGCACGGGAGAAATGCTTTGGAATATCTAGCCAACACTGATGAGCGATTGCTCTCATTTCACGTAACTGCACCATGCTATGGACGGCTGCTCAAAACAAATGCTTGCCGCGTTGGGGCATGATCGTTATACAATACCCACCCGCCTGCGTATCATCACACCCGCGCAACCGAATACTCCGGCGATGAGGCTAGTGAGGTTCAGAGTGATTCATCAGGACACCGTAAAGAAAAATGCGCCTAGAGAGGCGCATACGGTAGCTAACAAAATAATGATCGCTATGACATGTACGGCTTAAACAGCATTGCGAGCAAGTCTGGCTGATCGGGATAATCGCGCTCTAACTTCTGGCACAGTGCCATCAAACGCGCTGCCTGATCGCGCCGTTTCCAGATCGCCTGCGCAAAACGATCGTCTTCGATCACGCCGCGCTCGCGCAAAAAGGCGTAAAACTGCTTGAGCGCACTGCACATATCACGGATATGTCGTTCTGAGCCATCGTGGTGATTGGGGTAGTAATAAAACAGAAACTCGTCAAGCATCGCATAGTCGCCTTCATGCAGCGATCGTTGGTAAAACGAAGCCAAAAACTGGGCGTATGGCTTCAAAAGGCGGGTCTGCGCGAGCGCAGTCGAACGCTTCTTCCCCATCTCGAGCAAATAATCACTATACTGATTAATCAGATTGACACTCTGGGTAAATGCGGCATCTTCACCATCATCGTCATCCCACCCTTCATCACCAAATTCATCATCATCATCCCAGTCGTCGTCATCGCTCCATGCGCTCGCATCAAGCTCATCGAGTGGCTCACTATCGCTATCAACGCTATGTTTCGTGATCCAAGAATTGTTCGACGGTGATGTAGGCGGCACATCGATCCGCGGGAATAAATCGGGCGCTTTGGCTAATAGATAGTTCAGATGGCGGCTCAGAATAACCTCAGCTTCTTCTGGAGTCGCTTCGGACAATTGCTGCTGAACTTCCGGCGGCAGAATTTCTTGCATGCGCAACACGGCCCGCGTCATCGCATCCATATTGATGGCCACACCCATCATTTCATCCATCGTATCCCAGAAATGATCCTCTTCTTCATCAGCGACTCGTGATTCACGCGACAGATCGCCGTTCCAGAGACCGGCCTGCTGATCTTGGGTACGTGAACGTTGAATCTCTTGCTGCAAAGCCGTAATCTCATCGATGACCGACTGCTTGGCCGGAATCTGCACCTGTTGCGCTTGATCCACCAATGATGGATGGAACACCACATCATCGCTTGATGTTCCTTGCAATAACAATCGCCCTATATCAAAATGCGGATCATATGCCTGTAGCAACGAATCTTCAATCAAATACAAGCGCGGATCACTCAACACAAGATACTGCCATGGCCGTCCGGGGTACCCTGTCCGCCACGGCGCACTGGCAAAAATCGGCAGAATAACCTCTTCACACGGCTTCACACCGGCATCGACCTGCTTGACAATCGCCTGCAGCAGAGCGCGATCCTGTTCATCGACGCGGCTCGCCTGAAATGCGCTGGCTGGCTCATAGGTGAAAGACAACTCTGGCCGCTTCTGATAGCGAATTTCGACCAGAATACTGTCACCAGCGGCGAAGTGATGGCGTTGAAACCACTTTCGCATGTCAACCGCAGCATGAGAGGCAAAACCGGTTGCTTTCGCCTTTGGTTCCTTCACGGCCAATATCGCACCCTGTTCATCATAGATGATTGGAAAGGGCTGCCGACGCAGACCGGCAAAGGGGCGCAGATGGGCAATCGGCAACCGGCCCTCGGCGATGTCTTGCGGGCGGGGCCAACACCGGAACCGCAATCCATCGAGCGCCAACCGCAGAGGGAGATATTGCAAGCGATTAATTCTCACCCAACCGAGCGTGATGCTTTCCCAGCGCAGGCTGCTGCGCACTGAAGCTACCGCGTAGTTTACCGACCAGCGCGCTTTCATCAGATCGCACAGTTGGGCAACGCTTACCGGCTGATCAAGTTCGTCAGCTAAGGCCTGCAATACTTTGGGGATCGTCAGCTCTGACTTTGACATCTGCACATTCTCCCTCGAATTGGAGCTGAACAACAACAGCGTCCGCGATTAACGCAGCGCAATAGCCGCATGCTGCGGCCCCATCCGGCAAATAGATCGGGATGGATCAGTTCGGCCAATAACTCTAGGCTATCAACCACGCGCGGGCCGGGACGGCTGAAGTAGGTATTGCCATCAACCGCAAAGACATTGCCCGTCCGTACCGCCGGCAAGGCATACCAACCGGCCCGCTGCGGCAAAATAGCGTTAGCTTCAGCCACGGCCCGTTCGAGCGTAAACCCGCAAGGCATCGCAATGATCACTTCTGGCGCACAGGCGATCACATCCGTCCACGATACCCGTTGTGATCGCTCACCGGCAACCCCTAGCACCGGCTGGCCACCGGCAATCGATACGAGTTCCGGCGTCCAGTGGCCCGGCCCAAACACTGGATCGAGCCATTCGAGGCAGGCGACGCGGGGACGATAGGTCGCTTGCGCGGCCCGCGCGCGCACCCGCTCAACCCGCGCTGCCAGTTCGTCAACCAACGCCTCGGCCCGTTCGGGCGCCCCCAATGCTCGCCCAATCGCCTTAATCGAGCCGAAGATACCGGCCAAGCTCGTCGGTTCAAACGACAACACCTGCGCCGTCCCGCTGGCGACTGCCGCTTCCGCCTGCCGTAACGGCACGGCGCACACATCGCACAGCGCCTGCCTCAAGATCACATCGGGCTGGAGCGCCTCGATCAACGCCATGTCGAGCTGGTAGATCGAGCGATCGTTGCGCGCGTGCTCGCGAATCGCCGCATCGATCTCAGCCGACGAACTCTCGTCCTGCTCCAGCATACTGCGCGTCACTACCGGCAACCCGCGCACTTCCGGCGGATAGTCGCACTCATGGGTCACTGCAACCAGATGGTCGCCAAGCCCCAGCGCACAGACGATTTCGGTTGTTCCCGGCAGCAGCGAGACAATGCGCATGGTCATCCTGCCCAACACGGTCTACCACTAGCTACAGCGTAGCATCCGATGGGGCTAGTGTCAAGAATCCTATTCGATTGTGATAACTTTCAAAAAGTTGGTTGGCCCATAGCGATAGACCGGGTGCCCACCGCTTAACACGATGAGATCGCCTCGCCGAACAATGCCTATCTCACGCATCATACGCACAATCTGCAGTTCGAGTTCTTCTAGCCGATCACGGGCTTCGATCACGATCGGGGTCACTCCCCAATAGAGGCTCGTGCGGCGGGCCGTCTCTTCACTTGGGCAGAAAGCAATGACCGGTACTTCAGGACGATAATGCGAGACCAGCCGGGCACTCGCGCCGCTTTGGGTCAAAACGGCGATAAACCGCACCGGCAGCGTATTGGCAATGGTGCAAGCTGCCGCTGCAATCGCGCGCGGCGTCGATTGCGCCGGCGCGATTGTCCAGCGCGGCGTGGCCGGATGTTGGCTGTTGCTCAACGATGCCTCAACCGCATCAGCGATCAGCGCCATCATTTGCACCGCCTCGATCGGGTAAGCGCCGGCGGCTGTCTCGCCACTGAGCATCACGGCATCGGTGCCGTCAATGATGGCGTTGGCGACATCACTCGCTTCGGCGCGGGTGGGCCGCGGATTGTGGATCATCGACTCAAGCATCTGTGTAGCCGTAATCACCGGCAACAGCGCCTGATTGGCTGCCGCAATAATCTGCTTCTGCACGATCGGCACTCGCTCTGGCGGCATCTCGACCCCTAGATCGCCGCGCGCAACCATGATCCCATCCGCCTCAGCCAGAATCTCCGGCAATACATCGAGTGCTTCGGGCCGTTCGATCTTGGCGATCACCGGCGTCTGCTTGCCCGCTCGCCGGATAAACTCCTTCACTTCACGCACATCACTCGCCCGGCGCACAAACGAGAGTGCAACGTAATCGACGCCCTGTTCAAGCCCAAAAGCGAGATCAACGAAATCCTTCTCCGTCGCCGCCGGCGCGCTCACCCGCACTCCCGGCAAGTTGATGCCTTGGTGTTCACGCAAACGACCGCCATGCACGACTTCGGTTTCGACTTCGGTGTCGGTATGGCTAGTTACTACGAGCTCGATTAACCCATCTGACAACAAGATACGATCGCGTGGTCGCACATCGAGCGGCAAGGCGCGGTAGGTTGTGCTCACCCGATTAGCATCACCGATAATCGGCTCAGTGGTGATAATAAACCGCTGCCCGGCCATCAATTCAACCGGCTGGCCATTAGCCAGCGGCCCGGTGCGAATCTTCGGCCCCTGCAAGTCTTGCAAGATCGCAACGTGACGGCCTGCCTCCGCCGCTGCCCGCCGTACCATCGCAATCCGCGCTGCGTGATCGGCGTGCGTCCCATGCGAGAAATTAAGCCGGGCCACGTTCATGCCGGCCCGAATCAATCCGGCGATCCGTTCAGGTGTACTCGTCGCCGGCCCAAGGGTTGCCACAATTTTTGTGCGTCGCATAAGCTCCACTCTTGCACTATATCTCGCTCACCCGGTGTCATTGCGAGCCGCGCGATCGGTCTTGCCCCCACCCCAGCCCTCCCCCGCTGGGGGAGGGAGACATCACCGCCGCTCACATGCTGTCATGGCGAGCCGCGCTCCGCGCGGCGAAGCAATCCCCCACGAGCACGGGAGTAACCCGCTCAGGCAGGCTGCGCGCTGCAGCAGGAGATTGCTGCGGGCGCTGCGCGCCCTCGCTATGACAACCGAGCACGACTTCTCGCACGAACAATAGCGCTCGTCACCTATCACTTGTGTGTCACCGCGAGTATATGCCAGACCAACGATTCGTGCAAGGTTGCGGATGCAATTGTTGCTTATGGGCCGACTGTCACCAGCGGCGCAATCTGGCTGAACAGCTTTTCGCCAATGCCGGGCACCTCGCGGAGTTCTTCTACGCTGCGGTACGGCCCCTGCGCTGTGCGCCGGTCAATAATTCGAGCCGCCAGCGTTGGTCCAATCCCCGGCAACTCTTCCAGTTCAGCCGCGCTGGCGCGGTTGAGGTTAATCAACCCGGGTTGCTCGCTTGCTGCCGCTTGCGCCACTGCTTCTCCCGCGTATGGCACACGAATGTGCTCGCCATCCCGCACCTGCGCCGCCAGATTGATCCCGCTCACATCAGCCAGTTCGACCAAGCCGCCTGCCGCTTGCAGCGCGTCAACCACCCGCGCCCCCGGCCCTAACCGGTAGACATCCGGCGCTACCACCGCCCCCGACACATATACCACCAACGGCGCGACCGTGGGTGTGGGCAATGCCTCTACCGCAAACGCTTCCACCGCTGCTGCTCCATCCGGCCACCACATCGCCTTCGCCTCCGGCCCAAACGCGATCAGCAATCCACCAATCAGCGCACAGATCACCGCCGCTACCCGCTGCGGTCGCCGGTACCACGGCTGTCCTTCCACGTCCATCGCTTACCTCCGTGCTGCTGCGCCCCATGTTTGCCCTCTATATAAGAAACCGCAGCAACCGGCCAAAAGTAACGCGCATGTTCCAACGCAACGTTAACACTGCGCTATCGCGTCACAGATACCGCTCTGCTAGAGTAAAAGCAGCACAAGATATAAGGAGGTGGACGTATGTCCTTCAATACTAATCGGTTTACGCAGAAATCGTTCGAAGCGATCGCGGCGGCGCAGGCGGCGGCTGAACGGCTGGGCAACGCCGAGGTGCAGCCGGAACACCTGCTTTTCGCCTTGCTCGACCAAAGCGACGGCGTGGTGCCGCAGGTGCTGGCCAAGCTGAATCTGCCGGTCGGCGTGATTAAGCAACAGATTAATAACGAAATTGCCCGCTTCCCGCGCATGAGCGGCGGAGGCGCGCAGGTGCAGCTTGGTTCGCGCTTGCGCACGGTGCTGGTCAAGGCCCACGATGAATTGGCCCAGTTTGGCGACGAGTACGTCAGCACCGAGCACTTGCTGCTGGCGATCCTCGACCATGCCGGCGGCGGGGCCGAGCGCGTGCTCAAGCAAGCTGGCTTGACCCGCGATAAGCTGCTAATGGCGTTGCGCGAAGTGCGTGGCGCGCAGCGGGTGACGAGCCCGAACCCCGAAGGCACCTATGCTGCGCTTGAACAGTATGGCCGTGATTTGACCGAGCTGGCCGCGCGCAATAAGCTCGACCCGGTGATCGGGCGCGATGAAGAGATCCGGCGCGTGATCCAGATTTTGTCGCGCCGCACCAAGAATAACCCGGTGCTGATCGGCGAGCCGGGTGTCGGTAAGACGGCGATTGTCGAGGGCTTGGCCCAGCGCATCGTGCGCGGCGACGTGCCCGAAGCGCTGAAGAACAAGCGGGTGATTGCGCTTGACCTTGGCGCGCTGATCGCTGGCGCTAAGTATCGCGGCGAGTTTGAAGAGCGGCTGAAAGCGGTGCTCAAAGAGATCCAAGAGCGCGACGATGTAATTTTGTTCGTTGACGAGCTGCACACCGTCGTCGGCGCTGGCGCAGCTGAAGGCGCGATGGATGCCGGCAATATGTTGAAGCCGATGCTGGCCCGCGGCGAGCTGCACATGGTCGGCGCGACCACGCTCGACGAGTACCGCAAGCATATCGAGAAGGACGCGGCACTTGAGCGACGCTTCCAACCGGTGATGGTCAATCCGCCGTCAGTCGAAGATACTATCTCGATTTTGCGCGGTCTCAAAGAGCGCTACGAGACCCACCACGGCGTGCGTATCACCGACGGCGCGATTATCGCGGCGGCGATGCTCTCCGATCGCTACATCTCTGACCGCTTCTTGCCCGACAAGGCGATCGACCTGATCGATGAAGCGGCGGCGCGCTTGCGTATGGAGATTACCTCCGACCCGCAAGAACTTGACGATCTGAAGCGGCGGATGATGCAGTTGGAGATCGAGCGCGAGGCGTTGCGCAAAGAGAAGGATCAGGCCAGCAAAGAGCGGCTTGAGAAGCTTGAGCAAGAGTTGGCCAACCTGCGCGAGCAGCGGGCGACGCTGGAAGCGCAAATCCAACGTGAACGGCAAGAGCTGGAGCGCATCCAGCAACTGAAAGAGAAGATCGAACAGACCCGCGCTGCGATCGAGCAGGCCCAACGCCAATACGACTACAACAAGGCGGCAGAGTTGCAGTACGGCACGCTGGTCAGCCTCGAACGCGAGCTGCAAGAGACTGAGGCCAAACTTGGCGGCCAAAATCGCTTGTTGCGCCAAGAAGTCACCGAGACCGACATTGCCGAGATTATCTCGAAGTGGACTGGCATCCCGGTGACGAAGTTGCTCGAAGGCGAGCTTGAGAAGCTGGTGCATATGGAAGAGCGCCTGCACCAGCGCGTCGTCGGCCAAGACGAGGCGGTCTCAGCGGTGTCGAACGCGGTGCGCCGCGCTCGCGCCGGTTTGCAAGACCCCAACCGGCCCTTGGGCAGCTTCCTGTTCCTTGGCCCGACCGGCGTCGGCAAGACCGAGCTAGGTCGCGCACTGGCCGAGTTCCTCTTTGACGACGAGCAAGCTATGGTGCGGATCGACATGTCGGAGTACATGGAGAAGCACTCGGTGGCTCGCCTGATCGGTGCGCCTCCCGGCTACGTCGGCTACGATGAGGGCGGCCAGTTGACCGAAGCGGTGCGACGCAAACCTTACAGCGTCGTGCTATTCGACGAGATCGAGAAGGCGCATCCCGACGTCTTCAACGTCTTGCTGCAAGTGCTTGACGATGGCCGGTTAACCGACGGTCAAGGCCGGGTGGTCAACTTCAAGAACACGGTCATCATTATGACCAGCAACATCGCTAGCGCGACGATTCAGGAGCTGGCCCGCGAAGGTGCGCCGCAAAGCGAGATCCGGGCCGCAGTGATGGAAGAGCTGCGCAGCGTGTTGCGGCCAGAGTTCTTGAACCGGATCGATGAAGTGATCGTCTTCGCGCCGCTTACCCGCGAGCACATCGACCGGATCGTCGAGATCCAGCTCAACCGGCTGCGCAAGCTGCTGGCCGATCGCAAGCTCAACCTCGAACTGACCGCTGCCGCGCGAGCGCAGTTGGCTGCCGAGGGGCACGACCCGGTCTACGGCGCGCGCCCGCTCAAGCGGGTGATCCAGCAACGGATCCAAAACCCGCTGGCGCTGCAATTGCTGCAAGGCGCCTTCCCAGAGGGCAGCACGATCGTGGTCGATGTCGAAAACGGCAACTTCGTCTTCCGGCGCGGCTAAGCCTCACGCCGCCGGTAACCGGCGCGCAAGGGATTACCTCCCTTGCGCGCCGGTTTTTCGGTTTGCGGTGGGGTATAATGAAACAGCGTTTGCGCGCTGCGTCGCATCAAGCGCCAGCGCGTTGGCATCCACCAGAAAGGCGCCAGAGGTATGGAAACGCCCCTCACCAGCCACGCAACCCGCGAGCGAATCATCGCGCTCGTGCAGACCTTGCCCGCCGAGAGCCTGCCAATCGTTGAGGCGTTCGTCCGGTTTGTCCAAGCGCAGCAGGCGGCAGCGCTCGCCCAACCAGCCACGCCGTGGTGGTATCCGACGGTTGCCGCGCCAGTAGCAGTTTTGGATCGACTTACCGGGTTACTATCTGATATTGAAGGTGATGCGTTAGCAGACACTGAAGCGGTATACGACGAAGCGTAATCTCGCCCAAGCGCCCTTATCAGTAATCGCAATTCTAGCAACCGAGTGCAACTCTGGAAATCGCCATTGACACATCAGTCGTGGTAGGCATTCTGACGCAACGTGACACATGGCATCAACAAGCGACTGCACTTTGGCAAGCCATCAAAGAGCAAGGCCATACGCCCATCTACTTTGACTGTGTAATTGCCGAGGCCGCTAGTGTTTCGTTGCGTCGCTTATCAGAACAACGACAGGGACAACAAATTGATGCGCTATTGAAACGTTTGCAGATGGAATTCACGCCCGATACGCTAACATAGATCTTACCCGACGTACCGCGCCTCTACCCGAACATCATTGACCTTATGCGCCATTCTGGCGGCGAATTGAACTTCCACGACGCACTGATCGCGCTCGCGTGCCGTGAACGGAATATCACGGCGCTTACCAGCTTCGACAGCGATTTCGATCGGCTGCCATGGCTACGCCGGTTTGCCCAACCGAGCGACGTGCAGCGCAGCTAACCTGCTCGTTCCTTTTTGCCTGTTCGCAACGCTGTAATAATCTGCTGCACCAGATCGATCGGCAGCAACCCATCCGTCTGCACAGTCAGATCGGCTAACTCGGCATAGAGCGGCGCGCGCGCC
>NZ_DAOTWH010000303.1:0-20367 GCF_034435895.1 Chloroflexus sp.
GGCGACCATCGCCGCCTTTGCCGCTGCCCAAGCGATCCCGCTCAGCGAGGCGCTCGGCCACGCCGCTGCTATCCCCGGCCTTAGCCCGCGCGCGGTCGAAGGCGCCCGCCGCCTGTTTGCCCTCCTCCAACGCTGGCGGCGACTAGCCACCGGCACGATGCCGCCCGATCATCTGCTGGCCGATGTGCTGGAACAGAGCGGCTATATGGCCGCGCTGGCCGAACGGTTCGACGCCGAGGAATTGGCCGAAGCGCGCGCCCACCTGCAAGAGTTGCTGCGCGCCGCCGAAGAGCATCCCGAGCTGAGTTCGTTCTTGCAGGAAGTGGTCCTGATGACCAATACCGACGATGACGACGATGATCGCGATCGGGTGCAATTGCTCACAATTCACGCCGCCAAAGGGTTGGAATGGCCGTTTGTGTTTGTGGTTGGGTTAGAGGAAGGCACCCTGCCCCACGAACGCAGCCTCGGCGACCCCGCCAGCCTTGAGGAAGAGCGACGGTTATGCTATGTCGCCCTCACCCGCGCCGCCGAACGGCTCTACCTATCGTGGACATCCAGCCGCAACCGCGGCCAGCGCCTCAAACCATCCCGCTTCCTCGACGAAATTATTGCCTTTGGCCGCGAACGAACGGGGGCGTCGCGCGCGACGCCCCCGTAGGGGCACAGCGCGCTGTGCCCCCGCAGTGCGCTGCTCCCTACATCATCATGATCCCCACCACCACCGCCATCACCACAAACAACACCACTACCGTCGCCAACGCAATCCGTTCCCAATTCCACAGCGAAACCGTACTCACCAAAGTCTCATCTGGCCCAATCAGGTACAACTCGCATTCCTGCTCATCGAGCAAGCCATTGATCTGCGTCACCATCGCACCCTTGATTTGCAACAATGCCCGCAATGGCCGTCCCTGCTCGCCGGCCTCTTTGCTCGCCTTTTCGATCAATGCGCTCAGCGGCCCAGCGCTGTGCCAATGGCTATCGTACAGGTCAATCTCCGCCTCGTACACCTTGCGCGCGCGCTGGCGCAACAGTGCTTGCACCTTCGGCGGCAATCCCTCGCTATCATTATTATTCTCATGCGCGATCGCCTTGCGCGACCAACGGAACACCTTCTCCTCGACTAAATTGCCATTGCCGGCGCACTTGTCGCAGCGAATCTTCCCATACCCTCGGCATTGCGGACACGTCTGCTCGACCGGCTCAGGCTCACCCCGCTTTGCCCGCGGCTTGATCATCCCTTTGCCTTGGCATTGCGGGCACTGGATTTGCCCCGAACCTTGGCAGTCGGGGCAGGTAAAGAACCGCCGCGATCCCGGCAAGACCACCTCGCCGCCCGCTTCCGAGGCAAAATCCTTTGGCGGCGGTAATTGCATCTTCCACAAATCAAGCGCCGGTTCAGCGATCGGTCGTTCATCGAGCTGCATCGGGCGGATCTGCGGCTTCGGCGATGTGCGAAACTCGTACAATACCTTCAGTTCGTAGAAGTAGATGTTATAACTGGAAATCGTCTCAAACTCGATCAGTTGGCCGAGCGATTGGCGACGAAACGGATGTTGCCGGCTCCAGCGGTTGAGCCATTTGCGCAAATAATCGCGCCGGTGGAGGTGATCGGCCCGTTTGCGCGATTCGGTGAGGAAGTCGTTGAACTGCTCAGCGAGATCCAACAACTCGGCGTTTAACGCTAATTCGAGCGGATTGTCAAACCACTCGGCGCACGTTTCCCACCGCGACTCTTCCATATCGGTCGTGGTCTGATCCAGCAAGGTGCGTAGTGCGAGCCTGAGCGCATTCGCTGCTGCACTGGCGGCCGGAAAGCGCAAGTTCGGCTGCGGCGAGAGCATCCGCAACAGCACCCGTTCGGCCAGCGCCAGCGCCGGCGGTTTACCGGCCAGATCAAGTTCCACGATCAGGCCGCTCGGCGGTAATTCGCCGCTGAGCAGATGGTAGGCAACTGCCCCCAGACTGTAGATATCGAGCGCTGGATGCGCCTCGGTCTGAGCAAGGTGCAACTCAGGCGCCGAGTAAGGGGTCAGATATTCGGCCTCGCTCAACGTGCTCAGATCGAGCGGCGCATCAGGTGCTGCAGCAAGACTGAGGTTGGTCAGATAGGAATTGCCCTGCTGCGTGATTAAAATGTTGGCCGGCTGCACGTCACGATGCACCACCTTCTGCTCGTGCAGGTAATCAATGGCGGCGGCGATCTGGCTGATGATCCGCATGGCGAGCGCTAAATCGGGTGCGCCTTCGGCTAGGATATCGCTCAGCGGGCGAGCATCAATATACGGCGTCACTATGTAGTTGCCGCGGCGATCATCATAGCCGGCATCAATCACCGGCAACAGGTGCGGGTGGCTGAGGCTGGCCGCTAGCTGGGCGGCAAGTTGAAACCGGCTGGTTGAGATCCAATCGCGGCGGCGTAAGATCGCGACATACACTGGCCGGTTGAGGGTCTGATGGGTGGCGCGGTAGATGAGCGATAGCTCGTCTTGCCCGACCTGTTCGTGCAACCGGTAGTCGCGCAATTCAAGGCCGTTTGTGTCGTTAGATTGCCGTTCGCCGCGGATGGTGGGGGGTGGTGTACTCATAGCCACCTCAGCTTAAGGTTGAGAATCGCCGCACAAAACGTCAAGAATCTGATTTCAAGCCCATCGTGATGCTATTGCTATGCAATGCCATCGCTGCCGGGCATAGACATTGTCGCTTGATGATGTTTGCGGTGGCGCAACCAATCCATTTCTATTTCTCAAACCAGACGAAGATGGTGATGCATGTACCTTGTGCAACGTTATGACCATTTCAATCAGAGCATTTGTTTGCAATTATTGCACCGCGCATGTCATTGACATGCGCCGCTGCGTAATGGTCTCACCGCTCAAGGATGACCTTACAGTAACCAAATCGCTACTGAGGGTAGCCGCCCATTCTCTTTTTCTGCACTGCGTCATTGCTATACTAAAGCTGTGCCGGTTGGCGGCGGGCTGCCTGAGAGATTGGACATGCGATGCCGTCCATCCATGTCCTCCCTGCCAGTCAGGATCTCTGCCTCCCCAATTTCTGCCCCACGCGGCAAGGTGTCTGCCGCTTCCTCGCGCTTGCCCCTTGGCCCGCCGCCCGGTGTACGGCCCCCCTCAGGGGCCGTTACTGTTTCGGTTATTGCCGGCGGCGCCACACCTTCGCGCAGCAGCTTCAATGCCCAATAAAGCTGCGCATCGGCGCAACTGTTTTCCACCGGCTGGTCAGGTACGCACGGCGCAGCATAGTCTGCTTCGTTCGACGCCGGCACAACGTGCTCTGGCGTAATCCCGACCCCATTAATCGCCTCGCCCTCCGGCGTAATCCAGCGCGCAATCGTGATCCGCACGCTGCTGCCATCGCGCAACGTGTAGATGTTTTGCACCGATCCCTTGCCAAAGGTCTTCTCGCCGAGCAATGTCGTGTTTGGTCGCTCATCGCGCAACGCACCGGCCACTACCTCGGCGGCGCTGGCCGATCCGCCATTCACCAATACCACCATAGGAATGCCATATAACCGCCGATCGGCAGGCGCCGCAATCGTGCGCAATTCTTTGTTCACACCGCCGCGCTCCTCTTCATAGAGCGCAACACCGTCGTAGAACCGGCCCAAGACCTCGCGCGCCGTGTTCAGAAAGCCGCCATTGTTATTACGCAGATCAAGCACGATCGCGCGTGGTTGTTGCGGGCGGAGTTCGGCGATGGCTTGGTCAAGGAGTTCAGTTGTGCTCGCTTTGAACTCGGTGATCTGGATGTACGCGATCCCGTCGGGCAAGAGGGCGCTATTGACGGTGATCAGCGGGATGGCGGCGCGCGTGATCGCGACGGTAAAGACGCGATCGTCAGCCGGCCGGCGGATGGTCAACCGTACCACGGTGCCTGCCGGGCCGCGAATCAGGCTCACTGCGCGCGCGCTGGCGTCACTGTCGCTGAGGCCGGCAATCAGCTCGGCTAGCGGTTGGTCGTCTACCGCGACGATGATGTCACCCGGTTGCAAGCCGGCTTGTTCGGCGGGTGAATTGCGGATCGGGCGATCAATGATGATCTGGCCGTTTTCCACCCGCAAATAGGCGCCAATGCCCTCGAAGCGTCCTTCCATCGATTCGCGGTTTTGTTGCGCCTCTTCCGGCTCTTGGAAGTAGGTGTAGGGATCGTCGAGCGTTGCCAACATCCCGCGAATCGCGCCGTACACCATGCGCTGGCGATCAATCGCTTCGGGTTGGTAGAAATTACCCTCCACCAGATCCCAGACATCCCAGAAGACGGCGAATTGCTGGCGCCGGTCGCCGGGGGTGAGCAGCCGCGCGTCGGCATTCGAGACGCCGGTGATGAAGACATCAATCGGCGAGACGCCGACAATCCGCCCGGTGATCCAACCGCCAAGGAAGGCGACTGCGATCACGGCCACCCATTGCGTGATTTTGCCGATAATGGCCCAAGCCCGTTCCATGAAACAGCCTTTTCTAGCTGTGAAGTGCGTATTGCAGCATCGCTAACGCTGCCAGCGGCGCGGTTTCGGCGCGCAAGATGCGCGGCCCCAACGAGACGGTATGCAATCTATGCCCAAGCGCCATCTCCCGCTCGGCCGGATCAATGCCGCCTTCCGGCCCTGAGAAGATCGCGATCTGGCGCGCTGTTGCGTGAGTGCTAACCACCTCACGCAGATGGATGCTCGCCCGTTCATCGAGCAAGATGGCCAGATCGGCGGTGACGCTCGCAGCCAGCGCCGCCGCGAATGGTTGGGGCGCAGCGACAGCCGGGATCCGGCCCCGTCCTGATTGCTCAGCAGCTTCAGTGGCGATCCGTTGCCAACGGGCCAGTCGGCGCTCATCGGCCCGATCACTAGGCAGCGAACGGGCAAACGCCACCGGTACGATCCGGCGCGCACCCAATTCTACCGCTTTTTGCAACGCCCATTCAAACCGCTCTGGCCGGATCAAGGCCAGATAGAGGTCGAACGCCACCGCTGGCTCGCCGCCGGCATGGCAACGGGCAATCACCTGACCTTGCACGTGTTTCCGGTCAATGGCGGCAATCTCGACCACCGCCGCCAAGCCGTGCCCATCAAGTAATAACACCCGGTCGCCGGCGCTGAGCCGCAACACCCGCCCCCACTGATGCACCAGCGCCGGATCATCGATCTCGATCTGATCAGATCGCAACCATGCTGGATCAACGAAGAAGCGCCGGGTATTGGGTATCGTTGTCGCGTCATCCACGGCAGTATCTATGGAAAAATGGGGGCGGCGCCGGGTGCAGCGCCAACCACCGCCAGTAATGCGGGCAGATCGGGCATATACGAGCGCAACACGGTGGCATCACTCGCTTCAAGCCGGTACGCTCCCAATATCGCCGGCAAGAGCACTGCCGTACCTCGCCGCAACTCGAGCGTCTCCTTGCCCCACGCCAGTTGCACCGTTCCGGCAATCACCGTCACAATCTCCAGCGAACCGGGATCGGTCGCGGCGCTGAGGCTGCCCTGCACCTGCCAGCGTTCCAACGCAAACGACGCACACGCCACCAACAGATCACGCTGCTCGTCAAGTGGCAGGGGCCGGAGCTGCGCGGTCATCGCCGGTTCGCGCCGGCTCACCGCTAACGCCTGTTCGATATGCAGCTCGCGTGGCCGGCCAGTGCGCGCGTCGCGCCGGTTGTAGTCGTAGAGCCGGTAGGTCAGATCCGATTTCTGCTGGATTTCAAACAACATGATCCCAGCGTTAATCGCATGGATCGTTCCTGCCGGCACGAAGATCAGGTCTCCGGCGCTGACCAGTTGTTGGGCAAGCAGCTCTTCCACCGTGCCATCGGCAATCGCCGCCGCTAGCTCCTCCCGCTCAGCCGGCGCGCGCATGCCGAGCGTTACCGTCGCCCCCGGCTCGGCGTCCAGAATGTACCATGCCTCGGTTTTGCCGTGGAACCCAGTATGCGCTTCGACGGTATGGGCATACTCGTCGTCGGGGTGTACCTGCACCGAGAGCCGGTCGGCGGCGTCGATAAACTTCGCCAGCAACGGCAAGTCGGCCCCATAGCGGGCATACGGCCGCGTGCCCACCAGCGCCGCGCCATGCGCGCGCGCCAGCTCGGCAATTGTCACCCCCGCCAGCGGGCCGTTGCTCACCCGGTTGCTGTCAAAGACTAGCCAAATCTCGCCGAGTCGTTCGGGGTGCGGCGGCGGCAATTCCAGCCACGGCGCCAAGCGTTGCCCGCCCCAGATCGATTCCACCAGCCGCGGCTCGCACAACATTGGATACAACCCGCTCATGCCGATTCCCTGTACAGCCGCACGGCCGTGCGTCTCTATCGCCAATTGCAAGGCATTGCCTTCACGGAGCCGCACGGCCGTGCGGCGCTACTGCCATTTCCCTGTACAGCCGCACGGCTGTGCGGCGCTACCTTATCGTGTATGCACCAACGCCACCCATTCGCCTTCTACGTACCGTTCAACCTGCCGCAACCCGGCAGCGGCAAACGCCGCCACTACATCCGCCTCTTTTATGTCAATGATACCACTACTCACCAAATAGCCGCCCGGTTTGAGCGCTGCTGCTAAATCTGGCGCCAACAACACGAGCACTTTGGCGATCAGGTTGGCGGCGATCAGATCAAACGTAGCTTGCGGCGTAGTTGCGCTCAGCGCCGGATCGGGCGTGACCGGGCCAAAATCGCCCGACAGCCAGTGTCCCATCGTTTGCCCGGCCCCAAGGCTGCCCTCAGCCACCGTCACGCTGCCACTCACGTGATTGCGCGCTACATTCTCCTGCGCGACCCGCACTGCAATCGGGTCGTTGTCGAGCGCCAGCACCGCGCTGGCCCCCAACTTAGCCGCTGCAATCGCCAAGATGCCCGACCCCGTACCCAGATCCAGCACCTGCTGGCCGGGTTGCACCAGCCGTTCGAGCAGTTGCAGGCAGAGTTTGGTCGTGGGGTGCAGGCCAGTACCAAACGCCATCCCCGGATCCAGCAAGAGCACGATGTCGTCCGGTTGCGGTTGGTATTCCAGCCACGACGGCACGATCACTGTCCGCGTGCCGATCCGCAGCACTGGGTAGAACTGTTTCCATGCGTTGGCCCAATCCTCTTCGGCCAAGGTGCGGGTCTGGATCGGCCCCAGTGGGCGGATTTGACTGACATGCCAGAGGGCATGCTCGATCCGCTGGCGCGTCTCTTCGAGCTGCGCGTCGAGCGGCAGGTAGGTGCGCAGCCAGACCGGCCGGTTGGGATCATATTGGAACTCTGGCCCTTCATCGCCGGCGACCCAGCCTTGTTCGACTACGACGCCGCCGTTGTAGCCGTAGCGCGCCAGTATTTCAGAGACGGTCTCAACGACTTCCGGCTCGACTTCAACCGCGATTTCCAGCCACGTGTTCGGCGTTTCCATACCGCTTATCCTTGCCACTTCCAGCGCGTACCCTGCGGCCCGTCTTCCAGCGTGACACCGAGCTCGGCCAGCCGGTTGCGCACCAGATCGGCCAGCGCGTACTGCTTGGCTTTGCGCAGCTCGCCGCGCACCTCGATCAGCAGCTCGATAAACGGGGTTGCTTCGGCGGCAGCGCGCGCTTGGCGCGGCTGGAGCCGCAAACCGAGCACGCCGGCCAGCTCGCGCAGCGTCTGTTGCCCAACCGCCAGCTGTTCGGCGGCAAGACCAGCGTCGCGCGCCGCATTGATTGCCCGCACCAGATCGAACAGCGCCGCCAGCGCCGCCGGACTGTTAAAGTCGTTGTCCATCGCGGCGATAAACCGCTCGCGGGCAATGGCGGCAGCGTCACGCAGCGCCGTCACCGCCGGCCCTTCACGCACATTGCCGGTTGCCGGCGCCAACGCCGAGAGCAGCCGATCAAGCTTGCGCTGGTTGTCGGCGGCAATCTCATCGTTATAGGTCAGCGGACTGCGGTACGAACTGCTCAAGACGATCAGCCGGAAGACATCGGCGTCGTAATGGCTGAGGAAATCAGCGATCGTCACCACATTCCCCAACGACTTCGACATCTTCTCGACCTGCCGGGTCTGCGGGTTGACCAACTGCAACATGCCGTTATGCACCCAGTAGCGGGCGAAGGGCTGGTCAGTCAAGCTCTCGCTCTGCGCGATTTCGTTCTCGTGGTGCGGGAAGATCAGGTCGGTGCCGCCGCCGTGAATGTCAATCTGCGGGCCGAGATGCTCCATCGCCATCGCCGAACACTCGATATGCCACCCCGGCCGGCCCGGCCCCCATGGACTATCCCACGCCGGTTCACCGGGACGAGCCGCCTTCCACAGGGCAAAATCAGCCGGCGATTCCTTGCGCGGATCGACCTCGAAGCGAGTGCCGCTCAGCATCTCGTCGAGCGACCGGCCCGACAACTTGCCGTAGTCTTCATCGCGCTGCACCCGGAAGTAGACATCGCCATCGACTACGTAGGCGTAGCCGCGCTCGATCAAGCCCTGCACAAAGGCGATGATTCCGGGCATCGTGGTCGAAACCCGCGGGTAGGCCGTCGCCGGCAAGACATTCATCGCCTGCAACTGGGCCAAAAACTCAGCCGCATACTGCCCCGACAACGCCAGCGGGTCTTGGCCTATCGCATTCGCCCGCGCGATCACCTTGTCGTCAATATCGGTGAAGTTGACGATATGCCGTACCTGATAGCCACGAAACTCAAGGTAGCGGCGGATCATATCAAACACGATCGCCGACATGGCGTGGCCGATATGCGCTTCGTCATACGGCGTCACGCCACAGACATACATGCGCACCACACCCGGCTCGATCGTCTCCAGCGGTTCAAGCCGCCGGGTCAGAGTATTGTAAAGCTGAATCGCCATACCAACTCGCTATTTCGCACAGCGGCGGGCCGCGCCGGTTCAAATGCCCGCGCCTTGATTATACTCTTCTTCAACCGGCGGCGTTTCATTCAGCAACGTCTGCCAGAGCTGGTCAGGCAGCGCGTCATATTTTAACCGGTGTTCCTCGTGATGGACGTGGGTTTCAGCTTCGAGATCGGCAATGCGCAGCTCCAACTCTAGCACCTTGTCGTGCAGGCCGCGCAACATCTCGCCTTCAGGGTCGGGCAATTGCTCAACCCGGCGCGACAGGCCGGTCACCGGGTCACGGCGCGACACAATGCGCGCCGGCACCCCAACCGCGGTCGAATGGGGCGGCACATCTTTGACCACCACCGCGCCGCCGCCAATGCGCGCGCCGCGCCCGATCGTGATCGCTCCCAACACGATCGCCCCCACCCCGATCACCACGTCATCTTCGACGGTCGGGTGGCGCTTGCCGGTCTGTTTGCCGGTGCCGCCGAGCGTCACCCCTTGATAGAGCATCACCCAATCGCCGATTTCGGTTGTCTCACCGATCACGACCCCCATCCCATGGTCAATGAAAAAGCCGCGCCCGATCCGCGCGCCGGGGTGAATTTCGATTCCGGTCAGAAAACGGCTGATCTGTGAGATCAGCCGCGGAATGAACGGAATCTTGCGCCGGTAGAGGGCGTGAGCCAGACGATGCAGAATAATCGCGTGCAGACCGGGGTAAAGCAAGACCTCGGCCAAATTGCGCGCTGCCGGATCATTGCGAAAAATGGCGCGAATATCGTCGCGCAAAACACAGAGAGCATGTGAAAGACGCATCGGATTGCTCCGGCGAATGATAGAGAACTGCTAACCGCTAAAGGGTATAACGAGAGAGCGCCGGAAGCGCGCAACGATGCGCGAACCCGGCAGGCATACGTGCCGGGGCGCCGCCAAGCAGGGCAGCGCCCCTAGCGACAGTAGCATCCGGGGAAGGAAAGGGGCGAGGAGGCGAGCGATTTAGTCGTCGCTGGCTGAGTCACTCGTGTCACCTTTGCTCGAGTCGCTGCCCGTTACCGAGCCGCTGCTCGCGCCACGGCTGTCGGTAATGTACCAGCCCGAACCTTTGAAAACAATGCCCGCCGGCTGAATCACCCGGCGCACCCGGCCTTGCTGGCCACACAGGCAGACGGTCAAAGGCTCGTCTTTGAAGCTTTGGAATTTCTCAAACTGCTTGCCGCAGGCATCACAAGCGTACACGTAGGTTGGCATAGTGCGCTTCCTACCTCCATTGCGAAGTTGTTTGACATATCACGTTCTGTATTGTACCCCAGAGCGCCAACATGCGCAATAAGAGGAGTGTTAGATCGTGCATCGAGCGTAAGGTGAGGACGTGGCGGTGCGTATAATAGGGATACAGCAGCGCTGTATCCCTACTGCCGCCACCCCTCCTGTCAGTCATTGCGAGGGCGCGGCAGCGCCCCACTCTCCCCCTTTGTCATTGCTTCGGGCAGAGCGGCGCCCCGCAGGCACCCCTCCTGTCATTGCGAGGGCGCGGCGGCATCCCCGCAGGGGCGCCGTCCGCCCGAAGCAATCCCCCACGAGCACGAGATCATTCCCTTTCCGGGTTGCCCTTGATCCTCACTTAGTCGCCCCTCATTGACACACCTCGTCATGGTATGGTATCATCGATAACGCAGCGTGTTATAAATTCATCAGAGCGGAGTGGCGCATGCGTTGGCTTGGGTGGTCTCTGGCTGGAGCCGGGGTGGCAGCGGCGACCGTATTTGCCGTTCGCCGGCCTCTGCTTGCCCGCTTGCTCGGTTTACGCCCCGCCGAGCACCGGGTGGCCGTCACCCGTGATCTTCCCATCCGCATGCCCGATGGCGTCGTGCTTTACGCCGATCGCTACGCGCCCCGCGCTGGCGGCCCGCATCCAACCATCTTGATCCGCACCCCTTACGGTCGTCCCGCTGAATTAGGGCCGCTGGGTATCTTTGAACACACCGGTTGCATGCTCTTTGCCGAACGCGGCTACAACGTGGTTGTGCAGAGCGTGCGCGGGCGTTATCGCTCGGCAGGTGTGTTTGAGCCGTTCGTGAACGAAGCTGCCGATGGCCGGGCAACGGTGGCATGGATCGGCGACCAACCATGGTTCGATGGCAATCTCGGTCTCTGGGGGCCGAGCTATGTCGGCTATACCCAATGGGGGCCGGCGATTGATGGGCCGCCCTACCTCAAAGCGATTGTGCCGATTGTTACCAGCGCCCGCTTTTCATCGCTCTTCTACCCCGGCGGTGCGTTCGCGCTCGAATCAACCTTGCGCTGGGTCTTTCTGATCGATGCCACCAACCGCCACCGGCAACAGCTTGATCTAGCGGCGCTCTGGCGTCTGTTCATCTTGCGCGAGCGAATAGTGGCCCGCGCCCTCCGCCACCAACCCTACGCCGCCGCCGCCGAACTGGCTACCGGCGCGCCAGTGCCGTTCTTCCAACAGTGGCTGCGCGATCCCGATCCGCACGGGCCGTATTGGTCACAGGTCGATTACCACCGCTCGCTGCACCGGATCAACGCCGCCGTCCATCTGGTCGCCGGCTGGTACGACATCTTCCTCCCCGGCCAGTTGGCCGATTACGCCGCGTTGGTCGCCGCCGGCAAACGCCCGTATCTGACCGTCTTGCCGCGCGCCCACAACGATCTGGCGCTCGTGTTCGAGGGACTGCGCGAAGGGTTGTGGTGGTTTGATGCCCATCTTAAGGGGCAGCGCGAGTTGCTGGCTCGCCGTCCGGTACGCATCGCGCTTATGGGCAGCCACGAGTGGCACGAGATGGATTTCTGGCCGCCACCGGCCACCATGACGCGCTATTTCTTGCAGCCCGATCGCAGTCTTTCCCATCAACCGCCACCCGCCGGTGCGCCGCCCAGTTACTTTCGCTACGATCCCGCCGATCCGACCCCGGCCATCGGCGGCGCAGTGCTCAGCGCACAAGGTGGCCCGCGTGACCAACGCCCGCTCGAAGCGCGGCCCGATGTGCTGACCTTCACCACCCCGCCACTGGCGGCTGATCTCGATGTGATTGGGCCAGTCCGGCTGTGTGTCTATATCTGTACCGGCTATCCCTTCTTTGATCTGGTTGGCCGTCTCTGCGATGTCTACCCCGACGGGCGCAGCATCAACATCTGCGACGGCATCGTGCGCGTGCGGCCCGGCGTTGGCGATGTCCAACCCGATGGCGTCCGCCGGATCGAGATTGATCTTACCGCCACCGCCCAACGGTTTCGCGCCGGCCACCGCCTGCGCGTACACATTGCTGGCGGCGGCAGCCCGCGCTGGGGGCCGCACCCCGGCGACGATTGCCCGTATGGCCAAGGGCATGGCGGGCCAGTCATCGAGCACCGCATTTGCCACGACGCCGCCCACCCGTCGGCGATCATCGTGCCGGTGGCCGATCCCGCCCGCCCCCCGCCGCCATCCCAGTAGAGGCGCACGGCTGTGCGCCTCCATCATCCGTATCGAGGCGCACGGCTGTGCGCCTCCCAGCAAAGGAGCACACCTACAATGGAGTACGAGCACAGTCCAGAAATCAAGATGTTACGCCAGACGGTACGCGAATTCGTCGACAAGGAGATCCGCCCGATTGCCCGCGCTATCGACGAAGAAGAGCGCGTGCCGTTCGAGACGCTGAAGAAGGCCGCTGAGCTCGGCCTGCTCGGCGTGCCCTTCCCCGAACGCTACGGCGGCCTCGAACTTGGCATCACCGGCTACTGCGTGCTAATGGAAGAACTGAACCGGGCCTGCGCCAGCCATGCCACTATCATCGGCGCTCATGCCCAGTTGGCGGCGATGAGCATCTACCTCGGCGGCACTGAACAGCAAAAAGAGACCTACCTGCGCGCGCTGATCGAAGGCCGCATGTGGGGCGCATGGGCGCTCACCGAGCCGAATGCCGGTTCGGACGCTGCCCACATCCAGACCACTGCCGAGCGTCGCGGCGATGAGTGGATCATCAACGGCCAAAAGATGTGGATTACCAACGGCAGCTTCGCCGACGTGATCGTCGTTCACGCTGTGACCGACAAGAATCTCGGCGCGCGCGGCGGCATCACCGCCTTCATCGTCGAGAAGAATATGCCCGGCTTCCGCGTCGGCAAAATCGAAGAGAAGATGGGTTTGCGCGCCTCGCACACCGCCAGCCTCTACTTCGAGGATTGCCGCGTGCCGGCCGAGAGTGTGTTGGGGCAGGTCGGCATGGGCTTCCCGCTGGCTATGCGCACCCTCGACATCGGTCGCTGCGGGCTAGGCGCCAGCAGCATCGGCTCGGCCAAGGAAGCGTTCGAGCTGAGCCGCAAGTATATGGTTACTCGCCACCAGTTTGGTCGCCCGATCGCCGAGTTTCAAGCCCTCCAGTTTAAGCTAGCCGAGATGGCGATGAAGCTTTACACCATGGAACAGATCGTCTACGACTGTGCGCGTCGGGTTGACGCCGGCCAGCCAGCGACGCTCGAAAGCAGTATCGTCAAGCTCTACTGCACCGAGATGGCCAGCCAGATCATTGACGAGGCGATCCAGATCCACGGCGGTATGGGATTCTCGCGCGAACTGCCGCTTGAGCGCATGTACCGCGATGCCCGCGTCACCCGCATCTTCGAGGGCACCAACGAGATCCAAAAGCACGTGATAGCCAGCGAATTGTTGAAACAGGTCGGCTACAAAATCCGGTTGTATTAACCCACCTGTCGGGGAAGGGCGTTGCCCTGCCCCGTCCCATCACCGTTCCCGCGGATCCAGCGCATCCCGCAATCCGTCGCCAAGGAACGTAAACGACAACATCAACCCCGCAATCAAAATCACCGGAAAGCTGAGCAACCACGGCCCCGACGACAGATTGTTATAACCTTCGGTCAACATCACCCCTAGACTAGTTGGGAAGGGGTTATCAGGATCAACCGATGGCCGCATGCCCACGCCGAGAATGGTCAACACTGCCTCGGCGCTGATCAGAGCGGGAATGCTAAACGAGGTCGAGACAATAATCGGCGCTAGCGTATTAGGTAAGATATGCCGCCACAAGATCGCCGTGGTCGGCACCCCAATCGCCCGCGCCGCCTCGACAAACTCCTTCTCCTTCAGCGACAGCACCTGCCCGCGCACCAAGCGCGCAATTCCCGTCCAACTCACCAGCGAGACGGCGACGAAGATCAGCAGTAATCCGTTGAAAGTACGGCCAAGCCACGTCTCGCGAAAGGCAGTCGAGAGCGCGATAATAAACAGCAGATCGGGAAATGCGGCCACAATTTCGGTAAAGCGCATGAGCAGGTTATCGAGCCACCCGCCGGCAAAACCTGAGATCAGGCCAATCGTCACCCCGATCAGCAAAATCGCGGCCTGCGGCACAATCCCCACAATCAGCGACACCCGGATCGCATACATTAACCGCGACAACACATCGCGCCCCAGCGTGTCGGTGCCAAGCAGGTGCTCAGGCGCCCCCATGCGGGCCGGGTTATCTGTCACCCATGCCGGCGGGCGCAGGCTGTTATTGGGGATCTGCTGGACGGGGTTAAACGGCGCGAGCCACGGCGCGGCCACCGCCACAATCACGTAGAGGATAATCACCACAAGCCCGACCATCGCCGCGCGGTTGCGCCGCAGCCGGCCCAGCGCATCTGACCACAAGCTGCGCGGTTTGGTGTTGAGGGCTTGAATATCGATCGGGTTGGTCAACGACTTGGCCGGCGACGTCACGTCTGCTCCTCACTATCAACCGATAACGCGCTCACGAGTGCGTGGGCGGCTTAAAACACGCATCTCCCTGACCCCCACTCCCTATCTCCCACAACGTTATTTATAGCTAATCCGTGGATCAAGCACGCCATACGCAATGTCAACCAAGAGATTAGCAATTCCTAAAAAGAAGACATAAATCAGCGAGCCGGCCATAATCATCGAATAGTCGCGTTTGCCGATCGCGTCAACAAAGGTACGGCCCATGCCGGGTATCTGAAAGATTGTCTCAACAAACAGCGTGCCGGTGATCAGACCGGCCAGCGCTGGCCCTAAAATCGTCACCACCGGCAGTAGCGCATTTTTCAGCATGTGACGCCAGACAATCACCTGCCCGGCCAAGCCCTTCGCCTGCGCCGTGCGAATGTAGTCTTGCCGTTTCACTTCGAGCACGCTCGAACGGGTCAGGCGGGCAATGAAGGCCATACTGGTCGTGCCTAACGCCACCGTCGGCAAGATCCACGGCTTCACCGGATCATTCCAATCGGGGATAACGGTAAACCAATTGAGAATAACGGCAAAGACGATCACCAAGATCAAACTGGTAATCAGAGACCCTAACGCAACGAAAATAGTAGACGACAATGAGAGCAGGTAATCAAGCCATGTATTTTGGCGCAACGCAGCCAGAATACCCAGCGGAATGCCGAAGACGACCGCAAACAAGAGCGCCTGCACCCCTAGCCGGGCCGAATAGTAGAACTTACTGGGCCGGGTTGGCGTGCCCTCAAACAACTCTTGCTGCACCGTGCGCGCCCCCCGCGACGAGTAGGTCGGGCCGAGATTGCCGGCAATCGCGCCCCACTGCATCTTCCATTCACCGGTTTTTGGGTCAGGCACAACATCAAAAAACATATAGCGGGTAAACTGGCGCCAAAATGGTAGATCCATCCCGAACCGTTCGCGCAAAATCGCTTCGACCCGCGGCGAGAGCTGGCGCCGTTCGGGTTGGGTGTCGAACGGTCCTCCCGGCGTCAGCTTGGCGATACCAAACGTGACAAATCCCACGATAATTAGCACCGGGATATTCCACAAGATGCGCCGGATGATGTAGGCGGTCATACAGTATTCCTAGATGTAGTTGGTAAGCGCAGAGGCGCAGATGAACCTCTCTGTACGCCTCTGCGTTAAGCCTAACGCAGACGATGCCGCTTAGGGCTGCACGTCCACATTTGGCAAGTTGAAGAAGCCGAGCCAGTAATCGAGCGGCGTGATCGTTTCTGGCGTGACACCTTTCACATACGGTTTGACCAGCACTGGGCCGCCGTTGTTGAGCATGAAGACAACCGGCGCATCTTCAACCAGAACGGTTTGCGCCTGCGCGTAGAGCTCGGCGCGGCGCACCGGGTCTTGCTCAATATCAGCCTGCCGTACCAGCTCGTCGAGCTGCGGGTTCGAGTAGTTGACGCGCGCGCTGAGCAAGCCATTGGTCTGGAAGAGCGAGACCCAGTTTTGCGGATCGGGATAGTCAGCGCACCAACCCAACGAGAACATCTGCGGCGGGTTGTCTTTGGTCGCCGCAGCAAAGGCGGTCGGATCGATCGGATCGAGGATTACATCGATGCCAAGATTCTGCTTGAACTGGTTGGCCACCCACTCAAAACGAGCGTTGTTGCGCGCTGTGCCAGAATAGGTCAGCTTGATTTCCGGCAAGCCCTGCCCGTTCGGATAACCGGCCGCGGCCAAGGTCTGCTTGGCCTTCTCAGGATTGAACTCCCACAGCCGCAAATCAGGCTGGTAGCCGGGGAAGCCGGGCGGGATGAAGCTGTAGGTCGGTGTGCCGAGACCTTGGAAGACATCGCGCACGTAGGCTTCGCGATCGAGCGCCTGCGCAAATGCTTGCCGCACGAGCTTGTTGTCAAACGGCGGCTTCGCGAGGTTGAAACCAAAGTAGAAGGTGCAAGAGCCGGGGACATCAATAGTTTGCTTGCTCAAGACCGGGTCTGATTTGACCGTGGCCAAGTCTTCGGCGCCAACACCCAGAATATCCAGCTCGCCATTCTGGTAGGCTTGGAAGGCAACTTGGCCATCAGAGATCATGTAGTACTCGACCCGCTTGAGCTTGATCGGCCCCAGCGGCCCCACGTAATAGGGGTTCGGCTCCCAGATCGCCTTGCTGTCGTGCTCCCACTCTTTCAGCACGAAGGGGCCGTTGCCAATATAGTTGGCCGGATCGTACCACCAGTCATCACCCTTCGCCACGTCCTCCTCGCGCACCGGCGCGCCGATCCAGAGCGCGGCCATGCTGAGGAAATACGGCGCCGGTGCAACCAGCTCGATCTGCAGCGTGTAATCATCCAGTGCCTTGACGCCAAACTCGTCGCGCAGCTTGTCGAGATCGAGCTTCATCACCTCTTCCATCGACAAGCCTTGGCAAGCGGCGGCGCTATACTCGCTATAGCCTTTGATAATGCCGCAGGGCAACGATTGGTACTCACCCGCTGTCTCTGGATCAGCCAGCCGCTTCCACGCATACTCAAAGTTGCGTGCAGTGACCGGCGTACCATCGCTGTACTTGCCGTCGCGGCGCAAGGTAAAGGTGTACACCTTTCCATCTGCCGACACGTCAACCTTCTCAGCAGCCGCCGGAATGGGGTTCATGTCGAGATCAAAGGACATCAGGGCCTGATAGGCCATCATAATGAACTGGATCTCGTTGACGAAGCTGGCCTTCTGCGGATCGACATTGTCTGGCTCCGAGCCAGTGTTCAGCCGCAATACACCGGGTTGCGCCGTTCCGGCAACTGGCGCAGCGGTTGGCTGCGGCGCAGCCGTCGGTTGGGGTGCTGAGGCGGTGGTTGGCTGTTCAGCCGGGGCAGTGGTTGCTTGCGTAGCCGGGGGATTGCCGCCGCCACACGCTGCCAAGATGGGCAACAATAACCCAAACAGCAGCGTGAGGGCGAGCGTGTGACGCCAGCGCAGCGGATTCATCGCGATACTCCTTAGCATCTGTGACACGAAACACCTCATCGAAACGGGGAAGGTGGCTGGAATCGGTCTGGCACAGTGCTGCGCAGGTGAAGAGGGTAAAGGTAGCCAATAGCGTGCGCTCTTGCCCTCCTTTCTGCCTAATGAGATACACGATACCGGCGCAGGCTGTGCAAGAGAACAACCAACCACAGATGTGAAAAAACCCCCTTCGGTATGGGGGATCGTACCACGCGGAACGGATGCTTGTCAAGGTAACTATTATGCTCGCAACACAGCGACGGCGGCAATCGCGAAGAAGAGCTGCACCCCAAGCGAAAATCCCTGCCAGAGGCGCGCAGCCAAGGGGCTGCGCCGGTAGACGATCAGACCGCCAATGAGATTGAACAGCGCGGTCAACGCTGCCGCTACCGGCAAGAAGAAGATGCGGATGCGCGGGGCTAATTCGGCGGCGGCGCCAATTTGGTCGCCACGCCATTCGATCTGAAACGGCAACGAGGGATAGATGGCGACAATTGCCCCAAACAAGACCAGATTAAGCAGAAGCGTCACGAGTAACAATTGCCGGATGACCGGATCGGCCCAAAAGTCATAGACCAGAAAACGGGCGACTTCAATGCCGGGCGTCAGCGTCTGAATGGCGCCAAGTCGTCGCCGCTGCTCTAATTCTTGCACGAAGCCGGCTTGGTCGGTGGGCGAGATGGCGTAGGCAGCATTGCCAGCGTAGATCACCAACGCTTCCGCCAATGGCCGGGTGGTAAAGCGATGGATAACGATGCCATCGTGGGTCTGGACACGGCCATGGTAGTAGCCGATGCTCGCCAATGCTGTGCGCCAGTCGCCGATCGCTAACGCGCCTTGTTCAACCCGGTCAATGAGGGTCAGCGGAATGACCGCGCGGCTGCCTAGCCACTGAATGTATAACCCATTGCGGTCAAGGCTATACCGTAAGGTCAGCGCAGCCGCAGTGCGGTAGATGAGAAAACCGGCCAGCGCCAGCAAACCAAGCGCGAGCACGGCCTGCCCAAACAGCCAGCCGTCAATTGGCCACTGCTCAGGCGGCCCGCTCAAGGCCGCACTCATCCTGAGCAACAGCCAACCCGCCCCCGCTGCACTCACGACGGCAAGCATAAGGCCAAGCCAGATACGAGCTGTTGCTATTGGTCGCCAGCGTTGCATAGTGCGTTATGAGGCCAAGCAGGCCGGCAATACTCCGATTGCCGGTCTATGGCGGCAAGTGCGTCCCTCATCTCACCAAACGAGCCATACTGCCTAGATATGGAGTGCGGCAGTCTAACTACCGCACTCCATAACCTCACCGATGAGAGCGAAGTGGCCACACACACCAGACCGGCATCACAACCAACCAATTACGGCGTCACTGTCGCCGCCGGTTCCGGCGTTGCCTCAACGGTCGGCGCCGGCGTCGGTGTTGGCAACGGCGTCGGCGGGCCGGGCAGGTAGATCGGCACAGATGTCGGAACCGGCTCAGTCGGGAATGGCGTTGGCGTCGGCGTTGGCTCAGGGAAGCGCCGCACATCGGCTGCTGCCCGTTGCTCGGCGATCCAGCGATCGAACGCTTCGGTGCGCGCCTTCTGCAACTGATCCGCTTTCGACGGGATCGTCTGATCAGTTACTTCCAGAATATGCCAGCCGAACTGGGTGCGGATCGGATCACTGATCTGGTTCACCGGTAAGGCAAAGGCAGCCTGCACCAATTCCGGCGGGTAGGTCGCGCCGTTATCGGCGAAGCCGTTGCGATCAAACGAACCGATCTCGCCGCCATTCTCGCGCGAACCGGGATCATCGGAACGTTCGGTGGCCAGCGTTGCAAAATCGGCCCCGGCCCGCAGTTGGGCAACCAGCTCTTGCGCCGCCGGCAGCACCGCGGCAAAGGCCGTATCGATCTGCTCGGTCGTCGCTTCTGCCGGCGGGTTGACCGCAATCAAGATCTGGCGCGCGCGCACCCGCTCTGGCTCGGTGCTGGCGACGAAGGTTTCTTCCGGCACCAACCGGGCCTGAATCTGATCGTTCAGCAACCGATCGCGGTACTGGCCGAGCAACGCTTGGCGGAATTCGTCTTTGCTGAGCTCTGGCTTCGCCTCGGTCGCGATCAGCTCAAGCTCATAACGGCGATAAATCTCGTCAATAATCTGATCAAACTGGGTGCGCGCCTCGGCGGGTTGGGGCGTCGGCACCGGCGTAAAGGTCGGGAACGGCGTCGGCGACGGTTCCGGGGTTGGCGTTGGCCCACCGGGAGTCGGCGATGGCGTCGCCGTCGGTTCCGGTGTCGCGGTCGCTGCCGGATCAACCGTCGGTGATGGCGTTACATTCGGATCAGGTGTAGGAACGGGTTCGGGCAGCGGCGGGAGGAAGATAAAGGACAAATCGGCGACCGCTTCTTGGATCGCCGCATCATCGCTGATCGTGATGCCGAAGTCAGCCGCAGCCCGCTGCTTGAGCTGCCAATCAATCCAATCCGAAACGATCCGATCTTCAATGGCAGCATTGCGCAACCTGCGGATCTGCTGATCGATCACGATGCTGCGCCCCTGAAACTGCTGGGCAATCTGCGGATTGCTGGCCCCAAACAGGTCGAGCAATTGGAAATTCTGATAAACCTCACGAGCATACGTAAGGCGACGCTCGCGCCAGTAATCGCTGCGGGTGAGCGTCGCCGAACCAACCTGCGCCACTGGCCGGCTGGGAATCCACAGTTGTTCGTAGATCAACCCGCTGACAATGGCTAACAGGGCGATCGCCAGCGCGCTCGCCGTAGCGATAATCACGAGACGCTGGCGGCGCTCTTCTTCGAGACGGCGGCGCGATGGGCGGCGCGGCGCGGGAGGTTGCGCCGGCGCTGG
>NZ_DAOTWH010000304.1:0-20447 GCF_034435895.1 Chloroflexus sp.
ACACGCCAACCATCACTCACCCCGGTGCGCAGCAGGGAAAACAAAAAAGCCCCGCTCTGAAGGGGTCTGAAACCGCAGAGTGACAGACATAACAACACCATCCTCACGAAAACAAAAAAGCCCCGCTCTGAAGGGGTCTGAAACCCCGAATTGCGCTAAATTCCCCCCCGCGCGGGTATTGACAGAAAACAAAAAAGCCCCGCTCTGAAGGGGTCTGAAACTTCTAATGGTTGCGGTGATGACGATGGCTGCGCGGCAGTGGGTGATGCAAGCGCCGGGATTGGTGTGGCTGTGGGTGGTGTGGGCACTGAGGTTGACGTGGCAACCGCTGGCTGAGCTGCTGCTTGGGTGTTAACCATTGTTGGCAATGGCCGCGCGGTGGGTTGGCTGCTGTTGCTTGCTGTGGCGCTCATGCGTGCGCCAATAATGCCAATAATGCCGCATGTTAAGGATGGAGCCAATCATGATGCTGTTTATTCCGACGTTTGCGGTAGGTTTGCGTCGTCGCCTGTGATGCTCCTTTCGCACACGCGCCAGATGATACGGCAGGCGCTTGAATGGTTCGATCGTACGCCGCGCCGAACCCGAGTGCTAGGGCGTTCTTGCCTGTTGTTGGTTCCCGCGCAATACGGATGTCCGCTTGGTTCAGTTGATCGCTGTGCGATGCTTCAACGCTCAGCTTCACGCTCCCTTCTCTCGCGGTAGTGAGTGAGGGGTAGCGGGTGAGGGCTAATAGCCCGCACGGCGTGCTTCGTAATGGTGGCCCGGCTAAACCGGACGATACGCGGTGCTGTACCGCTGGACCCGCATCCGCTTCCCCTTCCGCGCCCTCTGCGTCCTCTGCGGTAAAAAACTTACCCCCGCGCTGAGGTTAGTTCTTCCCTTTAGAAACCCTTTGCGCCCTCTGCGATCTTCGTGGCTTTGCGTGTAGAGTCTTTGCGCCTTTGCCCCCTTAGCGTCTTGGTTGCGACAGTTGCACCCAAAACTGCCTGACCTCATCTTGCAGTCTGCCGCAACAGAATTATAATGATTGCGTAACCGCACGGGCCGTCGGTGTCACACCGGCGGTTCTTATCTTGCGCGAGGTCGTCATGCCTGAACCTGCTATTGTCGCTGAAGAGTTGACCTATCGCTACGGCGATCTGCTCGCGGTCGATCACATCAGCTTTACCGTCGCCCCCGGCGAGATTCTTGGTTTTCTTGGCCCGAATGGCGCCGGCAAGTCCACAACGGTCAAGATGCTGACCGGCCAGCTCCGTCCGGCGAGCGGGCGGGCGTTGCTGCTGGGGATTGATGTGGCTCGCCATCCCAAGCAGGTGCAGGCCCGCATTGGCGTCTGTTTCGAGCAGCCTAATCTCTACGAGGAGTTGAGCGGCGTTGATAATCTGAGCCTGTTCGCCAAGCTGTTTGGCGTGCGCGCTGTTGATGTCAACGCCTTGCTGCGCCGGGTCGGTCTCGATGGGCGCGGCGCCGATCTGGTCGGGCGCTATTCCAAAGGCATGAAGCAGCGGCTGATGATTGCCCGCGCGCTGGTCAATCGGCCCGATATTCTCTTTCTCGATGAGCCGACCGAGGGGCTTGACCCGACCTCTGCCGAGGCGATCCGGCGCGTTATTCTCGAAGAGCAGCAGCGCGGTGCGACGATTTTTCTCACCACTCACGATATGTACGAGGCTGACCGCCTGTGCAATCGGGTCGCCTTTATCAATAGCGGCAAGATTGTGGCCCTCGATACGCCGCATCATCTCAAGCAGCAGTACGGCAAGCGCATGGTGCGTGCCGAGGTGGTCGGTTCCGATGGGAAGTTGCTCACCCGCGAGATTATTCTCGACCGGCCCGAAACGCCGGCTGAAATCGCCGATCTGCTCGCCCATCAACAGGTGGTGACGCTCCATAGCGAAGAGGCAACACTGGAAGATATTTTTATTCGTCTGACCGGTCGCGGTTTGGCTTAACCATCGTGTCATTGCGCGGGTGCAACGCGCCCGCAGCAATCGCCTAGCGATAGGATCCACCTATGAATGCTGCTGCGATCTGGGCCTTGATCCAGAAAGATGCCCGGCTCTATTTCGCCAATCGCTTGTTTGCCTTGGTGACGGTGCTCGGTTTAGTGGCGTATGCCGTCATCTATTTCCTGTTGCCGGCCACGGTTGATGAGACCCTGCAGGTGGGGTTGGTCATCCCCGAAATGCCGCCGGCGCTGGCCGAGGCGCTCGCTGACGATGCAGTGGTGGTGAAGCAGTTCGCTTCCGCCGCCGATCTGCGCGCCGCTGTGGCTGCCGGCGAGGTGACGGTCGGGTTTGCCTTTCCGCCCGATCTGTTTGACCAACTTCGCCAAGGCGCCCGTCCAACGGTAGAGTTGTTGTTGGCCCCAGAAGTGACGCCTGATTTTGTCAGCGTTTACGAAGCGGCTGCCCGCGAGTTGAGTTTCAACCTCACCGGCCAAGCGTTGCCGGTCACGATCAGCGAGGTGATTCTTGGCCCCGATCTGGCCGGCGCGCAGATCGCGCCTCGCCAGCGCATGCTGCCGCTCTTTGCAGTGCTGGTGCTGATGGTTGAGTGCCTTGGTTTGGCTAGTCTGATCGCTGCCGAAGTAGCGCAGGGGACGATCCGGGCGCTGTTGGTGACGCCCCTAACGATGCGTGGTCTGTTTGTCGCCAAGAGTCTGTTCGGTTCGCTCTTTGCCTTTGTGCAGGCGGTAATACTGCTCGCCGTCACCGGTGGGCTGGCGCAGGCGGCATTCCTCAATCTGACCGCGTTGCTGATCGGATCGGTGTTAATGACCGGCGTCGCGTTTTTGATCGCGTCGCTTGGCCGCGATCTGATGTCGGTGATGGGGTGGGGTATGCTGGCGCTGTTGATTATGGCCCTGCCCACCTTTACCGTCCTGATCCCCGGTTTGGCCGCCGATTGGGTGCGGCTTATCCCCACCCACTATCTGGTTGATACGATCTACCGCTCGCTCAATTTTGGCGCAAGCTGGGCCGAGGTGGGCGGCAATCTGCTGCCACTCGCCGCTTCGGCTCTACTCCTGCTGGCGCTGGGCATGGCCATTTTGCAACGGAGGTTCGCATGAGTCTGCGCCGTATCCTTGCCCTGCTCTACCGCGAGGCGGTGCAGGGGCCAAAAAACTTTATCTTTATCTTTACCATTGTGGTGCCGCTTGGCCTGAGTTTGGCGTTGGGCTTGATCTTTGGTACGTTCTTTAGCGGTAAGCCGCGGCTAGGGATCGTCGATCCCGGCACTTCTCGCCTGACCCAACTGGCCGAAGCGATGCCGGGCCTGATCGTCCGTCGCTACGCGAACGAGGCCGAGTTGCGCGACGCGACGGCGAATGGGGCGGTGGATGTGGGATTACTGGTGTCAGCCGATTTTGATCAGCGCGTGTTAAGCGGGCAAAGCGGCAGCCTGACCGTGTATGTGTGGGGTGAGAGTTTGCTGCGCGATCGAGTCTTGATCGGTACCGCCATTGCCGATTGGTTGCGCGAGCTGGCCGGTCACGAACCTCCGGTCACGATCGCGACCACGATGCTCGGCGCGAACAATGATCTCACGTGGCAGCAGCGCTTGTTGCCGCTGCTGGTCTTGATGACAGTGGTGTTCGGCGCGTTGATGCTGCCGGCCTCATCACTGGTCAGCGAGAAGCAGCACCGCACCTTGAATGCGCTGCTGGTGACGCCGGCGACCCGCGCCGAGATCTATGTCGCCAAGGGGGTGCTCGGCGTGGCGCTGAGCACGGTGATGGCGCTGCTGGTGCTGGCCCTCAATGGCGCATGGAGCAGCCAGATCTGGCTGGTGTTGCTGGTGCTCTTCCTCGGCGCAGTGTTGTCCGCCGAGTTCGGCATTCTGCTCGGCGTGCTGGTCAGCGACATCAACTCGCTGTTCGCCACCGTCAAGGCGTTGGGATTGCTGCTCTACGCGCCAGCGCTGATCGTGCTATTCCCGATGATCCCGCAGTGGATTGCGCAGTTCTTCCCGACTTTCTACATGGTCGATCCGGTGATTGCCATCGTCCAACGCGGCGCGACCTTGCCTGACATTGCCGGCCAGCTCGCCGTGTTAGGCGCGATGATCGTGGCGTTAGCCGGCGCGTTGCGGGTAGCGCGCGAACGGTAACGAACGCGGTAGGGGCAGAGCGCCGCTCTGCCCCTACCGTCCGGCCAACTGTCGAATCAAACTGGCAAAACTCTCAAACGGCAACGCGCCCCGCACCAATTGGCCATTAACGAGGAAATTGGGCGTTGAATTAATGCCCAAGCGCGAGGCTGCCTCCAGCTCGGCCAGCACCGCCGCTTCGGTCGCCGGGTCATCAAGACAAGCGGTGAGCTGCGCTGTGTCAACGTCAAGGGTGCCGGCCAGCTCAATCAACGTGGCCCGATCGCGCTTCGGCACCCCGCCCCACTCCACCCCGTGGGTTTGGAACAGCATCTCATACACTAGCCAGAACCGATCTTGCGCTGCCGCGCAGTGGGTCACGCTCGCCGCCAAGACCGCCGAAGCGTGGATCGATCTTAACGGGAAGTCGCGCACCACCAAGCGCACGATCCCAGTCTCGACAAACTCGCTGATAATGCGCGGACGCGTCTCGCTGACAAAGCGGGCGCAGAAGGGACATTCGTAGTCGGTGAATTCGATCATGAGCACCGGCGCCTTGGGATCGCCGAGCGCTCGCGGATCATCATCGCTCAGATTGAGCAACTCCACCAGATTGATCGCTGGCCGTGGCGTTGACGTAGGCCGGGCCAGTTCGGTTGGCGCCGGCGGCACGGTGGGCAAGCCTTGGAGAGCAAGTTGTGTTTGCCGGACTTCAACGGGCGAACGGGTCGGGGTGAGCGGGGCGGCGCTGCCGCAACCGATCAAGACCACTGCGCACAGGGTCATCCAGAAGTGTGCAATGCGCATAGTGTTGGTACATTAGCGGCGGGCATCAGTGGGGCCGGTTTCAAACCTGCCCCACGCTACCCATCGACAGGTTCAATTACCCATCCGCAGCGGCCAGCGTTGCCGTCGCTCCTAGTGGCCGGCTCTCGCCGCGCACGAAACCGGGCACGTCAACCCGCTGCAAGATCAGGATGCATGCGACCAGACCAATTGCTTCGAGCATAAACACGCTCGCATAGGCGATAGTATACGACCCGCTGGCCCAGAGCGCAACATCGCGCACCGCGCCGCCGGCAAAGATGCCGAGCCCGCGGAAGAGCAGTTGCGTCATTGACCAGAGACCAAGGTACGCTGCTGCGTGCCGTTCGGTGGTCATCGCGGCCAGCAACGACACCGCGCCGACCGTGTAAACGCCGAAGCCCAAGCCAAACATGAACAGCACTGGAATGAGCAACGTTTGCCATTTCGTCAGCGCGATCATACCAAGTAAGAATAACGGTAGCGCCGTGAAAGCCAATCCCACCATTGCCACGCTCGTCTGCTCGTGCGCGGCGCGGTAGCGGGTGAAGTAGACCGTCCCCAAAAGGCTGATCACTACCCCAACTCCCCAATACGCATTGAAGCGCGTAGTCTGACCGTTATCCAACCCAAACACATCGCCGCCGAATGGTTCGAGCACCGCGTCTTGGGCGAAGGCGCTCACGGCTCCCAGCGCAAGGAAGAGGAAGAACCAGCGCGCCCGCTGATCCGACCACATCTGCCGCAAAAGCGGCAAGAATGGCTCCGGCGGGGTTGGATCGGCGTCCACCGGCGCTTCCGCCGGACGTTCCGCCCGCCACAGCGCAAACGCAATGAACGCAAACGCGACGGTCATGCCGATTAGCACCAACCGCCAGAAACTGGCTTGATCGTACACTGGCATCAGGCGTCCGTAAATCACTCCCGCCACCGGGAAGCTGATCACCAAAAAGACTTGCACAATCGCCAGCGCTTGCCCACGGCGGGCCGGCGGCGCGCTATCGCGTACTAAGCTGAGGTAGGTCGCTCCCGAAATAAGAGTGCCAATGCCGTAGACGAGAAATGCAAAGAGTGCTAGCCCCCACCCCAAGATTGATGCAGGATCAGCCGCCAACAATCCGGTCACGAATGGCAAGAGCGGTAACGATAACAGCATCGGCAACCGTCCGCCCCAAATAAAGGGCAGCCGGCGCAGTTTGCCGGGCGGGCGCAAGTCCGAGCGATAGCCGGCCCAGATGCTGAGCGGCGCTAACAAGTAGCGTAGCGCCGATAATAGCGCGACCGGTGTGGCAGCCAATGCTAAATCGGTAATCAACACCCGATTCAAAACACCCGATGTCAACAGATCAATGAACGATGAACCGATGTGAAAGGTGCCCAGTTTCAGGGTGCGTGGCACATTCAAGCGTTGTTCTTTCGCATCCACGGTTCACTCCTCTGCTTCATAACCAGCAACGACTGCCAGTTGCACTTCATTCGCCACCCGGCTGATCCGGCGCAAGAGCCGGGCGCTCTCAGCCGGACGCAGGTGGGCTTCCTCAGGGAGATCCATTGCCGCCTCGACCAGCGAATCGCGAAAGAAGAGCGCAGCAGCAATCGCGTCCGTTAGAGGCAAGCCAGTGGCGCGGGCAAGGCGGGCGTATTTCCTGCCAATCGCCCGTGCCTCTTCCAGCAATGGGCTATGCTCATCGTGTGAGCTTACATACCGCAACACCACTCCCATCAACTGCTGGCCGACTCGCCGCCATTCTTGCCGTTCATGCTCGTTCATCGTCATCATCCACGCTGGCGCTGTCGAAGGATTTGATAATTCGCTCCGTGTTTGCGCTAAGGCTTTGCTAGCTAGGACGCTACTGATCGATTGCGCCGGCAAAGGCCGTCGCGCCGCCAGCGCCAGAATATCGGCGCGGGCAAAACGGCGGTGCCCACCGGGAGTGATGTACACCGGCACTGCCCCTTCATCGGCCCACCGCCGCAAGGTCGAGGCATGCACCCCCAACAATTGGCTGGCCGCCGATAACGAAAGATAAGTTGGCGGTTCTTTGTCGCTCATCGTTCGTTTATCCACTCTTCACTTGTCATTGCGAGCGGAGCGCAGCAACCCCCCGCGAGCACGGGGAACATGCCTAACCGCACTCCGCTCGCCAAAGCGGGCGATTGCTTCGGGGGCTTCGCCCCCTCGCACTGACAGGGGGCTGCCTACGCCGTCACAAGCGCCAATTGTTAACGTTCGTTCAAATCGTCACTAAAATCGCACCCGAACGTATACCGCAAAACACCTACACTCTTAGTTCTAAAGAGTGCGTCGCTCCACCCTCTACACTGTTAGTTATACACTGTGCTCGCAAGCGTCAGGAATCTCACCAAATCTATCTAAATCTTTGTGTAGTATAACATATCTCCCGCTGCACAAGGTATTGCGCAGCGGGAGCGTGAAATGATCGTGAGTGAGGTTGTGTTATTTCAACCGAAAGCCGAGCTGGTGCAAGACCTCACGCAATACATCGCGTCCCGACAGGCTCTGCGGCCCGGCGACGCGCTTGGCCGAGTGATCAACCCAGTCGCCTTCGACGTTCATCCGTTGCGCAGCGTAGAAGGCGGCCATCGTCGCGTTGTAGTGCTCAACCGCCGGCGGTACTTGCTCAGGGTGGTACACTTCGCGGTGCAAGACGGCGGCCTGTGGCAGGCGGGGCTTGATCGCTGCTGGCCGGTCGGGGTTGGGTTTGCCGACGCACATGCCAAACACGGGCATCACCATTGGCGGGAGGCGCAATTCGACGGCGACATCGAGCGGTTGATTGCGGATGGCGCCGATGTAGACGGTGCCAAGGCCGAGCGATTCGGCGGCGATCACCGCGTTTTGCGCGGCGAGCGCGGCATCAATCACGCCAACCAGCCACATTTCGAGGTAGTCTAAGCCGTCGTGCGGCATCTGGCGCGCTTCCGCCGCCTGCGCGATCCGGTTGAGATCAGCGAGCCAGACCAAAAAGAGCGGCGCGCGCCGGATATGGCTTTGGTTGCCGGCCAGCGTCGCTAACCGCTCTTTCCGTTCCGGGTCAGTCACTGCCACCACACTCCACGTTTGCAGGTTTGATGAAGTGGCCGCTGATTGCGCCGCTGCGATCATGGTTTCGAGCGTGCCTTCCGGCAGCGGCTCATTGCTGTACGAGCGCACCGAGCGGTGGCTGAGCAGCAGATCGATCGCGGCGTTGCTGATGATCCGTTCGGGTATGGCATCGCCGTACCGTTGGCGCAAGAGATCATGCGTGGTGAGGGATGTCTCGGTCATAGCACTCCTCAGGTGTCTGCTATCACACTCTATCGGGGTTGATTATACACGGTCTAGTCGGGGCAGTATCAGCGATAGGATGCCGGGATACAAAGTAAGGGCGGGTTTGAAACCCGCCCTTGCTCTCCTCGCCCTTAGCCTAGATTCGTCGCGCTCCTACGACGATGTTGCACCGTCCACCGTATCCCGGCGCTGGGCATCGATGATGGTGATCTCAGGCGCTGGCCGGCTAGGCGCCGGGAGTACCACCGGTTCACGGCGGCGGCGCACCAAGGTGGTGTTCGAGCGCGCCAGCGCCGCGGCAAAGCCAAAGGCTGGCCGTTCTGGCTTCTCGCTCGGCGGCAAGTAGGGGTGTTCGGCCTCAACCCGGGCCAAAATCTCATTCACGTCAAGATCGGTCAGCTCGTTACGCAAGATCAACGCCTCGGCGATCGCAATCACCGCCATCCGGTTCTGATCAAGCATCTGCTTGACGATCCGGTACTGTTCTTGCAAGATCGCCTCGACCCGCGGCTTGACATCCGGCGCCGACAACCCCTGCATCCCAAAGAGCAGGTACGAGAAGAAGCTGTTGTCCATCCCATACGCGCCGACCATCATTGCCGCGATGCCGGTTGCGCTCTGCAAGTCGCTGGTAACGCCGCTCATCTGCGTGCCGAGGAAAAGCTCTTCGGCAGCGCGGCTAGCCAGCGCGATCTTGATCCGGTCGAGCAGCTCTTCGCGGGTGCGGGTGTGAATCTCCTCTTCCGGCTTCCACGCCGCAAAACCCAGCGCGTTGCCGTGGCGCACGATCGTCACCTTAGTCAGGCGCTCTTTCTTGAGCAGCTTGACGGCAGCGTAGGCATGGCCGGCTTCGTGGTAGGCAATCCGCCGGCGCTCTTCATAAGACATGCTGCGGATCGGTTGCTTGAGCCCCCATTCGTGGATCTCGCGCGCTTGGGTGAAATCCCAGTAATTGATCGCAGCGCGGCCATCGAAGTGGGCATGGATAGTTGCTTCGTTGATCACATACTTGATCGCCACCGGTGTATAGCCGATAGTGTCGGCGACCATCCGGTCAATCGGCATCGGCTCATGCTTGACCTTGCTCAGATAGTACTCAATCACCTCGCGGCGACCCTCGGCGTCGGGCGGCTCGACCGCGATCTTGCGGTCAAAGCGACCGGGCCGCAACAGCGCGGCATCGAGCGTCTCGGCAAGGTTGGTAGCGGCCATCGTCAGCACCGGCGGCATCTCGGCCTTGCCGCGCCGCAACCCGACGAGACGCAGCAGCTTGCCCCACCACGTCTGATCGTGCGGCGGCGGATCCATCTGCAACAGCAACTCGTTGAGCAAGCTGCTGCCGCCACCCATCATGCCGCCGACCCCCATCACCACCTTCTCGCGATTGCTCATCCCCGCGCCGGCAGCGCCGGTGCCCATCAGGTTCGAGCTGCGCGCCATCCCGATCGCGTCAATTTCATCAATGAACAGGATGCACGCGCCATACTCGCGGGCGAAGCGGCGGGCTTTGCGGTAGAGGTTCATCACCTTAATGTTGCCCATGCCCATCCACGCCGAGAGCAACGATGGTGCGCTGAGGTAGCCGAATGGCACCCCGGCTTCGGTTGAGATCGCTTGCGCGAGGTAGCTCTTACCGGTGCCGGGAGGGCCGATCAGCAAGATGCCACGGGTGACTTCGCCACCCATCTGCTTGAACTCCTTCGCGCCCTTAAGCAGCGTTACCACCCGACGCGCCGCTTCCAACACCTCTGGATTGCCGCGGTAGTCTTTGAAGCTGACGCCGGTTTCCCCCGGCTTGACCCAGTAGATGCGGGTACGGGCCATAAAGAAGTACATCAGCCAGAACTGGAAACCGATGAAGAAGAAGAGGTACACGGCGACCGGGATAATCTGGAGGATCAGTTCGCCGATTTCGCCGGTGATAATAATGTTGAAAATGCCGGGGAGCAAGTTAGCAGCTAGCCAGATGCCAATGCCGAGGAAGAGCATCAAGCGCAAGAAACGGAACAGTTTCCAATTCCAGCGCTCAAAGAGTTTTGAAATCTTCTTCTCAAGCTCCTGCTCGCGATTCGTGGCGGTTGCATCAGGGGTTGGGCGGTAGGGCTCAATTGCCATGCGCGACTCCCATTCCAGAATTGATATGACGGTTATACGCTGCTGCGCTGACGATTCGGGCGGGGGAATACACTACGTGTTATGACCGTTACGATGCTGTTATATGAAGTATACCGATGGTTAGATGAGCGGTCAAGGCGTAAAAATGAGAACGCTCTCATAAATTTGCGCCGGCTCCGAATATATTATGTAGGAGATGGATGCGCATTGCGGCGCATACGTATGAGGGGCGTTGGGTATGGATAAGGTCGCGATGCTGCGCCACCGGCGCCGTTGGCTTGATGGGATGGCTCTCGTGGTGGTGGCAGCCTACGCATGGCTTGTGTGGAGCGTGCAAACCGGCGCTGCCCCGATCGATCCGGTCTATGCCGGTATCCGCGAGCATGGTGTGCTGCGCGTGGCGGTTGATCCCGGCTACCGCCCGTTTGTTGAAGATCAGCATGGGGTGCTGACTGGCTTTGACATCGAACTCGTGCAAGCGTTAGCTGCCGAGTTGGGGATCGAGGCGGTGTTTGTGCGGAGCGGCTTTGATGCACTCTACGATCAGTTAACCAGCCGGCAAGCCGATCTGATCGCCTCGGCCTTTCCCTACGCTCCTGAACAAGGCTACCGCGCCCGGTTTTCCCAACCTTACTTCGATGGCGGGTTGATGCTCGTCGCCCCTGTGAACAGCCCGATTGCCGGCTTGCCCGATCTGCGCGATCGCCGCCTTGGCGTGGTGTTGGGCAGCGAAGGCGATGCCTTGGCGCGCCGCTTGGCCTTGACCACCCCGCTGACCCTCATCGAGGCCGAAGAAGCGGCATCGCTGGCCCGCGCCCTGCGCGCCGGCGCGATCGATGCCGCCATCCTCGATCACGTGGCTGCGTTGGGTGCATTAGCCAGCGGCGATCTGCGCATCGCTGCTGCCTTGACCTACGAGCCTTACGTGCTGGCGATGCCCGCCGCTGCCTTTCAGCTCGAAGCCGAAATCAACCGCGCCCTCGCCCGCCTTGAGGCGCGGGGGGTGTTGGCGGCATTGCAACGGCGGTGGATGGAGGAGAGGTGAGGGAAACAATTGCCACGAAAAGACACAAAAGGCACAAAAAGGTTGCAAAAGTTGCATTTGCGTCTTTGGTATCTCTTCGTGGCGATTCTGCCAAAAGCCCTCTCCGTCCTGCGTGCCGTTGCGTTCCGAATCACTGCGCCTTTTTTTGTGCCTCTTGTGTCTCTTTGTGGCTATTCACCTTCCCCCTCCCCCAGCGGGGGAGGAGGTGAGGCGTGCTGTCAGTGCGAGGGGGCGAAGCCCGCGAAGCAATCTCCCGCTTCAACGCGCACGAACGCTGAGTGATGCATGCCGTGCTCGGAGGAGATTGCTTCGCCGCCTTGCGGCGGCACGCAAGGACAAGCGGGGGAGTGGCTCTTCCCCCAACATCCTTTGCGCGCTTCGCGCCTTTGCGTTTGATCCCTCTGCGCCTTGGCTTACTTCGCGGCTTGACGCTTAACCCCTCCCCGAGCGGGGGAGGGGCACGGGGTGGTGACAACCTTAACTCACAGCCAACCAGCGCCTGTCCGCCAACCGCGCCAGCCACGGTTGCAAGGCCGGTTCCCATACCGGTTGGGCAGCAATCGACCGGCGCAGCTCAGCGGCTTCGTTTGACATAATATCTTGAAGAGCGGCGATTAACGCTTCGACCTGCTCGAACTGGCCGGCAGTCTCGAATAAAGTGCGTGCCATGCTAAAGCGGTCGCCGATCGGGATGGCAAAACCGAGTTGCCGCGCCAGCGCCGAGCAGTCGGCCCGGCTGAGGAAGAAACCGGCTTTGACCGGCGTGATCAGATGGCGGATCAGCGCACTCAGATCGGTCTCTTCATCGTGGGGGGTGGCCGGTTGCAGGGGAATATACTCTTGCACTACGACCGGCTCGCCGGTCAGCCGCTCAAGTTCGCTGCCGATCAATTCCACCACTAAACCGGCCACCGTCTGATAAAAGGGATGGGCCGGAATACGTTGCACCGCGCGCGCCCAAATCGGCGCCCAACCGGCGAGATGCTGGCGCAGCAACGTTGTTGCCTGCCGCCGTGCCCAACTGTGCAGCGCGGCGTCGCCGTGAGCCTGCGCGGCGGCTTCGGTTGCGATCAGGCGCGCTAGGACGGTCAGTTCCAAGCCCAAATGGTCAGGCGCGCCCACATTGGGATCAGGGACAAAACCGCATGCCTCGTACAGAGCCGCCACTCGCTCGGTGGCGGCGGTGTTGAGCATCAGCGCTTCGTCGCGGTAGAGCGACTCGTAAGGGTAGACGTTGCGCCCGATTAGATATTCGTAGGCGACGGCTAACGCCTCGCGCCCGTCGCCCATCACCTCAGCCAGTTCTGGCAACGTCGCCGCCTCCGCCCACAGTTCGGCGGTAGGCGGCGCGAGCAGCAGGCGGCCAATCAGGCTAGCTAAGGCCTGACGGGCCGCCAATTCAGCATACGCCGTCACGACTTTTTCCTTGGCAACAAGTACGCTTCCCGCGCCGGACGGAACGGGCGCAGCAGCCAGTGTGGCCGGCGCAAGCCATTCGGCGAGACCTTCGACGCCGGACGGGTCATGGCCAACCATTCACGGTAGACTTCGTGTGCCCGCTTGGTATCGACAAAAATGTCGCCGTAGCGGTCATTCGGGCCGGCTGGCTCGATCCGCACCTTCTGGTGCCAGCAGTGCATGCCGCTGATCGGGTCAGGATGCACCGAGAAGGTCAGGTTCTGATGCACGCCGGCATCTTCCCACCAGATCCGCGCCGTATCAGGGTCTTCGCTCTGGTAGGGCTTAATGCCGTGGACTTGGCGCATCCGCCATTTGCCTTCGCCCTCTTGCTTGAGATCAACCAGCGCGGTCGAGAGCTTGCCGCCGCCGTCTTCTTGCAACCGCCAGCGCCCCAAGTGGTGAGAACAGGCGATTACGCCGGGGCGAATGCCTTCCGTCACCCAGACCCGATCGACGAAGTAGCCGATCTCGGTGATGACCTTGATCAGATCACCGGTGCGCAACCCCAGCCGTTCAGCGTCGCTGGTGTGGATCCAGACCGGGTTCTTGTGGCTGATCTCGTACAGCCACTTCGCGTTACCGCTGCGGGTGTGGATGAGCGTCGGCAGGCGGAAGGTCGAGAGCAGTACGACTTCGTTCTTGTTCCGATCCACCTTGCTGGGGTGAACATGGCTATGGATGTAGGTTGGAATGGCGTATTCGGGCCACCCCCAATCGCGCAGGGTTGTCGAGTAGAACTCAAGTTTGCGCGACGGGGTGAGGAAGCCGGTCGCGATCGTGCCGTCTTCGAGCTGGATGCCGATCGGTCTCCCGCGTTCCGGATCTGGCTCGAAATAGGGCAGCGGGGTGATATTCGACGACGGCTGGGCCGGCGTCTTGGTATAGACGATCTTGGTGTCGGGGTCGATGACTGCGTTGGCCAGTTCGCTTGCACTTGGCGGTTTGTCGAAGGTCGGCATAGCGCCTTTGCGCAGCTCGAACGCGCCATAGCGCCGCATATACTCGAGCGGGGTCAAGCCCTCTTTCGCTGCCGCTTCGGGCAAACCGGGCACGTGATTCTCGAACATCCAGCCGTACAGCTCATCGACCGTAATCTTCTGGCCGGGCCGGTAGGGGCTTTCAAAGGTCTTGCGGACGCCAAGGCTGCCGTCGGGGTCAATCCGCCACGACAGCTCGATCCAGAACTCGGTCTCTTCCCACACTTCGCCGGGGTTAGCTTCGCGGGTATCTTTAACTGGCTTGCCCAAGCGCCGCATAGCCTCGCGCAACACCGGCTGGCGGAACGCGATCCAGCAACCGGCATGGGTCTCTTGGCTCATCATATCGTGGCGCTCGGCCCCGACCCCCATCGGCAAAATGTAGTCGGCGAACCAACCGGTCTCGCTCCACGTCGGTGAGAGATGGACGTGCAGACCGATCTTGCTCTCGTCGGTCAGCACTTCCAGCCAGCTCATGCCGTCGGGGTTCGTCCACAATGGGTTGTAGACGCGGGTGAAGTAGGTGTCAATCTTGCCGCGATTTTCTTTGAGGAAGTGCGGCAAGAGGTAGCTCAATTCGTAGAAGGTGAGCGGATACTCTTCCGGCCACGTCAACTCGTTCCAGACCTTCGGGTGCGGCGCCATGTTGGGGTGGCGCGGGATCCACTTATCCCAGACGTTAGCCGAGGTGCCGCCTTCGACGCCGATCGAGCCGGTAAGCACATTGAGGAACCAGAGGCAGCGAGCGACCATCCAGCCGCCAAGGTTGGCGCTGGTAGCGCTGCGCCAGCTATGGGTGGCCAATTTGCCTTCGCAGCGGGCAATAATCTTCGCCACCCGCTCGATCTGCTCGGCGCTGACCCCGCTCTCTTGGGCAGCGAACTCGAAGGTGTACTGCGCGTACAGCTCTTGCAGCTTCATCTCGAAATGCTCGAAGCTGACCGGCGTGCCGGGATGTTCGGCGCGCAGGTAGGCATCCCAGTTCACCCAGCGGCGCACGAAGTCGCGATTGTACTGGCCGGTGCGGATGAGATAGTTAGCGATCGACAATAAGATCGCTGTCTCGCTGCCCGGCCATGGCGAGAGCCACTCATCGGCCAGCGAGGCCGTATTCGAGAGGCGGGTATCAAGCACGATCAGCTTGGCGCCGGCCATCTTGCCTTCCATAATGCGCTGGGCATGCGGGTTGAAGTAGTGGCCGGTTTCGAGGTGCGAGCTGATCAGCAAGATCACGCGGGCGTTGGCGTGATCGGGCGAAGGCCGGTCGTACCCCATCCACATCGCTTGCCCGCAGCGCGCGCCCGACGAACAGACATTGGTGTGCGAGTTGTGGGCGTCAACTCCCCACGCCGGCAGCACCCACTCCATAATCCCATCGTGGCCGGGGCGACCGACGTGGTAGATCACCTCAGTCTGGCGCTTCTCGATAATCGCCTTGCGGATGCGCCCGGCAATTTCGTTGAGTGCCTCATCCCACGAAACCCGTACCCACTTACCTTCACCGCGCTTGCCGGCCCGCTTTAGCGGGTAGAGGATGCGGTCAGGGTCATAGACTTGGTTGAGCGTCGCCGGCCCCTTGGCGCAATTGCGGCCCCGGCTGCCGGGATGGAGCGGATTGCCCTCAAACTTCTTGATCTTGAGCGTCTCGACATCAACATACGCGAGCAGACCGCAGGCGCTCTCGCAATTGAAGCAGATCGTCGGCACCAGCGTATAGCGGCGAGCCACCTTCTGTGGCCACAGCTTCGGATCGTACTCCGTCCAGTCATTCCAGCGTTCGACCGGCGGATAGTCACGCAACGCGGTGCTGGCCGGCGCAGTTGCCGGTGCATCGCTGGTGACATACCGGTCGACCGGCGGGGCCAGCGGTTCGACCCGCGCTTGCGGCCTCTGGCTAAGCGTTCCTAATAAACGGTTAAGCAATGACGTCGCCATGACCACACCTTTCCTAACTGTTCGGCACGTGTTGCGGCGCCATAACGAAAGCATATTCAAAAGCGTACAGACCAGCAATAGCGGCCAACCCAGCCACCGCCAAGAGCGGCGCAGCCAAGGCGGGCACGAGCAAGGCCAGCGCGATCAAGACGATCGGCACGACGTGGCCCAACCCGATCGCACCCTGCCAGAAGTGGCGGTGATAGCGACCGTGGCTAATGTCGTGCGCGGCGCGGGCCGCAACTTCGCTGGCGTGCGGAATGCCGAATTCACCTAACAGGAGCATGAAGAGATCAAGGGCAAGACTGCCGGCGAACAGCCAACCGAGCAGGGTCAGGAATTCAGCCGGCATCGCCATCAACGGCGCCATGAGCAGCAGCGTCCCCGCGCCAACCATCAACGCCTGCACCAGCAGGTGGGTCGGCAAGAGCGGGCTTTGCCAGAGGTCGCGGCCTTCGGCTTGGGCGAAGAGGAAGGCGGTGTAGATCGCGGCCATCACTGCCAGCGGGATGCCCACCCACGCAAAGAGCGGGCGCAACCCGGCGATGGCCGTTTCCGGCCACAGATTAAAGGCCGCGCCGGCTTCGGCAAGGAACCACAACCCGGCCACGCCGGTAAAGCCGATCAGGATAAACGCGCCGCGAGTTAACCAACTGCGCCACTGCGGACGGGTGAGAATGGTCAAGAACATGTGCGGCTTGTCAAGATCAAGGACCAACAAGCCAGTGGTGATACCGATAAAGAGCAGACTGACAAAGAGCGTCGTCGCCAGCAGCGGTGCGGCCAGCGGCGCCAACCCCAATCCGATGGCGGCGGCAATCACTAAAAAGACACCGCTCCCGATCCCCTTCGTGACGAGATAGGCCGCTACCGGCCAATGCCACGGAATCTTGTGCTGGGCATTGTAGGCCGTCTGCACCATGTGGCCGGCCACCCGCCCGCCCATCATCAACGCACTCTGGCCAACCCCCAACCCCTGCTCGCGCGGCGGGCGGATCGTTGCACCCGAAGCGGCGGTAAGCGGGATCACCTCGCGAGCAGCCTTCACCCGGCCATTGCCGTTACCGTGGTGATGGCCCACCAACTGCTCGCTGACCACATCGGCCCACATAAAGGTCGAACTGACTGTCGAAGCAGTTGGCGTCAACGAGGTCTGATCGGCGTCGATGTAGAACAACTTCGGCGCTGTGCCCTGTTCGGGCTTGCGCACCGACACCGGCTCACGGGCGATCAACTGGCTGATCAAGCTGTTCGGATCATCCAGATCGCCAGAGATGATCGCCTGTTCGGGGCAGACAATCTCGCAGGCAGGTTTGAGGCCCTGATCAACCCGATGGGCGCAAAAGTGGCATTTGGCGGCGTTGTGCGTTTCTGGATCGATGTAGATCGCATCGTAGGGGCACGCCTGCATACAGGCTTTGCAGCCGATGCACACCTTTGGATCGAACTCAACGATGCCATCGGTGCGCTGGTACATCGCAGTGACGGGACAGATGCGGACACAGGGCGGATTGGCGCAGTGGTTGCAGCGGGTGACTTGGAAGTGGCGGCGGGTGTTGGGAAACGTGCCGGTTTCGACATACTTCACCCATGTGCGATAGACCCCAAGCGGCACTTCGTTTTCCGACTTGCATGCCGTGCTACACGCATGGCAGCCAATACACTTCCGCTGATCGATGAGGAAGCCGTAGTTTGTCATGGCCAGCTCTTTCTGGCTATGAGAATAAGATCCTGACTGAATTATATCGTAACAGAAACCTGCTCATCGAGCAAGCGGATATTTTCGATGAGAGGTATCGAGCAGGAGCATACCTACAGTGTGGTAGCGAGCCGGTATAGAGTGCGGCAGTCAAACTGCCGCACCCCATCATTATCCTTTCATCTACATGGTACAATGCTGCTATTCTTATTCACTTATTTTAATTGTGAGGCATGAACGTGACCCTCAACTTGCACCTGTTGCGGATCTATGTTGCGGTGCTCGATCATGGCAGCTTTACGCGCGCTGCCGACGCGCTGACGATGAGCCAATCAGCGGTATCGCGGGCCGTCCAAGAGCTGGAGCGGCAACTCAATACCGTGCTGCTTGAGCGGCGCGCGCGCGGGGTGGCGCCGACCGAAGCCGGTGCGATCCTCGGCGAACATGCCCGCCGGATCTTTGCCCACGAACGGTTGGCGGTCGAGGCGCTCAAAGAGTTGCGTGGCTTGCAACGGGGCCGGCTGGCAATCGGGGCCAGCAGTACGATTGGCATCTATCTATTGCCGTCGCTACTGGGGGCGTACCACCGCAAATATCCGGGGATTGAGCTGTTTCTCGATATTGGCAATACCCAACAGGTGCTCGATCACTTGTGCTCCTACCGGATCGATATTGCCTACGTGGAAGGGCCGATCACGCCACATGAACATCTACAGATTACCCCATGGCGCACCGACGAGCTGGTGGTGATTGCCCCACCCGATCATCCGCTCAGCCAGCGCGCCCATGTGCCTGCCGCCGAACTCAACGGCGCACCGTTTATTTTGCGCGAACTCGGTTCGGGCACGCGCGAGGTGATGGAACAAGCCTTAACAGCGCGCGGGATTACGATCCGTCCGGTGATGGAGCTGGGCAGCACCGAGGCGGTGAAGCAGGCAGTGAGCGCCGGGTTGGGTCTAAGCATGGTTTCGCGCGTAACGATTAAGGCCGAGGTGATTGCTCGCAAACTTGAGGTGCTCAACATTCCTGATCTGGTCGTCCAGCGCCAATTGAGCCGGGTTCGTTTAAGCGATCGTCCGCAGAGCCAAGCTTTGACGGCATGGTTGAAGGTTCAGGTCTAAGGAAGTGGGGAGTAGGGATCAGGGAAGCGGGAATGCTGTCATGGTGGTAGATGTTTATAACCCTCATCATCGCCGGCCTCTCGCTTACTAGACAGCAAATATCGCTTCGTGGCGAGAAGTGTTATAATTGCCGTCAACTTGAGCAAAGCGACGGAAAACTCGCTGGATCTTTCATTTTGAATCGTTGGGGCTATGCTCGACAGGAGCCAGATATGACCGTGAAATACACACGCTGGCTGCGCAGTTACGTTGGCCATCAACGCATTCTGCAAGTGCGCGCGAGCGGGTTTGTCCGCAATGAAGCGGGGCAGATATTGCTATGCCGGCGCGCCGATGTGATGCTGTGGGATGTGCCGGGAGGAACGATCAGCCTTGATGAGTCGCCAGCGCGGGCATTGGTGCGCGAAGTCCATGAAGAGACGGGTTTGATGCTAGAGCCATTTAAGCTGATTGGGATCTATAGCGGCCCCGATTTTGCGTGGAGTTACCCCAACGGCGATCAGTCGCAGATTTTGGCGATCTTTTTTGCGGCCCGGATCATTGGCGGCGAGTTGCAGCAAGCCGGCCACGAGAATGTGAATGTCGGCTTTTTCGACCCGAACCGGTTGCCGCCATTGCTGACCCGTACCCGCCGCATGCTGGTTGATGCCTTTGCTGACCGGCCCGAAGCCACGTTTGATTTTTAAGTAGAGCTGAACGGCTGTCTGGATCCGCAAAGGCGCAGAGGACGCGAAGGTGCGCAGAGGTTTGTTGGCGGAATAGCCACGAAGCGACACAAAAGACACAAATCTAACCATCGTTTTTGTGCCTGTTGTGTCCTTTTGTGGCTATTCAACCTTTTTGCTCCTGCCCCCCCGCACGGACGGGACAGGTGGGCACGCGCCCCTCCACTCCCTGCTCTTATCGGCCTCGTGAGTAGTAGAACGGCGCAACTTGGCGCACGATCCCCTTCAGTTCCAACAACGCCAATGCGGCGGCGGTAGCGGCTGCCGGCAGGCCGGCGGCGCGGCCAATGGCATCAATGTGCTGCGGTTCGGCTTCGACGGCCCGGTAGATCGCCTCTTCCTCGGCGGTGAGGGCTAGCTCTAGCGGCGACTCGTCAGGCCGGTGCGGCCCATCGAGACCAAGCGCCGCCAAGACATCGTTCGCATCGGTGACCAGCGCCGCTCCCTCGCGGATGAGGCGGTGCGGGCCGGCGCTGAGCGGATTAAAGATCGATCCCGGTACAGCCATCACGTCTCGCCCTTGATCGAGAGCAAACTGCACGGTAATCAGCGCGCCGCTTTGTTCGCCGGCTTCGACCACCAGCGTGGCCAGACTCAAGCCGGCGATAATCCGGTTGCGCGGGGGAAAGTTGAGCGGGGCGGGTGGTGTGCCGAGCGGGTAGTCGCTGATCAGCGCGCCGACGGTCGTGATCCGCTCGGCCAGCGCGCGGTTCCGTTCGGGGTAGACTCGATCGACGCCGCACGCGAGCACCGCAATCGTGCGTCCGCTGGCCTCAAGGGCGGCAGTATGGGCGATCGTATCAATGCCTAACGCCAACCCGCTGACGATCGTGATCCCGGCTGCGGCGAGATCGCGGGCCAGCCGGCGGGTCGCTTCGCGGCCATAGGTGCTCGGCTGGCGGGTACCGACGATCGCCACTGCCCGTTGATCGGCTGGCGTCAGCGTGCCGCGCACGTAGAGCAATGGCGGTGGGGCTGGAATCATGCGGAGCAGCGGCGGGTAAATCGGATCGGTGATCGCCACCGGTATCACGCCGGCGGCACGCAACCGGGCCAGCTCGGCATCGAGGTCGATGGTCTGACGGGCCGCGCGCAAGCCAGCCATACTGCGCGCGTCTAACCCAGCGGCGATCATGGCGGGTTCATCGGCATACCACGCTGCTGCCACCGAGCCGCAC
>NZ_DAOTWH010000305.1:0-16599 GCF_034435895.1 Chloroflexus sp.
GCGGCTTGCGCGAGCAAGGCCGCCACATCGGCAACGCGAGCCAGCGCCGGTGGACGGCGAGCTGGTGCAGGAGCGCGGGTTGGTTTGCGCACGGCGATTTTAATCATAGCTGTTTTGTTACCGTAGAGGACGCTAAGGCTTGCATGGGAACCTCTCCGCCTCACGACCGCTATTGCCACCCCCGGTAGAGCGCCAGTGCGATCTGCTGGCCGATCTGCTCAGGCCGCATCCCCGACGTTAACCGGAACGCGCCGCCGTCAAGCGTCTCGATTGCACCGGCGCTGCTCAGGCCCACCGGCACGCCCTCTTCTGCTAGCAACCGGCTCAACTCAGCGACTAGCGCCGCTCTGACGCGCTCGCGGTCAATTGTCCCAAAGCCGATCAAGACGATTTCCGCAATCTCTATCTCAATCGCAACCTCCATCGCACACCCCATCAGCAGCCGTCGCTAATACCCCCACCCGCGCAATTCCGTCTCGGTCAGCGGTTTGTCTAATTTGGCATATTCGCTGTGCGCTGCGCTCAAGATATGGCGCATTGTCACCGGTTCGCCGGCATCAGCGGCCAGAAACGCGGCATTCACGGCGATGCTGCGAATGTTGCCGCCGGCTAGATTCAGTTGCGCTAGCCGCGTCCAATCTAGCTCGGCCAGCGGCGTAGCGGGCGGGAAGACCCGCTGCCAGATGCGCCGGCGTTGCGCCGCGTCGGGGAAGGGAAAGTTGACAATAAATCGGATACGGCGCAGGAAGGCGGTGTCAATCGCTTGCTTCATATTGGTGGTGAGAATAGCCAATCCGCGGTACGCCTCCATCCGCTGCAAGAGGTAGCTCACTTCGAGGTTGGCGTACCGATCGTGACTATCTTTCACTTCGCTGCGGCGGCCAAATAGCGCATCGGCTTCGTCGAACAACAGAATCGCGCCCCCGCCTTCGGCAGCATCGAAGATGCGGCGCAGATTCTTTTCAGTCTCGCCGATGTATTTGCTCACCACCGCGCTCAGGTCAATCCGGTAGAGATCGAGCCGTAGCTCGTTGGCTAACACCTCGGCAGCCAACGTCTTGCCGGTACCGCTCGGCCCGGCAAAGAAGGCGCTAATCCCCAACCCGCGTTCACCGCGTTGACCAAAACCCCACTGCTCGTACACCCGACCCCGCTGGCGCACATGCGCGACCATCTGGCGCAGCGTTGCGATGTGCTCGTCCGGTAATACGAGATCGTCCCAACCCACCACCGTCTCGATCCGCTGAGCCAACCCGTCGAGGCGGAGACGGGCCTGCCCGCGGCAGGCTTCCCACCAATCGGCGGCAGAATCGGTCGTGACCGCCAAGCCGGCAGCGCGGATGGCGTTGGCATTGAGGGTGAACTGGGCCAGCAGCGGTTCGAGTTGGCCATTGAGAGCCAGACCGCGTTCACCCAGTATCTGTTGCCAGAGCGACCGTTGCTCGGCACGACCGGGTTGCGGCACATCAACCCGCACGATCAGCCGGTCGCCGGACGGCAGCGGATCGGCGCTCGCCAACAACACCATGCCCTGTACCCGTTCCAGCCACCCAAGCCACGCGCGCGACGTGTCGCCGTCGTCCACCGCGATCAGTGCCAGCGCGCCGCTCAACGCCGCTTCTCGCTCCCACAGGCGGGCCAACAACTCTTGCTCGGCGGGGCCGGCGGGCACATCTTCGCCCCGCAGCCGGTACACTGCCCGCCCCAGTCGCTCGCCAATCGCGGCGGCAATCGCCTGCCGGCTGAACGAATCGCTGCCGCAGATCTGCACCGGCGGCGGTGCAGGTTGCTCTGCCCACAGCGTTGCAATCCGTTCCGCGAGTTGCCGTTGCGAGGCTGGCAGCGCCACTGCCGGATCGAGCAGGCGCACTAACGGTTGCAAGCGCCGGTCGAGCGTCGCCACACCGAGCAGGTAGTACAACACCCGCTCGTCAATCCGTAGCGGCGCAGTCGCGAGCGGCTCACCCTCGGCCACCTCGATCAATCGCCAGTGACGCAACGGCGCCGTCGGCGTCACCGCGCTCCAGTGCGCGGCGGGCAACACCGCCAGCGCCAGCCCGATGGTCGGGCGGTAGCGGTGCGGATCACCCTGCGCTGTTGCACAGAGCGTTGCCAAACCGCTATCGAGCTCCACCCCCGCGCAGAGCAGCAGCAGTTCGGTCTCGAACTCGGTCAAGCCAAAGATGATGTGCAACCGCTCGACCGCCGGCAGCGCAGGCATAGCAACGCGGGCGGCCGCCAATGCCTGTTCGGCTGCGCGCAACCGCGCCTCATCGCCCTTCGCGGCCAGCCGCTGCTTCGTTACTTCAAGCGCCGCACTCAGATAACGCTGGTTGGCTGTCACCCACTCGATTGCCGTGGCTGTGCTCATGGGATGATCACCGTTGGCCCGCTAAATCCGCTTCCGTTTACGTCAAGTTGACTTTCCGCCCCATCTACCTGCACCCGCACCAGATAGGTTCCCGTCGGCACGATGTCTGTCGTGATCGTGAGCGTCACATCAGTATTGTTAGGTGGAGGCGCCGGCGCGCGCGCCGGCAGCGGCAAGGCAAACGAGCGCGGTGGCCGGGTGGCCGGCGGCGGCGTTTCGTCGAGCAAGAGCGTCACCCGCTGCTGTTTGCCCACCGGCGGCGTGAGGGTAAGGGTGAGGGTAACATTGCCGTTGCCATCACGCGGGCCGGCAGTGGCGCTGACTATTGGAGACAAGATGAACGCTGCCACATTCGATTCGACCCCACGGTGCGGGGTGGGTGGCGTGCCGAGTCGTAGCCGGTGAACCACCTGCACTACTTGCACGCCGGCCCGTAAGCTCGCCGGCAGCGCGACAATGATCTGCGTGCCGGTCATCTGATCCGGCGGTACCGTCACCTCAGTCTCGCCAAGCCGGATCACGACCTCATCACCGCGCAACTGTTGGCCGCGGATCACGAGCCGGTAACCGGGCAAGATCGGCTGCTGGAAGCTCACCGGATCAGTTGCGGTGGCTTGCGAGCCAAGTTGGGTGATGCGCGGCTGGCTGAGCGACAGCACATAGAGATTGCGCCGGCGCACCGGCAGCGCCTGCCGGGTAGGCCGCCGGCTCTCGATCAAGACCACTGATGCTTGGTAGGCCACGGTGGGCCGGTACGGCGATTGCATGCTCGACCAGATTTGCGAGACCTGTTCGAGGCTCAGCGGTTCGGGAGCAATCTTGATCTGTTCGATCTGATCGGCTAGATCAGCCGCTACCAGACTGGCGCGGGCCGATCCCGGCAACGCAACGCCGCTGACCGGCGCAGGCGGGGCTAGCGCAATGCGGATAGCGTCGCGGGATAGCACCGGCGTCTCGTGCAAGAGCTGCATCGCATAACCCAGCAACAGTTCGGCCAGATAGTCTTGGTCGGTGTAGGCGGTCAACAAATAGTGCAGATCGAGCGCCAGCGGCGGATCGCTGATCAAATCGCCGCGTCCCGAACGCGACGGCAAGCCATAGTTGCGCCAGCCGGGGTTGTAGCTCACGTGGTAGAGAAAGAGGTTGAGTTGGCCGCTATTAGGGGTAAAGGCGGCGAGGGCCTGCGCCGGCGCCAAGACGCTCACCGTCACATCACCGAGCGCGCCGGTGAGGTCGTGATCGATCAGACCGTCTTGCAGCAGATCGCGCAACACGGCGGTAACAGCGGCAATCGCCAGCGCATTGCTCATCGCGTTCCTCCCTCACGCCGGCGCAGATACTCATCAAGACTGAGCCTCGGAGCCGGCGGTTGCGGACGGGGGCGCGATGACGGTGGTGGCGGCGGCACGGCGCGTACCTCCACCCGCCCGATGGTCACAGTGATGCGTGGCGGATGCGTTGGCGCTGCCGGTTCGCGCGGCGGCGCCCCCGGTTCGCGCGGCATAACCGGCGCTGGTGTAGAGGGAGGCAGAATGTCCGGCGCTACTGGTTCGTGAATCGTATCTAGAGCACTATCCGGCTGGAACGAAACGACGGGAGCCGGCGGCACCGCTGGCGATGCGGCGGCAACGTCCGGCAGTCGCGGTGGATTAACGGCGCTGGCTGACGCCGGCAACCCGCGCGGCTCGACGAAATCTGCCAGACTCGCCGGCGCAGTGCGCTCGCTATGCGCCTCGCTTACGCCAAGATCAGGCGAGATACGTTCCGGCGCAGCAGGCGGAGGCGCCGATGGACGCCGTAGCTCGCTGCAGGTGGTTGGTGGTTGCCCCCAAGCCGGCAGCGGGGCTAATGGCAACGGCAGAACTTGCCGGCGTTCAACCGGCGGGATCGCGCTGGCAAGCGGTGCAGGAGATGGCTCCACCCGCACCGGCAGCAACCCCGGCGCAGCCTGATCACCCACCTGCGCCGGCGGCGATCCCAGCGTGACGCGATCATCCACCTGAACCGGCGGCGCCCCCGGCGCAGCCTGATCACCCACCTGCACCAGCGGCACGGCCACCTCACCGCCGAAGGACGCAACCAGCTCGAACCGGGCCGGCAATCGCGGTTGCACCGCCCTAGCCAGCTCGCCGAAACTGCGCGCCAGCAGATTAGCCAGCGGATCGTTCATCGTTCACCATCTGCAAATACAAGGCGCGCCGTTGCGGGCTCAGCGCCAGAATCTCGCTCTCGCGCCAGCCGTAGGCGCGCGCTAGCGTATGCACATCGCGCAACAACCGCCGCGCCCACCGATCCAATTCTTGCCAGACAAATCCCGCGACATCGAAGGGCGCGGCCCACGTGTGACCGCAATCGGGACAAGCCAGCTCGATCCGCAGATCGAGCAGCGGATCGGCGTCCGCCATCGCAGTCGCTACCACCGCCAATGCCTCATCGGAAAACGTAGCCGGCGCATCGATTAAACAGCGTTCGATGAGACGGCGAGTGACAGCCGGGCCGGGCGGCAACCCCAGCAAATCGACGCTAGCCGGCAGGCGAAAAGCGAGTTGTTGGCCGCCAACGTCAAGTGATTGCACTGCTGTCGCCGGCGCTAACGCCCGCAAAGCTGTGGTCGCCAACAAAAACTCTAACCGGGTCGCGCAGACTGGACACACTGCAACACACTCCATCTGCGCGCCAAACAGCCATTCCCGCACCAGCAACAGCAGCGCATCGCGCGCGCCCACCGGCAACTCAGCGACGGCTGTCTCTGGGAACAACGGCGCTAACAGCGCCAGTACCCGCGCCAGCGGCGGTTGCGCCGCGCCTGCCTCCCAAATGTCGAGCAACATCGCTGCGGAAATGGCCATCGTTCACCTCATGAACGCAACGGCGCCAATATGCGGTATGGACACTGAATCAGTGCACCCATTCCCGACCTATTGCGGTTCAGTGAAGCTCGGCTCGTCCGGTTCGCCAAGGGCGTAATCGCGTTCCCAACCCTCGTTTTCCAATTTGATGCTCTGGATGGCGACCGCATTGGCGTTGGCGTCGAGTTCAGGCAGAGCCTGATACTCCGATACCCAACAGCGATAGACCCGGTAGGCAATAGCCAGTTGGCCGGCCTCGTTGTAGACCTCAATAATGATGTCTTTGCGAAAATCCTTCAGCGAGACTTCGGCCCCTAGTCCAGAACCGTAATTCCAGACCTTATTCGCCCACTTCTCAAATTCGGTGTCGTGCGTCACACCCCGCTCAAGCGTGATCGGTTCATACTTGGTGCGGCCCGGCGACTTGCGCACATTGCTCGCATCGCCACCCTCCCGATGCTCGACCACCTCGGTAGTACGCTTCAACGCCGACACCTTGCTGATCCCGGCCACGTACCGGCCATCCCACTTGATCCGGAACTTAAAGTTCTTGTAGGGATCGAACCGCTGCGCATTGACGCTAAACTGAGCCATACGCTATTCCCCCTGTACGGGCGCAACGTGTTGCGCCCCCTCTGTTCTTACTCCACCTGCCCAGCTAACTGCTGAATCTTGATAATCACAAACTCAGCCGGCTTCAACGGCGCAAAGCCCACCACGATGTTCACCACACCCATATTGATGTCGGTCTGGGTCGTTGTCTCGCGGTCACACTTCACCAGATAGGCTTCGCGCGGCGAACGGCCCTGAAACGCGCCTTGCCGGAAGAGGGTCTGCATAAACGCGCCCACGTTCAGCCGGATCTGCGCCCAAAGCGGCTCATCGTTCGGCTCAAAGACCACCCATTGCAGACTGCGGTAGAGCGTCTCTTCGATAAACAATGCCAACCGGCGCACCGGGATGTACTTCCATTCCGAAGCCAACTGGTCAGCGCCGCGATAGGTGCGCGCGCCCCAGACCACATTGCCGCTTACCGGGAAGGTGCGCAGACAATTGACGCCAAGCGGGTTGAGTTGGCCCTGTTCGCCATCGGTCAAGTTCACCGCCAACGCTCGCACGCCAAACAGCGTCGCGTCCTGCCCCGCCGGAGCCTTCCACACCCCGCGCTGGGCATCAGTGCGGGCAAAGACACCGGCCACCGCGCCGCAAGGCGCAAACTCTTCCAGCCGGTTCTCGCGCAACGGGTCAGGAATCTGCACCCGCGGAAAATAGATCGCCGCATGATCGTCACGCGCCACCGCTGCGCTAAACGTGCCGATCCCCCCCACCGCCGCAGCGATGCTCCGCCAGCTCGCTGGCGCATCAACAATTAGAAACGCCCGCTCGTCGCGACAAAAACGCAGCGCCGCCGTCCACACCGATTCGGTCACATCGGTATCACGGGCAAAGGGCGGAATGCAGAGCAAATTAAAGAGATCGGCCTTGCGCAACGCATACATGCCGGTCTTAGCAGCGAAATCACCTAAATACTGGGTGTGGGTCAATGCGCTCCCGTCCGTGCCATTCGTGGCCGGCGCCGCATCGGCCACGACGGCTGGCCGCACCGTCGGAAAGGCGCCGGGATGCGGATCAGGCACGCGCAACAACAGCGACTCTTGGGCCAGCACCGTACCAACATAGCGCGGCGCCACCGGATTGATCGACACATTGCGAAACGTCTCGCGCCGCGCCGCCTGCACCGGATTCGTCCCCGGAATAATCTCGACGACGGTCAGATTAAACTCATCGGGTTGCACTGGTTCGCGGGTCGCATGGTCAATGCTGATCCGCAAATGATTGCCCCATGCGCCTTCGTTGCTCGCATCCAGCGTCAGATTATCAGTCCCGCTCGCGGGCGAAAGATTGAAACGAGCCGCAGTCGCGCCATTGATCAGGCGCACAATTAAGGCATCAGTGCCGCCGTTGAGGAAGAAATGTTGCACCGCATAACTCATCGTGCTCGCTTCCCACAACCCGCCAAAGAGCCGCTCGTAATCACCAAAGTTTTGGATCCGCACCGGATCATGCACCGGCCCGCGCCGCGCCCGCCCGACAAAAGCGGTAATCGACGTCGCCACCCCGGTGATCGTGCGGACACCGCTCGGCACCTCCTCAATGTAGACACCCGGATACGACAAAGTGACCGGCATACTGTTGCTCCTTGCGATAGACCGAAACGTATCGCTCGTCCGGCGCCATGGATGATGGCAGCGCAACCCGATTGTGCGGACGGATCATGCCGTTGTTGGCGATAGCAGCCTACGCTGCATCGCGTCCAATCAGCACCTCAACCGTCACCGGCTGCGCCATTGGATTGGAAAAGACAAAATCGAGATTAGCCGCGCCCAGCAACGCCACTGCCCCGGCGCCGATCAACAGATGCGGGCCGTCGAGCGTGATCGCGCTGCCGCCATCAACGGTATAGGTCAATGGCGGCGTGGCATCATACCGGCTCGCCGAAATCAAGACAAAGCGCACCGTCCCACCGCCCGACGGCGCAGCGAAATTGGCTTGGCCCGGCGTAGCGCCGCTAGCCGCCGCGATCTGCACTTGGCCCTTCAAATAGACATCAACCGGCAGCGTCTGGGATTCGGTCTTCCGCGGACCCCCGGCCACAGCCACGCTCAGCGTCCACTGAATACTTTCCGGCATACGCAACCCCCTCCTCGCACACACGTCACGGCGGACAACAAGGCATCGGCGGGCACTACCTGAAAGGTATCAGGCGGATATCAACTGGGCTGGAATATGACCGAGAAAAGGAGAAGTAAGGGGAATGGTGAGAGTGTTGTGATTAGCGGAGCATTTTCTCGGTGATTAAGATTGCTCTTATATTATAGATATGCCGTCAAGATATAAGACAGTTCAAACTATTAAAACAATTCGCCGGTGTCCTATTGGACAAACGCGACGCCACCACGATTTTGCCAACGATCACATTTAAATCGTCATTGTCCGGCGTGGCCAAGCAATCCCCATCGAGCACGAGAGAGATACGCTTAGACATTTTTGCCGCTGAAGCGGGAGATTGCTTCGGGCACTGCGCGCCCTCGCAATGACAGCAGGAGAACGGGTGATGGTTCACCCTCACCCCCTCCCCCTCTTCCACTGGCGTGGGCGAGGGGCGCTACAGTGTGCCGCTCAATGGCGCCGGTCGCGAAGACACGGCAGCTCCCCCTCGCCTACCGTCAGGTGGGAGAGGGGGCCGGGGGGTGAGGGCCAACAACCCGCGCAGCGGGCTTTGTACCCCTAGCCCTGCCCTGAAGGGCCGGGCTCCCCGTACGGCGATCCATCTTCGCAACGTTCAACATCTCACAATGTAAACTCCTAGATTTTACCCCTATAAGCGAAGCGATCTCCATTACGATTGTGCAAAGCGACAACATATATTTCCGAATATTGCCCGATCTCACTTGATCCCACGCCTGCATCGCCCCATGTACCGAACAGTTGTTCACCATCTGACAGTTGAACAAGGAACTTTCACCTTAGCGGTTTTGTGATAAAAACCACAATTTTATTCAAATTTGTGCATTTCATCACAATTATTTGTTATCAAATCAGACGCTCTATCCAACCAAATTTGTACTTTTTTGCCCAGTATTACTGTGCAGCGAATGGGCAAAATGTGGTATGATAGAAATCGGAGGTTTCAACCTTCGAGGCAATCACTAATCGTACAAATTCGACCACGTTTTCAAAAGGAGCAATCAGCAATGCCCCGCCGACACGCTGTCTGGCCGGCCAATCTGCCGGCTATCGAGCCGACAACTGCTGCGGAGGAAGCAACGACGCTGCCCGCAACCGAAGATCCAATGGCCGTACTACGCTACGAGCCGCTCCCCGATCTCGACCCGGAACAGGCGCGCCGGCTGCTCTCCACCCCTGCCGAGCAGCCTGTGGCCGAGACGAAGAAGCTGCCGGCTCGTCTTCGCCCTAAGACCACCAAGCACAAAGGGATTACCCGCATCGATCACCCGGCTAAGCGCACCTTTGGCTATTTTGTGCGCGTGACGTGGAACAAGCAGCGCCGGAGCAAGTTTTTCTCGGATTCGGTGTATGGCGACCGGCTGGCCGCTTTGGCTGCCGCTATCGAGTGGCGCAACGCCACCGAGCGCGAGTTAGGCAAGCCGCGCACCGAGCGGCAAGTGATTGGCGTTTCCCGCACCAGCACTGGTATTGTTGGCGTGCGCCGCACGATCAAGGATGGCCGCGAGGTCTACGAGGCAACGTGGCGCGACGGCAACCGCATCCGCCGCACCTCGTACTCGATCGCCAAGCACGGCGAGCGCCGCGCCCTCGCCCTTGCCCGCCGCGCCCGCGAGAAGTATGAGCGGATGCGCCAGCGCACCCCCACCGGCGACTGATCGCGCGCGTCTTTGTTGATTGCTTCTCAGACCCCTGCGCCAGTGCAAGGCGCAGGGGTTCTGTTTGCGCCGGCAACTGTTACTAGAACGCAACCAATTTAATGGGTGAAAAATCGCAAAGTCGTCTTATAATAATGAACAGATCAAGCGCAACCGGAAGGAGAGAGCCGTGCGTTCTGAGGTTGAACTTGCCAGTGCTACCCACGGCATCGGTGAAGATGCGAGCGTTGATGTTGGCAATCGTCTGCGCGCCCTGCGCGAGCAGCGCCGGATGTCGATCCGCGCGCTGGCCGAAGCGAGCGGGTTGGCTGTGAATACGCTCAGCCTGATCGAAAATGGCCGCACCTCGCCGAGCGTCAGCACGCTTCAGCGCCTCGCGATGACGCTGCAAGTGCCGATCAGCGCCTTTTTTACGCCTGATGTGCCCCAACAGCGCGTGGTCTTCACCCCTGCCGGTCAGGCGACAGCGACCCTCTTCCCGCACGGCGCGCTCACCGATTTAGCGCCCGGCTTAGCCAATCGTACCCTCGAACCGCTGTTGCTCACGCTCGATCGCGGCGCCGACAGCGGCCCCGAGTCGATCGTCCATACCGGCCAAGAGTTTGTGTTTGGGTTGAGCGGCAACATCCTTTATACCGTCGCCGATCATACCTACACCATCGGCCCCGGTGATAGCCTGTTGTTTGAGGCGGTGTTGCCCCACCGCTGGCACAATCCCGGCCATTCACCAGCCCAAGCGTTGTTGGTCTTGTGCCCGCTCGAATTACCGCGCAGCGCTCTCGAGCGCCATGGTCGTGTTTAAGCGAAGGAGTTGGTGGTATGCAGATCCGAACCTTGCATCTGAGTGAAGATGGCGTGAGCCGCACTGATGACGCGATCGCCTTGATCCGCCATGCACCCGGCCAGATTACGCTCAACGATCGAGAGGTGTTGGCGATCCGCCCGCTCGACCGCTGCACGCTGGCGCTTGAACTGCTCGGCGAAACGCGCTATCTAGCTTCAGCCGATTACTGGCACGCCCTCTTCGGCCAGCGCACTGCCGAAGCGCGTGAAGCTGGCTGTCTGCTCGGCCATCTCGATAGCCTTGCAATCGCGGCTCATCGCGTACTCGAAACGGTCGCCAGTCTCGATCAGCTCCCGCCTGAGGCGCGCGTCGCTCTTGACAACCTGCGCACTGCGCTGAACGATCTGAAGGTGACGATGCCGCGGTGAAAAGATGTCAAATGAGCCGGTAGTAGTGCGGCTGTGGCTAAGCCGCACTACTGGCTTGTTATGACCCGGTGCGCCTGCTCGCCCCCGGAGCGCGGGCCGCTGGTCTGCCTTGTGCTCACCGCACGGGGCGCGGGTCGCTGGCCCGCTCGCCGGACAGGCGCCGCACAGCCGTGCGGCTTTACACGAGGGTTACTCTGGGATCAATGGCGGCGGCAGCAAGCCTGATACCTCTAACCCGATTTTCCAGTGCGCCAGCACGGCCAGCAACAGCAACGCCACGATAAACCCGGCTATCCCCGGTAAGGCCAATTGCCGCGCGTGCCGCACCCGTCCGCTCAGACCGGCAAAGGCGCTGATCGGTAGCGCCACCGCAAAGGTCATCACTCCCGTCACCCCAATCACGCTGAGCAAGACCAGCGGCCATGCCAACACCGCTTGGTTGGCGGCGATCGCTGCCACCACAAGGCCCACCGCGCCGATCACGATTACCAGATCGCGCCAGCTCCCGATGGGCGCTTGCTCGGCAGCCAGCAGATCGGGCGGTAGAAAGGTGTGATTGGCGACCAATAGCAACCCAACTGCCAACGCCGAGCCAAACCCCAGCCCGGTCACAAGGCGCAGATCGTCGCGCGGCGGGTACGCCGGCGGAAAACCCAGCTCGGCAACGGTTGAATTCAACCCATCAATCCCCATCACCGCCATCAGGCCAATCAGCGTCAAGCCGATCGGCAACGGCGGCAACCTCCCGGCCCGCATCCGGCCCAACGCTGCCATCACTCCCAGCGTCACCATCAGCCCAAGGTAGATGCCGCTATCGCGGGCGCAGAGCGGAAACTGCACTCCGCCTGAGATCAAATTGTGACTTTGCGCGCAGATGCCATGCATTGCAAAGAAGAGCCGTCGCTCCCAATCCAATGCCGTTGCAATTGTCGGGAGCAACGCGAAGAGGATGATCAAACCAAGCCCGACCAACGGCCCGGGCCAATCGAGTCTACGCTGTACTGTTGTGGTTGGAGCCATACCGTCCTCTTGCCCTCATCTCTCCAACGCAATAATCGCTGCGCTCGCTTGCCCATTAGCCACCGTTAACCGCGCCACCGACAATCCCGCCCCTCGCGACGCGCCGGCAGTACCCGGATTGAGAAAGAGCACCCCATTGTACATTTCGTACAATGGCCGGTGGCTATGGCCAAAAATATAGACCTGCGGCGCCCGGCCATCAACCGTCTTCGGTAACGATTGCACAAGATGGCGGGGCTGGCCGCCAATGTGGGTCAGATAGATCACAACCCCCTCGCGCTCGATCCAACGGTGCGCTGGATAAGCGCGGGCTAGCGCCGTCCCCTCATCGGTGTTGCCGTGAATGGCCAATACCGGCGCAATGGTCGCGAGCCGATCGAGGATGGCTTCATGGCCAATATCGCCGGCGTGCAAGATCAGCTCAACCCCGGCTAATGCCGTCAACGCCGCCGGCGCCAGCCGGCCATGCGTATCCGAAATAACGCCGATCTCCATGGTTTCCCTCACGTGTGGTAGCCGGTACGCCTTGCATGCTTTGAGCGTCCGTATCCCCTCGCCCGCGCTTGCCCTCTCGCGCTATGCGAAGAACGAGCGCATAGAGACACCCTCTCTCAACGGCCCACGCCTAATCCGCAGGTTGCCAACGGCTTAGTTCCGCCACTAATTCAGCCACTCCCGCCTCGATCCGGCGAAACGCCTCAGCGGCGGGCAAAAAGGGTATGTCGGGCGTTTGCCAGTACCGGATCCGATCCTCCCACCCCGGAAAGCGTTGCTGCATCAGCGGGCGATGCTCGCGCTCATCCAAGGCAATCGCCACAGTCGCTCGCCGCAGATCGGGTTCGGTCAAGGCTATTGGCAACCGGATTTCGGAAGGCGGTGGAAAGCCGCGTTGTTGTAATTGCATAAGAACGTTGGGCCAGATCGGCCCCTGATTGGAAGCCGAGAGCCGCAACCCGCGTGAGTCGGCTTGCCAACCGGGTACCCGCATAGCGTTGAACAGCAGCTCGGCGTAGCGGCTGCGGTAGTAGTTGCCGGTGCAGATAAAGAGAACGGTGCGCATTGGTTGCCTTTGCCTCGTGCAGATGATTGCGAGCGCGGGTCTGAAAACGCATTGACGATTGTTTATGCAACCCACACTGGCATCGTCACTACACTATGCCTCCTCCGCCCCAGCCGCCAACTGGTACTGCCCATATTCGCGCTCGCACGGCGGCCCATCAGTAGCATACAACGTTTGGGCCGTCACATCCATGATGATCGAAGCGACCGATTCGTAATATTCATCGGGCGGATCGGCGGGATCAATGTGGAAACAGACCGAATAGGGATGGCGATCATGGTCGCGTAATGCCGCTTGTACGCTCGCTAGCGATTGCGGACGCGGCGCCAGCAGCGCTTGCAAGCGCGCTTGCCGCCATTGCGAATGCGGCACCCGCTCGATCACGCGTTCGACAATGCCCAAGGCCGCCGGATCGTTGAAGTGATTGGCGTGGATCAGGCAACCGCCGGCGCACCCGCTCACGGCTACCGTTTCCGGCGCCGCCTCGATATTGATCACCTGATCGGGCGTTTGGGCAATGAGGAAATTGGCCGAACCGGCCCGCGCTTCCGCCGTAATCACCGTCTGCGCCTCGGCAAGGGTGCGCGCGCGCAAGATTTCATAACAGCGCACGTGAAACGGTCGCCGCAAGCTAGCCCAATCGTCAGCCGTACTGCTGAGCCCGTTAATCAACAACGCCAACCCCGCCGAATTCAGACCGATCTTGCCGCCGAAAATGCCGGCTTCGGTAAAGGCCAGCGTGCGCAGGCCGTCAGGTTCAACCGTCGCCACAATCGCGCCGCGCACGCCGGTGATCCAGTCCCAGTTTTCGCCTACCAGCAGATGGCCATCACTTGTCTCAGCGGGCAAGAGGGCAAACGCCGTACATCCGTCAGGCTTGGGTGGCGGACGATCATACTCGCGGAAATATTGGTAAAACAGTTCGTAGCGCACATTCAACGCCGCAATCGCCGCCAGCTCTATCCCCGCCCCATCGGCAATCCCGCGCATCCCAGCGGCATACGCCGGGTTTTGCCCGGCAATCGCGTCCGCATACCGCAGAGCGCGCCGCCATACTTTAGCGAGCGGCATACGCAATTCACGCTCGAAGCGTGCGGTATAAATACGCAGGTTGGCGGCAATCGCCTCGCGCAAGACGCGCCCGTGCCACCAACCCTGTGTGTAGGCATCGCCTGCCAGCTCAACCAACGGCAACCCGTTCACGTCACCTCCTCGGTCTGTTCACGCCGGCGCAGCACGATCCACACCGGCCCGCGTTGAAAGCCTAACCGTTGATTAATCTGCCACATCGGCTGATTGGTGCTGTCGTTGTCGGTACGAATCCCGGTCACACCCATCGCTTGGGCATACGCGATCGTACACAATTTTAGCGCCAGCGCAATCCCGCGCCCGCGGTAGTCACGCCGCACCGCCGTAAAGCCCACTTCTAGATCGGTCTCGTTATCGATCGTCTCAAGGGTGCTAATCCCGACCACCTGCCCATCAGCCATTGCCGCAAAACTGCCTTCCCACACCGCGCCATGGTCAGGCCAGTAGAGCTTGATCCACTGCTCGTAGGCGGGAATGGCTACTGGAAAGGCCGATGGTACATCACAGACGGTTTGCTGTTCAAATGCGTACAACTTGCGCCAGAAGCCAGCATCGGCAGCGGCGAGAGCGGCAAGGCTGCGGATTTCAATCTGCTGTGCTGTCACCCGCTCGATCGCGCCGCTGAAGGGAGCAGGATCAAAGCTCGCCACTTCCAGCCGCGAGAGCCATACCCGCCGGTCTTCCTGAAAACCGCGCCGAACCGCAAAGGCGAACCCGGCCTGCCAATCTTCGCGCACTTTTGCCAATACGTGGTGCGGTTGCAACGCCTGCCACGCCTGCTGCACATGCTGCCAGAGCGCCGCACCTAACCCGCGCCCTTGATACGCCGGATGCACGTAGACCAACGTCTCAATATGGTGTGAATCGGCGCACCACGTCGGCTGATAATATTCGGCATAGCCTGCCGCGACGCCATCAAGCTCGCCGATCGCCCGGTAGAGCGCCAATTGCGGGTTGTGCAACTCATCGCGAATCCGCCACTCGGTTGCATTGAGCGGTGCATCTGGCACGAGCGCGCTGTACACCGTCGCCATCGCATGATAATCGGTTTCGGTAGGTTGAAAAGGTCGAATTGTCATTATACATAATACCGGTATACGTAGGGACATTGCGGCGCAATGTCCCTACTACCGTTCCCCTTACCCCACATCCTTCACAAATTCGATCCACGCCGGTTGCTTCACGAACCCCAACGCTTCGTTAATGCTCAACATGGCCCGGTTGGTGGTCGCGTTATAGGTGCGCACCTCGCGGTAGCCGGCGGCTTTGGCGAAGTTCAACGCATGCACCTTCAGCGCCAGCGCCAACCCGCGCCGCCGGTAGCGCCGGCGCGTGGCGGTAATGCCGGTCATCAACACATCCGGCTCAGCATGCTTCCAGAGCTGGCTCACCGCCGCGATCTCATCACCGTCGAGCGCCAAGAAATAGCCTTCCGGGTAGAGGTGCGGATTGTCAAACACCGTCCGCTCCCACGTCGCCATATCAACCGGCGTGAACGGTTCAGGTTGCGGCACATCGGCCCGCATCTCGATCATCGCCTCGTAGAGGCGCTGGCGGGCATCGGGCAGGCGGGCCAGCCATTCGGTTAGGTTACAGATTGTGAATCCCTGCGCAACGACATGCGCTGGCGCCTCGGCAAACGGAGCCGGGTCAAACGCGCACAGGTCGAGCCGCGACTCCCACGTGCGCATCTCTTCGCGGAAGCCGCGATCGGTGAGGAAGCGCACGCTGCGTGCCTGATCTTCGCGGCAGTTGCTCCGCACCTGCAATGGCTGATGCCGTTCGGCCAGCTCGCGCATCAGCTCATCATAACAATAACTGCCGATCCCCCGCCCTTGCCATTCAGGCAGCACCGCGATGCTGATAAAGAATTTGCGCGGGTGGTACATCCACGCGGCTTGAAAATACTCAGCCGCCGCCACCACCGTCTCGCCCACCTCTGCCAACCAGCGCATTTCCACGCAATGCGCCGGACGGATCGCGTCCCAATGTTGAAGCTCTTCCGCTGTTTCGTGGCTATCAGGAAAAGCTGCATTGGCAATTGCCGCCAGCGCAGCGTAATCGGCCGCCGAACCAGCGAACGGTCGCAGACGCACCGCTTCTGCAAGCATATCCATTCCTCCGGGGTAAAGCTGCGCCATAGTCATCGTAACCGATCCAGCCGGCGCCCGCCATCAGCCCAGAGGCGCAATTGGCGTCACCCCATTCCCATGGTAATGATATGATAGAGCCGCACGTCCGTGCGGCTCTAACCCATGGCTCACCAACAAGGATCTCTACATGCCCATTCGCGCCCTGATCTTCGATTTCGACGGCCTGATGGTCGATACCGAAACCCCAGCCTTGCAGAGCTGGCAAGAAATATACGCCGAATACGGCGTTACCCTGAACGTTCACGATTGGGTGGCGACGTTGGGGGCAAACGCCGGCTTTGACGCTCATGCCCATCTGGTCAGCTTGCTCCGTGAGCGCGACCCCTTCCTAGCCGAGCGCGTCATCACCGAGCGCGACACGATTCTAGCCCGCCGGCAAGCGCGCAAAGATGCGCTCAGCGCCGATCAGCCGCTCTTGCCCGGCGTCGCCGAGTTGCTG
>NZ_DAOTWH010000306.1:0-20105 GCF_034435895.1 Chloroflexus sp.
ATGTGCGCCGGGCGGTGCAGCATGCCGCGCGCGGTGGTATCCTCGACGGCACAACGCTGCGCGAGATTGCCGCCACCTTGCAGAGCGCCGCCCTCTTGCGCCAGCGCCTCAGCCGGCTCGATGCGCGCTTTCCGCATCTGATCGATCTTGGCAACACGTTGCCGGCGTTGCCGCAGGTGGTCGAAGCGATCGAGCGGGCGATCGGCGATGATGGGCAGGTGCTCGATATCGCCAGCCCTACGCTGGCCCGCTTGCGCCACGAAGTGCGGGTGGCCTTCAACCGTCTGCACGAGCGTTTGCAGAGCATGATCCATTCGAGCACACTGGCCAATGCCCTGCAAGAGCCGATTGTGACGGTGCGCAATGGGCGGTACGTCATTCCGGTCAAGGCTAGCCACCGGCGCGAAGTGCGCGGATTGGTGCATGACCAGTCCGGTTCCGGGGCGACGCTCTATATCGAGCCGATGGCGGTGGTTGAGCTGAATAACCGCTGGCGCGAGTTGCAATCGGCGGAAGCGGAAGAGGTGCAGCGCATCTTGAGCGCACTCTCAGAGCAGGTTGGCGCAGCGGCGAACGCCATTATCAGCGCCGTCAATACCCTCGCCGCGCTCGATCTGGCGTTCGCGCTGGCCCGTTATGCGATTGCGACCCGCAGCATCGCGCCGGAGATTGTTGAATGGCGGCCTGATGATCCGCCACCTGCCGAGCCGCCCTTCCGGTTGACCCGCGCTCGCCACCCGCTCTTGCCCGCTGCAACGGTGGTGCCGATCGATTTGTGGCTCGGCGGCGAGTTTTCGATCCTCTTGATCACCGGCCCCAATACCGGCGGCAAAACGGTGGCGCTCAAGACAGCCGGCTTGCTGGCGCTGATGGCGCAGGCCGGCATGCAAATCCCCGCCGATCAACCCTCTCGCCTGCCAGTCTTTCAACATATCTTCGCCGACATTGGCGACGAGCAGAGCATCGAACAGAGCCTGAGCACCTTCTCGTCACACATGGCGAATATCATTCGCGTTTTGCAGACGATCGACGCAGCGCAACAAGCGCCGCCGGATCCCGATGAGCAGGGTCTGTTCGATCATCGCCGTCCAGCGGCGTTGGTCTTGTTCGACGAGCTGGGGGCGGGCACCGATCCGGTTGAAGGCGCGGCACTGGCGCGAGCGATCATTGGCCGGCTGTTGGAATTGGGGGTGCTAGCGATTGCGACGACCCACTACGCCGAATTGAAGGCGTTTGCTTACACCACGCCGGGGGTGCAGAACGCTTCGGTCGAGTTTGATGTCGAAACGCTCGCCCCCACCTACCGGCTGAGCATTGGCATTCCCGGTCGCTCGAACGCGCTAGCGATCGCGGCCCGGCTGGGGCTTGATCCGGCGCTGATCGAGCAGGCGCGCTCGTTCATTGACCGCAAAGAGGCGCAAGTCGAAGACCTGCTGGCCGGCATCCAACGCGAGCGTGACGCTGCCGCGGCAGCGTTGCAACGCGCCGAAGAGCTGCGCGCCGACGCCGAGAAGTACCGTGACCGGCTGGCCGCCGAGCAGCAGGCGTTTGCCGCCGAACGCGAAGCGGCATTGGCCGCGGCCCGCCAAGAGATCGAGGCCGAACTGCGCGAAGCGCGCCAGCAATTGCGCCGGCTGCGTGAAGAATTCCGCTCGGTCAACATCTCGCGCCAATGGCTGGAAGAAGCGGAAAAGCGGTTGGCCGCCGCCGCCGAACAATCCCAGCAAGCCGCCGAGAAGCTACGCCAGAAGCATACGCCTGCTGTTGCACCGCCGCCCCCCGCCGAACGCCCGCTGCAAGTCGGGGATACGGTGCATGTCGCTTCGATCGGCCTCAACGGCGAGATTGTCGCCATCGATGAGGAAGACGGCACTGCTACCGTGCAAGTGGGTGGCTTCCGCATGACGGTCAAGCTTGGCGAACTCAAGCGCACCAAAGCGCAGGCTAACGACGAGCGGCGCTACACCCCTCCCGAACGCAGTGTCAACCTGCCCAGCGCCCCTGACGTCTCGATGACCTTTGACATGCGCGGCTGGCGCGCCGCCGAGGTCAGCGACCGGCTCGATCGCTATCTTAACGACGCCTATCTGGCCGGTTTGCACCAAGTGCGCCTCATCCACGGCAAAGGCACCGGTGCGTTACGCCAAGTCGTGCGTGATGTGCTGGCCACCCATCCGCTGGTGGCTTCGTTTAGCAGCGGCGGGCGTGACGGCGGCGAGGGGGTGACGATTGCTACACTGATTGAGCGGTGAAGCTAATAACCGGTTCTTCAGAACATAGCTTTGCGATGCGTTGATGCCCCCTCACCCCCAGCCCCGCTCTCGCGCCAGTGGAAGCGGGGCGGACAGAACGCTGATCCAGAACCCGGCCCTGAAGGGCCGGGCTAGGGGTACGAAGCCCGTTGCGCGGGCTGCTGGCCCTCACCCCCAGCCCCTCTCCCACGAGCGCGGGAGAGGGGAGCGCATCGCTAAGCGTTGAGGCATCACAACAACGATCAACCGTTGTGATCGACCACAATGTTCTGTCCGCCCCTCAATCGGCACGGGAGCGATGCCACGCAACGGGAGGAAATATGGACGTAAATTGACGCGGATCGGCGTAAATCCGTTGCACCCGTATCAATCCGTGTCCTGTTCATGTGATGATACAATACCCCTCAGCACCCGCACACCCGCCAAGGAACACGTATGAGCGAACCGACCATTCTAGAACAGATTCTGAACCATAAGCGGATCGAAGTGCGCCGCCAGCAAGCGAAAATCCCGCTGGCAGCTCTCCAAGACAAAATCCATCGCGCGCCGCCGGTGCGCGATTTCGCCGCTGCGCTGCGCCGCTCGCCGGCCACCGCGCTGATCGCCGAAGTCAAGAAAGCCTCGCCGAGCCGCGGCGTTTTGCTGGCCAATTTCGACCATCTGGCCCTTGCCCGTACCTATGTCGCCAACGGCGCTGCGGCCATCTCGGTCTTGACCGACCAGCGCTTTTTTCAGGGCAGCCTGACCTATTTGGCCGGCATTCGCGCCTTGCCGGAAGTGCAAGCCGCTGGCACGCCTCTGTTGCGCAAAGACTTTCTCATCGATCCGTATCAGGTGTACGAGGCGCGCGCGTATGGCGCCGATGCCGTCTTGCTAATTGTCGCCGCACTCAATGATGCCGCCTTGAGCGATCTCTTTGCGTTGACCTACGAACTCGGCATGCATGCGTTGATCGAAGTGCATACCGTCGCTGAGCTGGAACGGGCGCTGCGCCTGAACCCGCCGATCATCGGCGTGAACAATCGCGACCTGCACCGTTTTGTCACCGATCGCGCAACCACCAAAGCCATCGCCGATCACCTGCCCGCCGGGCCGCAGCGCCCGGTGCTGATCAGCGAGAGCGGCATCTTTACGCCGGAACACGTGGCGGAAGTACACAACTATGGCGCAGACGCGATCTTGGTTGGCGAGGCCTTGGTGACGGCGCCCGACATCGGCGCGCAGGTGCGCGCGTTGGCGACGGCATAAGCTTGCGGTGCATGCGGCCCAGCGCTATCCGGCCCGCAGCCTCCAAAGCCATCTCTCGCAACATGAACGCTGTTTGCTTACGCACTGGTAATACCAGTGCATACCATGGCAAGTGAAAAGCCCCGTCACCAGACGCGGAACGGCATCGTTGACGATAAGGAGTGCGTACTGTGCGACAGTGCCCTAGCTGCGGTCATACCATCACCGGCGCTGAACGGTTCTGCCCGGCCTGCGGCCAATCGTTGGTGCAAGTAGTCTGGCAACCAGCGCCGGCCATCGACGCCACCCTGCCGATAGCGCCGGCCCGCAACAGCCGGTTAGCGATTGCCAGCCTGATCTGCGGCATCACCACATGGATTCTCTTCTTCATTCCGCTACTGCTCGCCGTGCCGGCGATCATCTGCGGCCATCTCGGCCAGAGCGCCGTCAAGCGCGGCAATGGCCAGCTTACCGGCAGCGGGTTGGCCCGGTTCGGATTGGCGCTGGGTTATGCCCACGTGGCCTTGACGGTCGTGGCGTTGTGCGTGGCAATCGCAGTGGTAGCGGTGGGGGGCTGACGTTATCTTAGAGGAGCTTGTTATGAGTGCAGTTGAACAATCATCAGATCACTCTGAAGGAAAGAAGCGCGGATTATCACCAATTTATCTAAACGATCTCTTTGGTAATCCTGCTATTGTCTACCCGCGCCAGCGCCAGCGCAAACGCATCGTGTTCGGCTGGTATGGCGGCAAGTTCAATCACCTTGACTGGTTATTACCCTTATTGCCGGTATGCCATCACTATTGTGAACTGTTTGGCGGTTCAGCGGCTGTGTTGCTCAATCGCGATCCAGCGCCGGTGGAAACCTATAATGACATTGATGGCGATGTAGTTACATTCTTTCGTGTTCTGCGCGATCATTACGAAGAACTTGCGCGGGCCATTGCGCTCACTCCATTTTCGCGCGAAGAGTTTTATCTCGCGATTTATGGCGATGATCACGACATTTCTGACCTTGAACGCGCCCGCCGGTTTTTCGTGCGCGCGCGGCAGGCCCGCACCGGCTTGGCGCAGACGGCCCTCTTGGCCGGTGGGCCAACTGCAAACAAACGAGCCGGGCAGGCATGTCAGGCGTCGTATCGCGTTGGTTAGGGAGCATTGAAGGGCTTGCAGATATTGCTGAACGTCTGTTGCGGGTGCAGATCGAAAACAGGCCGGCTATCGATGTTGTCCAATTGTATGATGATCCGGATACCCTCTTTTATTGCGATCCGCCGTATGTGCATGCGAGTCGTGGCGACAATAACGCCTATAGCTTTGAAATGGATGAGCTAGCGCATCGCGAATTAGCCCGCGTTCTGCGCCAATGCCGGGGTAAAGTCGCCATTTCCGGTTATCGTTGCGAGCTGATGGATGAACTGTACCGCGACTGGCGACGCTACGATGCGCCACTAAAACAGTGCCATTCGGTCAAGCAAGTTCGCCAAGAATCGGTTTGGATGAATTATTGAAGAGCAGATTCTATGAATATTGATTATCAACAAGCATTACCACGGCTTGAGCAAATGTTCAGATCAGCCGAAGAGCTTTATCTCCAACAGAGTATACCTGATATCAATCCATCCCTGATCCCAATTGCGGATGATTTATTCAAGTCGCCAACAAAGTCGTACCGTGAAGCATTGCTCGGTTGCAGCTTGGCAAAGCTCCTGAACCCAGCGATTAACATTCGCCATCCCTACATAAACCATGGGGATGATGCGTTCAATGGTCGCACAATGGATGTTAATCCATTTTTGCGCTTGTGGCATATTCCAGCCTCCAAAGGGCCATATCTAGCCACATTTCGCCGGAGCGTCAAATTTGTGCCTGAAACTGCTCAGGGTTTACGTAATAAGAAAGGATATCAAGCGTTTTTATCCTATCTCGAAGCTCTCGAAAAAGCAACAAGTGAAGAGATTAAAAATCTTCTTTTGTATCTCCTCTATCGTTTCGTTCAATTACGAGAAGAACATAACATTCAGCTCATGCGAGTCAACTGATTAAGTCTTGATCAGATTGACACCGTGATCAGCATCTTATTGCAAACGCGGAGTGGTGGATACATTCCGGTGCTACTCACCGTAGCCATGTTGGAAACACGTAATCAAAGATTTAATCTTGAATGGAATATTGGTTGGCAAGACATTAACGTGTCAGATCGCGCTGCTCACGTGGCTGGCGATATCACCGTGCGTCAGAATGAACAGACTATCTTTGGGCTAGAGGTGACAGAACGATCCTTAGAATCACAAAGAGTAAGAGATGTCTTTGAGACAAAAATGTCAATCCATCAAATTCCCGATTACCTCTTCGTTGTAACCGCTTCTTCAATCGATGAGCAGATTCAAAAAGAAGTCGTAAAATATTTTCACCAGAATTATGATATCAATATTCTCGAATTACGACCATGGATACGCCATCTCCTGAGTATCACTGGCGCAGCAGGACGGCAAATGTTTGTTGACAAATTCATCGAATTAATAGATAGGAATAACATTTCTTCTGTTATCAAAACCGCTTGGAATGAAGCCATTAAACAAGTGCTAGAGCAATAATCACTCAAATGCCCCCCATAAACACCCCTCCCCCCGCATGAGCGAGGGGAGAGGTTGGCGGGGAGGGGCTGGGAGAATATTAGCCAATTTCTGGCACGATCACCCCGTAATTGCCATCGCGCCGGCGGTAGAGGACGCTGATCTGCATCGTCTCAGCGTTCTGGAAGATAAAGAAATTGTGGCCGAGCAGCTCCATCTGCTCGATCGCATCATCAACGAACATCGGGCGCAAGCGGAAGGTCTTGGTGCGGATCACCTTCGCCTCTGGTTCAGGCTCGGCAGGCGTTGCCACCGCCTCGGCCTCCGCCTCGGCAATCGCCACCTCTTCGGCGGGGGTAAACCCGTTGGTTGCCCGCCGCAGCTCGCGGCTGCGCCGCCAATATTTCTCTTTATAGCGCGAAATCTGGCGCTGCAACACCTCCTGCACTTCATCAATGGCGGCATAGAGGTCGGATGCGCGCTCTTCGGCGCGCAGAATCACGCCGTGCTCGGCAACCAGCGTCGTCTGCACCCGATAGATTTCGCCGGCATTCCGCTGTTGTTCATGTTGGATTTCGACGGCGATGCTGGTAATGCCATTAAGATAACGCCCCAATTTGGCGAGTTTTTCTTCGATGTGCTCGCGTTGACGCTCTGAGATCTTGCCGTTCCGGCTCTTGATGGTGAGTTCCATCGCATTCCTCCATCCGCTGTTGCCAACCCGTCATTGGGTGGCCGGGCGATAAAAACAACCCGGCCCCCGCCATCAGCGCGGCGAGGACCGAGCTATTTCTCAAAAGGCCATCGGTTGCGGAGCATTGCGGCTGACCAAAGGGGTCATAAAGCCTCACTCCTGAATGGGTGCTACTTCTGCGTAGCACTCGCTGAAGAGCTTTGCCAGTATTCTACTACGCCACCAGCCGTCTCGCAAGACAGGAAGAGTGAGAAACTGTTCACCAAGCGTAATAATCAATTCGATCCATTGCGATTGGTGATGCGGCATCGCCGTTACACCACCAGTTCCATCCCTTCTGCAGCCGCTTCCACCTGTAGCGGGCTGTCGTGGGTTGCGAGCTCGGCGCGCAGACGGACGACAATCGCATCAAGTTCATCGTCGGTGCGATTTGGGGCATGGTGAAACAGCAACAACCGTTCAACGCCGGCAGCTTGGGCAACTTCGATCGCGTCTTCGATCCGGCTATGGCCGTAGTCTTCGACCTGCTCGGCGCGCAGATAGGGTGCGCTATGGATCAGCACATGCGCATTGCGCGCAAAGGCGATCGCCTCCTCACGAATGCCATCTTCGCCATAGCGCACATCGGTGATATAGACCAGCACCCGGCCCTCTTCTTCCAACCGGTAGGCCCAGATCGGCGAATGCTGGCGGCGCGAGAGGGGCAGGGCGCGCACCAACAAGCGACCGATCGTAAACGGCTCGGTTGAAATGGTTGTAAACCGGTGCGTCGCGCCAATATGGGCTAATCCATACACCGGTGAATAGACCGGCGAGAGCATCCCGTCGTACACCATCTGCAACGAGCCGCGCGTACTATCAGGGCCATAGATATCGAGGCGATTGCCGGGGATATGCACCACGCCGGGGAAGGGCAAACCGAGAATATGATCCCAATAGGTATGGCTAATCAACAGCGTCAGCGTGCCGCGACCACGGCCAAACTCGCCTTGCATCAATTCATCGCCCAACATACAGAAGCCGGTGCCGGTATCAAGCACCACTAATTCGCCATGTTCACCGGTGACGACAGTGCAGCAGGTATTGCCGCCGTACCGCAGCATGGCGGCATGCGGCGTCGGCACGTAGCCGCGCACCCCCCAAAACCGCACCTTCATGGCGTCCTCCGCAACTCCATACCCTCAAAGGCTGCCGTCACCACTAATCCCGGTGCAGCGAGCGCTTGCTGTTCGGCCACAATCCGATCTAGTTCCTCATCGGTGCGGTGAGGATCGTGGTGAAACAAGATCAACTGGCGTACCTGCGCCTCTTCAGCGATTTCGCGCGCTTGAGTTGCGCTGCTGTGCCCCCAATGCGGAAAGCGCGCGTATTGGGCATCGGTGAATTGGGCATCGTAAATGAGCCAATCAGCGCGGTAGGCCAATTCAAGGATTGCCGCTTTCATCGCCGCCAATTCGCGCAATTCGCTCTGGCTGCGCGCCGTGGGTTGGCCAGTCCACTCAATCCGCTCCTCACCGAAGAGCACCGTATGGAAGGGGCCGGTATCGGGAATAAAGGTCAGCACCCCATCAGGCGTTTCCAGCCGGTAAGCGAGCGCGCGGTACGGATGGTTAGCAAGCGCCGTGCGCACCTGCACCGGCCCTAATTCAAAGCAATGACCGGCGCTAATTTCAAAAAAGTTAATCTGCGCGCGCAAATCATCCATATTCAGCGGCAACAGCGGATCGCTCAACGCACCGGCCAAGGTCGTCCGCAGACTCGACTGGGTACGCGCCAAGCCATAAATATCGAGTTTCAAATCTGGATCAAACAGGGGCGCAAAGAAGGGAAAACCTATGATATGATCCCAATGGGCATGTGTAATTAAAAGATCGAGCTGCCGTGGCGTCTGCTCTTGCGCAAATGAATCGCCTAACATGCGCAGGCCAGTGCCGGCGTCGAGAATAATATGGCGCCCTTCCGCCACTACCTCCACACAGGTAGTATTCCCGCCGTACCGCAGCATACTGGCGTGGGCAACTGGATACGAGCCGCGCGTGCCCCAGATATGAACTCTCATCGGTGCGCCTGTATAGGTTGTCGTACAATGAAACGCTGCTGCGCAACGTGATTGCAGCTCTGCATTTCACAGTTTACAGCATAAACGTAGTTTATGAATGCTTTTTAGAGGACCATTTTACCAGTCAAGCGCGCAATCAGAAAGGTGAGGTTATGGCTCAGTTTCGGGTTGGCGTCCAACTCCATCCACAGCATACCACGTGGGAGTCGTACCGTGATGCCGTGCGCTATGCCGAAGCGATCGGCTGCGATACGATCTGGAATTGGGATCACTTCTTTCCGCTCTATGGTCTGCCAGACGGCCCGCACTTCGAGGGATGGACGCTCTTGACCGCGATGGCGACTATCACCCGGCGCGCCGAGATCGGTTGTTTGGTGACGTGCAACAGCTATCGCAATCCGGCGCTGCTCTCGAATATGGCCAAGACGGTGGATCATATCAGCGGAGGGCGGCTGATCCTCGGGCTAGGCGCCGGCTGGTTTGAACGTGATTATACCGAATTTGGCTACACCTTCGGCACTGCCGCCGATCGCTTGCGCGCCTTGCGCGAAGCATTGCCGATTATCAAAGCGCGCTGGGAGGTTGATCAGCCGCCGCCGCTGCGCCGCATCCCGATCTTAATCGGCGGCGGCGGCGAAAAAGTCACGCTGCGGATCACCGCCGAACACGCCGATATCTGGCACGGTTTCGGGCCGGTCGAAACCTTCAAGCGCAAGAATGAGATTCTCGATCAGTGGTGCGCTCAGGTAGGCCGTGATCCAGCCGCGATCGAGCGCAGCGTCTCGCCGCGCGCAGGCGAGCCGATTGAGCCATACCTTGAAGCCGGCGCAACGCATATCATTATCGGTCTGGGTGAGCCATGGAACTTCGCGCCGGTGGAGGCACTGCTCAAGCTACGCGATTAAGAGGCGCCGCCAAGGCGCACCAAGAGGACGGGGCAGCAGACCAAGCCCTTGCCCTCGGTGCGCCTTGGCGCATCGCGTTCACCGCAACGTCGCATACCATTCGGTATAGAGTTCTTGAAAACTCTTGCCGTAGATCCCGCGGTAATTGGCCGAACCGGGAGCGCGCCCGCGACCATTGGCATACAATTCGTTAAATTTATCCCAGCCGTAGGTACGGGCCAGATAGTCGACAAACCCGGCCCACATCTCGTAGGCCGCCATCGAATCGGTGCTGCTCGCCAAAGCCGCCAGATTGCCGCGATAACCGGCTTGGTACAGCGCGCGCGCGCGGGCTTGAAACGACGGCGAATCGGACAAACTCAGCCAATATTCGCCCGAAATCCACGTCGCCAACCCTTCCAACAACACCAGATCAGAGCGGCCCTGCTCTTCGCGACCATACGCTTCGGCCTGCAAGGCATGTGCGAGCTCGTGGGTAGCGATCACTAATGCCTTGTAGGTATCGTCGTTGGGGCCATAGAACAGGCGAATATTTGTGCGATCGTGGGTGTAGGCAATGCCGCGGGTATCACTCGTCGGGGCTAAGGCCGGATTATAGAACCCGATCGAGACGCGATCGGTCAGTTGGACATCAAACCGGCGTTGCAGATAACCAAGCGCGTACTCGATCTTGACCGCCAAGTCACGCACCTGATCGGCGCTAAACGTGCCCCGGCCAACGTAGAAATCGATCCGGCGTCCGGAATACACCAATTCACCGGGCAAGACCGGGCCGCGACCGGGTAGGAAGCTGGTTGGCGCAGTTTTGACATCGAACGACTCGAGAAACTCGCGCCGGGCAAGAGTAGGGGTCAGGGTCGGTTCGGGGATCGGCGATGGCGAAGGCGTGGCAGTAAGCAGCAGTTCTACCGTCGGCGTCTCGATCGGCGGGAGATCAGCCACCTTCGGCACCGGCGGCGGGTTAGGCGGTGTTGCCGCCATCAAGACCACCAGCAACAACAAGGCTAATACGGGCAGGAGCGCAAGCAGAGCGCGGTTCGGACGGTTCACGCGATCTCTCTCCTGTGTCGCGCAACGGGGCGCTGAGAGTCATGTATCGCCATCAGTCGCCATCTTATACCACCACTTGCGCGCAACTGTCAAATGGCTTGATGGCCATTGGTCGTGCAACTGGTTGGGCATAGGACATTTAGGAGCCAATTGCGCGGGCGATTTGCGTCTTGGCAGAGCGATCGCTGAACGATAAGGCGCCGGTTGGCGTCGTGACGGCTGCAGGCGGCGAACCGATCTCCTTGCAAACACGAGAGACTGCTGTTCTGATCCGGTTGTCATTGCGAGCCGCACGTAGGGGCATCGCGGTGCGATGCCCCACGCGGCGAAGCAATCTCCCACGAGCACGGGAGCCATCACTGCACGCATCCTGTTCGCCTACCAAGGAACTGGCTGCGGGCGCTGCGCCCTCTCGCAATGACAGGGCAACTCTCTCCCCCAGCGGGGGAGGGCTGGGGTAAGGGCGTTGAGATATCGCACAGCGATCAACGGTTGCACGCGACCACATATTCTGTCCGCCCCTCCAGCCGCCCGGTTGGGTCCGTCACCATTGGGTAGTGATTCATCGATTGGGAGCCGCACGGCCGTGCGGCGCGATGATCCGTCGATCCTTGGCAGGGAACTGTCCGGTTGGGGCCATCATACGGGGACGGTGATTCATCGATTGGGAGCCGCACGGCCGTGCGGCTCTACAGTTATCGTCATTTTATTCGGCTGGGGAAATTTCAATCCACGCCCGTTCGACACCGCGCACATTCATGAAAAAATCGAACATGGCCTTCATCAGGCCGTACTTATCATCGAGGGCCTCGCGCGCCACCTTGACCTCTTCAGGGGGCAGAATGCGCGCCCGCGCCGTCACGGTCGGACCCAACGGCTTACCGGCGCGATCCGATGGCCCAACTTCGACCTGCGGGTTGTTGCGGATACGCTTGACCTTGCCGGCATTGGCGGTGGTCATCACATACAGCTTGCCATTGCGTTCCGCAAACCAAACCGGCGTCACCACCGGCTGGCCATTTTTGCGAAATGTTATCAGGTTAGCAAATTCGTGCCGGTGAAGGCCGGCGAAATAGGATGTCGTCTGCTCAGCCACAGTTTCCTCCAGAAGTATAGACGTGCGAACCATCAGTTGGTTCTCTTAGTACTATACCCCTGATTCGGGTAAAACGGCGAGCAAGTTCGCCCATTCGGCCAATGTCACCGTTTCGGCGCGGCGTTGGGGGTCAATCCCGGCAGTGCGCAGCGCCGCCGCCACTTGTTCACGAGTGATAGTGACACCTAAAGCGGCTAAGCCACTCGGCAAGGCATTGCCCAATTGTTTGCGAGCATGGAGGAAACCGGCCTTAATCAACCGGAAGAGGGCATTGACATCAGCCATCGTCACCGCCGGCTGCGGGCGGCGTTGCAAGCGCACAATCGCCGAATCGACCGCAGGTGCGGGAAAGAAGCTGCTGGCAGGCACGCGCGCCACGATCGCAGGTTCGGCGTAAAACTGGATCGCATGGGCCAACACGCTATAGTCGCCGGGACCGGCGCAGATGCGCTGGGCAACCTCCCATTGCACTAGCAACACACTGAGATCAGGCGGGACGGTCGCTTCGAGGAAATGGCGCAGCAGCGGCGCGGTAATCGCATAGGGGATATTGGCGACCAGTTTATATGGCGGCGGAGCGCCGGCGCGGGCCAGCAGATCAGCCGGGGCTAGCTCAAGCACATCACCCTGCACCAGCACGAGATTGGCGCGATCGCGGAACTCGGCGGCCAAGCGGTCAGCCAAGCGGCGATCGAGCTCAACGCAAATCACCCGGCCTGCCCGGGCCAGCAACTCCCACGTCAACACCCCCAACCCCGGCCCAACTTCGATCACGGTATCGGATGGGGTGAGCGTAGCTTCGGCAACAATGGTTGCCAGCACATAGCCATCAAGCAAAAAATTCTGGCCCATGCCGCGGCTTGGGCGCAGATTAAGCGCGCGCAACGCGGCGCGGATCCGTTGCGGATTGAGATAGGGGTTCACGATTATTCAACCGGCACAAAGATGGTGATGCGCGTGCCCTTGCCGGGTGTCGAATCAATCTCGGCGCGACCGCCGGCTAACCGAGCCCGCTCATCGATGTTCAAGAGACCGAAACTACCGCGCTTCTCGTAGCTCTTGAGCAAGGCTGCTTTATCGAAGCCAACGCCATCATCTTCGATCACCACTTCCAGCATCTTCTCTTGCAACCGCCGCAAACGCACCCAAATATGGGCGGCATTGGCGTGCTTAATCGCATTGGTGACTGACTCTTGGATCATGTTAAACAACGCGCCCTCCACTTTCGAGCCGAGACGGAGCTGATCAATATCGCTGGTTTCGAGAATGATCGCCGTCTTGCCGGCTTTGGCGCGCAACCGATCCAGATATTGCTCCAACGTCACCTTCAAGCCCTGCGTTTCGAGCATCAACGGGCGCAGCTCAAACAGCATTGTGCGCACCTCGTAGTTGGTACGCTTGGCAATCGTGCTCAACTCATCAAGTTCGGCCAACGCTTGGGCCGGATCGCGTTCAAGCAAACGTTTGATAAACTCGGCCTTCATCGTAATGACGGCCATTGATTGAGCCGGGCCATCGTGCAGATCGCGCGCCAACTGGTGACGCACTTCTTCTTCGCGCGAGAGCAACTTTTCTCGTTCTTCTTTGAGATCGAAAATCAGTTGCGCATTATGCAACGCGACGATGGCATAATTCGCCAGCGACATCAACATCTCGGTCTGATCCGTTTGCAGCATGTGATCGGTGGCGACCACAAACAAACCATAGGCGCGCATCCCCACTTGGAGGGGAATCAGGGCCGCCGAGACGCAATCACGCAGCGCACCGATCTGTTGCAACGATGGAAACTGGGCAAAGGAGGTAATGGTCTGAGCCGTTTTGGCGCGCAACGCCGCCGCCAACCCAGCATCCATTTGCAAGGTGCGATTCAGATCACCCAGCGCCAGATTGGAGCCAAAGGCGACATACAGCTCATTCGGCTGGCCAGAGGAGAGCAACACCACACCGGCGCGGTAGGGCACTATTTTACGACTTTCACGCAGCAGCGCATCAAGCACCTGCCGGTAATCGGCGGTCGATCCCAACGCCAGCGCCACTTGGTAGAGCGAGCGCATCTGATCGCGGTAGGTATTTGCTTCTTGCAAGGCCCGTTCAGCCTCTTGTTGGGCCTGCGCGACGCGATAGCGATTGGCTTCGCTCTGGCGTTCAGCCAGATTCCCCGTCACCCACGGCACAATCGCCAGTGTCAAGCCACGCAACGCCAGCGCCACGTAATCGAGCATCGTCATCAATGCTTCAGGCGCAATCAGCCGGCGCCAACCAATGAAGGCGGCCATATACGCCACTGCCGCCAACGCGCCTGAAAGCACACCGATGTAAAGAGGCTGCCGGATGGCAGCGTAAGTCAGCGGCACCAAATAGAGCGGAAAAAAGATCACAATCCGCTCGCCGCCCAAAAAAGCCATCAGTGAAATGAAGGCAATATCAAACAGGTATGACAGGTTTACAAGGCCAACAGCGGGTGGCACAAACGCCAACAAGGTAAAAAGCAGCGCAAACCCGGCATACAGCCAAAAGATCACATCTAACGCTTCTAAATCACCATTGATCGGCCAAAGACTACCGTTGGTCAAGAATTGGGTGACAACGCCGAGCAAAATAATCATCACCCAGCGCGCCATCGCATAGAAGCGCTCGCCACCCAGCAAGCTCCACGCCGATGTTGCGCGTTGTGATGACGATGATTGCATTGACGATTGCGCCGGACTGGCCATAGCAGTATTCGTAAACAGCGCGGCGGCGACACGAACCAGCGCGCCGCCGCTGCGCTGATATTACAACGACTTCAATGTCTCAAGCGTTGACCGCACTGCTTTCGCCGAGGCGTTCAGCAGCGCCATCTCTTCCTCGTTAAGCGGCAGCTCGATAATCTTCTCGACCCCGCCGGCGCCAAGCACCACCGGCACGCCGAAATACATATCGTTCAGACCGTATTGGCCGGTCAGATACGCCGCCACCGGCACCACCCGCTTTTTATCCTTCAAGATCGCCTCTACCATCAGCGCCGTCGAAGCAGCCGGAGCGTAGTAGGCGCTGCCAGTCTTGAGCAAGTTGACAATCTCACCTCCACCCTTGCGCGTCCGCTCAACGATCTGCGCCAGCCGGTCAGGCGCAATGAATTGGCTCACCGGAATGCCGCCGATGGTCGAGAAGCGGGGCAAGGGCACCATCTCGTCGCCGTGGCCGCCCATGAGCATCGCCTGCACATCTTCGACCGAAACGCCAACCTCCATAGCGATAAAGGTGCGGTAACGCGCCGCATCGAGCACGCCGGCCTGCCCCATCACCCGTTCTTTGGGGAAGCCGCTCACCTCAGCCGCCAGATAGGTCATCGCGTCCAGCGGGTTGTTGACCATAATAATGATTGCGTTTGGCGACAGCGGCGCCGCCTTGCTAATGCAATCGCGGGTAATATCGGCATTGACCTTAATCAGATCCTCGCGGCTCATACCCGGCTTGCGCGGCGCGCCGGAGGTGACGACGATGACGTCGGAATTGGCGGTATCGGCGTAATCATTGGTGCCAATCACCCGCACATCGTACCCCTCCACCGGCGCTGCCTCATAAAGATCAAGCGCCTTTCCTTGCGGCACACCTTCTACAATATCCAACAGCACGATGTCGCCTAGCTCTTTGGCGGCCAGCCAGTGCGCCGTTGTCGAACCGACAAACCCTGCCCCGATAATGCTAATCTTCTTGCGCATAACTGTCTCCTCACCTCTTCGCGGCGCCAGTTATGGAATGCGACGGAGTGCGTCGTTGCCATCCCTGCGCATTGTAGCATATTACGGGCTTAGTGCGTTGACGCAACCATTTGCAAATGGTTGAGGATAGATGCCAGATCGGGCGGCAATGGTGCAGTGAATTCCCGCCATTGCCCATCACGCGGGTGGAACAGGCCCAACTCGCCGGCATGCAAAAACTGGCGTGACAGGTGCAGATGCGCGCGACGCGGCCCATAGACCGGATCGCCAACGATTGGATAGCCGAGATAGCGCAAATGCACCCGGATCTGGTGCGTGCGGCCGGTTTCGAGTTGCACTTCAAGCAAACTATAATCGCCAAAGGCGGCGATCAGCCGATAATGGGTGCGGGCTAGGCGGCCATCGCTCACCACTGCCATGCGCAGCCGGTCGCGCGGATCGCGGCCAATCGGCGCATCAATGGTACCTGTCGCTGGCGGACGACCGATCACCAGCGCCTGATAGATTTTGCGCATGTGTCGCGCTTGTTGTTGTTCGACCAACGCGCGCAGGGCAGCATCGTGACGAGCAATGACTAACAAGCCAGACGTGTCGCGATCGAGACGATGAACGATGCCGGGGCGCACCTCGCCGCCAACTGCCAAATCGGGATAGCGGGCCAAGAGAGCGTTCACCAGCGTGCCGCGCGCGTGGCCCGGCGCCGGATGCACGACCATGCCGGCTGGTTTGTTGATCACGGCAATGTCGGTATCTTCGTATACCACATCAAGCGGGATCGGTTCGGCCACCAGTTGGGTCGGCATAGGCAGGGGAATGGTGACGTGAATGGCCATCCCGGGGCGCACCGGCTGGCTGGCGCGGGCAGGCCGCCCCGCGCAGAGCACCATTCCCTGCTCGATCAAGCGTTGCACTTGCGCCCGCGACAGATCGGGCAACGTCGCCGCCAGAAACCGGTCAATCCGCTCGCCGCTCACTTCGGCAGGAACGATCACCACCCGTTCATCAGCATCGAACCATTCCAACGCGCTGGCGTCGTTCATGACGGCGACTCCGAATTGCGATTGCGCGGCTCGGCGGGCAGTGACGTTTCGGGATCACGGCTCAACAACTCGCTGAGCAATCTATCATCGACCGGCTCTGGTTCGGCTGGTTCCGGTTCATCGCCAATGAAGATGATGTGAAAGGCCAATGCCGCAACACCGAGCGAGATCGCGCTATCGGCTAGATTAAACACCGGCCACCAACCGATCTGAAAAAAATCGACCACATACCCCTGCCGGATCCGGTCGAAGAGGTTAGAAATCCCGCCGCCGAAGATCAATCCGACCGCGCCCGTGACCCACCGCGACTCAGCAGGGAGGAGATGCTGATACGTATAGGCAAGCAAGATGAGCACCAAGCCGGCGCCAACCGAGAGCACGCCGCCTTGGTCGGGGAAGAGACCAAATGCGACCCCAGTATTCTCGTGATACGCAAGCTGCACCCAATCAAAGAGCAGCGGGATCGGACGATTGGCACGCGCCAGCACACCGCTTAACCAAACCTTGCTCAGTTGGTCGAGCAGAAAGATCGGTATTGCCACCAGAATGAGCAGCATCCAACGAGTGCGCATCGCCATCACTGTGACATCATCGCTTGCCGCACACGGCGGAGAGCGATCTCGTCGAGCGCGTATTGCAACATCAAAAGGGCCGCCCCAACCGTAATCGCGCTATCCGCGAGATTAAAGATCGGGAACCAACCGACCTGAATAAAATCGACCACATACCCCAACCGGATCCGATCGATCACATTGCCCAAGGCGCCGCCAAGAATCAACCCCATCGCAATCTGCACGAGCCGGCGCCGGTTCGGCAATTGCGTCACATAGAGATAGATCGCGCCGGTGATGATCACCAACGCAACGATGGTCAACACGTCTGACTTGCCTTGAAACAGGCTAAAGGCAATCCCCGTATTATGTGAATACGCCAGCCGGACATCGTCGCCAATTAGCGGAATAAAGCGGGTCATCGTTTCAGGGCCAAGGGTGGCGACAATCCAGCGCTTTGACGCTTGATCGAGCGCAACCGCCAGCGCGGTGACGAGCAATGGCGTAATCCAGCGAGCTTGCACCAGTGATTTCACTATCGCGTCCCTTCCTCACGAATCCGATCTCGTTTTCTCTCATTATAACGTAGGGCGCTGGAAATGGATGGGTAATAACGCTTTGTTAACATTTTCGTACTATGGGTTCTCGTTGTATTTGACAGGATCTTCCAGCATGACCCGGAGTTCTAGCACTCGTTCCCGCGCCGTTAGCGGGGAGTTTGACCCGATCAGTGGCTTGTTGGCAATTGGGGTGATTTTGGGCAGTCTCTCCTTATCGCTCCCGTTCTTGTGGACGCTGACCGTGATGGTTGCCGGGTTAACCATCGTCTTTTTCATCAACCGTTGGTTGCGCGAACAGCGCCTCCAGCGGTTGCGCCGCCAGCAATTGCTCGATCTTTCGCCAAGCGAGTTCGAGCAGCGGGTTGCCCTCTTACTGGAAGATCTCGGCTGGAGGCAGGTCACGGTGCGCGGCGGCAGCGGCGATCGCGGCGTTGACATCACCGCCGAACGCGATGGGTTACGCTTTATCATTCAATGCAAACGCTACACCAAACCGGTCGGGCCAAGCTACGTGCGCGATCTGGTCGGCGCGCTGCAAATTCAGCAAGCGGATCGCGCGATTTTGGTGGCAACCAGCGCATTTACCCGCCAATCACAGCTCGAAGCGCGCGGGCAGCGGGTTGAATTGTAGGATGACCGGATCCTCTTGCAGCGCATTGACGAAGCGGAACGGCTGCGGGCCGCCCAGCAACCGCGCCGCAACCAAGAGAGCACGCTCCTCTACGCCGGCGCGCTGGGCCTGAATCTGGTGCTGGCCGGATTTGCGCTCTTGTTTGGGGGGCTACCAATCAGCCACTCCGAAGCCCAAATGGGACAAACCAGCTTCTTTGGCGCAACCGCCAATGCGCCAGCCTCCAACCCCCATCATGGCAGAGGCAGCGCCTGCAACCGCCACCCCGCGCCCTACTGCCACCCCACGCCCTACCCGCACCTCGCAACCGGCGGCCACGCCACAGCCAACCCCAACACCGACGCCAATCTACCCAACCGCCACCGTCTTTAACGGCGGCAACGTGCGGGCCGAGCCAACCTTGAAAGGCACGGTGTTGGATCAGATCCATGCCTATGAAACCGTGTTCCTGCTTGGGCGGAGCGCCGATGGGGTCTGGATCCGGATCATCAACCCCCGCCAGCAAGAAGGCTGGGTGCATCGCACCCAGCTCACGCTCGATCCAGCGATCGAGGCGGCGTTGCCGGTGATCACACCCGAGAGGCAGGGAGCGGGCAGATAGGGAAGCTACGAGGAGATTGAATATGCGCCGGATCCGGTATCAGGTGGCTTGTAGTCTTGACGGGTATATTGCTGGGCCGCAAGGCGATATTAGTTGGATTCCGGCTGAGCCGGAGATTGATTTCGGCGCATTGTTTGCTGAATTCGACACCCTCTTGATGGGGCGCAAGACCTTTGCCGGCTTATCGCTTACCGATCCGGAATATGGCCAGTTGTACGCCGGGAAAGAGCTAGTCGTGGTCTCGACCACGCTCGCGGCGGTTGACTATCCGCACGTGACCATCATCAACGAGCTGAGCCGTCACGCGATCGAACCGTTGCGCCAGCGTCCCGGCAAAGACATCTGGCTGTTTGGCGGCGGCGAGCTGTTTCGCCATCTGTTAGAATTGGATATGGTTGACACAATCGAGCTGGCCATCACGCCGGTGTTATTGGGCGGCGGCATTCCATTCTTGCCCGCGCCGGGGCCATCACGCCGGCTCACGCTCACTGAGCAACGCTGGTATGAACACTCAGGCATGGTCTGGCTAAGTTACCAGATTGAGCCGGCAGCGACTTCAGCAAGCTGATTCTCTGGTTGTTAAAGTACCGGGCCGGCAAGTAAACATTGATATCGAGTGCGGCAGCTAAACTGCCGCACTTGTATCGATATCACCACAACGCAAATACCTCACTGCCCACCACCATCACAAAGAGCAAGTTGAGCAAAATCCCGACCACCAGACTGATCGCGGCGAACAAGAGCAGGTACATCGTGCGCCGGCGAATGAGACGGCGGAACTCGCCTTGCAACAACGCTTCGAGGGTTTGTTGTTGGGCGGCTAGCACCATCTCAACCGGCGTGCCTTCAGCTTCGGCTTGGGCCAGCGCAGCGGTGGCATCGATCAGCTCGCGGCAACGATAGCGACGGGCCACCTCGGCTAGCGCCGCGAAGGGCCGCATACGCTGCTCTTCACCGAGTTCGATCGCGGCGGCAACTACTTCGCGCATCGGCGCTTGGCGCGGCGCAGCCTGTGTGCAGTAACGGCGCAAGAGCATGCTCGGCGCTTCAAAACTGCCAAGGGCAACGCGGATAAAGCCAATCAACCCCGGTGTGAGCCGGCGCAACGCTTGCTCCGTGCGCTCGCGGACGCGGCGCGGCTGGCGCGGCCACACCAAGC